>NZ_JAQPCH010000005.1:0-295890 GCF_028464205.1 Maribacter sp. PR66
CGCTTTTCTCAAGGGAGCGTTGGGATCCCGCTACAGGTCCTGAGATGACCTATGGCATCCCACTGGCGGACGGGGATTATGTGGTGAACCTGTACCTGGGTGACCATTACTATGCTACGGACGCGGTGGGCGACCGGGTGTTCTCGGTGGCCCTTGAGGGCACCGTGGTGCGCGGCGATCTTGACCTTGTCTCGGAGTTCGGCCACCGCAGGGGCGGAATGCTGAGCTATCCGGTGACGGTTAGCGGTGGATCACTGGAGGTAGGCTTTTTGCACGGGGCTTCGGAGAACCCCTTGATAAACGCCATAGAAATCATTAGAAACGAACAAAACATAAGTACGGTTTCCTTAAAAACAAACCTAGGAAAAGAGGTAAAGGCTAGCCCTTTTCATGACCTCACCGTAACCCCAAACCCGGTTTTACAAAATGAAAGGATTGGGATACAGTTTACGAGTGCATCGGAAACCTTCCTTTTTATCTATGTTTATGATATTAATGGTGCTAAGGTTTATCAGGATGATTTTTATGCCGTACAAGGTTATAATCAACTAGAAATAGCACCTGAGTATTTAAGCCCCGGGATGTACTTGATCCAAATATCCACCTTAAGAAAAACCGTATTTAAAAAGATCATCGTAGGGAACTGAGGTACTTGTTTTTTTGCTCGATAATTGAGATTTAAATTCTCCAAAGTTTGCGTTGAAAGGTAATTTAAAGGTGCTACACTACCTTTCATGATTACCCATAGGTCGTTTACCTTATTGGACGTACCATATTGTTTTGGTCCTTTGGTCCCTTGGCCTATATTCCTTTTGCAGGCAAATATCGGCAAGCATACTGTGGGTTCAAGGACAAAATCCCCCACCTGTCAACGTATCTGCTTTTTGGCCGGGGAACAGTAATATTTCTTCTTGACGCCCCTTACAGTGCAAGGCGTTGACGGTGCCGTATGTGTCAAAATATATCAAACACGTGTTTTCCTAAACGATGGCTTCATATTTGAGTAATGGACAATTTCCACGGTATACCTTAGTGCATAGGTAATCTTGGCCCATTAATAAGGCTTTTCAACCAACAACCTTTATTCCGTTTAAAACATTATCTTAATTTTGACCTCAAATTTATAATTTACTTTGAGTTCCAATATCCCCAACTATGCATTTAAGTATACTTATTCCTGTTTATAACGCTGAGAAACACATCATAAATTGTCTGGAAAGTGTTTCAAAGCAAGGGATTTCTGAAGAAAATTACGAGGTGCTATTGGTGAATGACGGGAGTACGGACGGTAGTGGGGAAATAATCGAGGATTTTATTGCGGGTAAGCCCAATATGGTTCTGGAAAATCAAAAAAACCAAGGGAACGCTGCAACGCGAAACAGGTTGTTTGATCTTGCCAAAGGGGAATATATATATTGTTTGGATGCCGATGATTATTTGGTACCCAATACATTATCGGGAATTTTGGATTTTGCTTTGAGAAATCATTTGGATTTTATAGGTTTTGAATCCCGGGAAACATCTATATCAAATGAAGACCGTATCCCTTCCAAATTGGATTTACCTGAAATTAAGATAGCCTCCGGGGCCTCTTTTTTAAGGGAAAATTCCCTTCCTAAAGTTGAAGTTTGGTGGTATTTTGCCAAAAGGGAACTTTTAAGGGACTTTGCCATAAAAATGGATGACCTAATCATGGCCGACGTTTCCTTTACCTATAAATTGGTGCTTGCAAGCCAACGAATGGCGATCCTGCCAATACACGCCCATTGGTATTTTCAGTCCCCCGTTTCCATTATGCGGACCAGTGACAACATCGCCGCCCATAAGTTACGCCTCGCAGATGCTACATACGCCATGTTGTTGGGATTTAACGACCTTATTCAAAATCCCAATAAATACCATTTGATGGTGGATAGTACTGCTATGGGCGATCTTGTTCAAAAGCGGGACTATTATGCCTTTTTTATGATTTTAAAATATTTGAGATTTGAAAAGGACCGTGATAAAATAATAAACGTTGTAAATACGTTCGAGCAGCGTAACATGTATCCAATTAAAAGTACGATACCAATTCATGGTAGTCCTTCTTTGGTGGTTAAAATTATGAATGTATGCCTAAACAAAAAGTGGATTTTATCATTATTGATAACTCTTGCCTCACGTATGAATAAAAAGAAATGAGACAGTATGTTAAAACCAATTCACAACAATCTTAATTAGTTCAAAATTAAATTAGAGAAATTACTATAATTATGTCTAAATCAACATTAGAATCCATTTCCCTTACTACACCAGAAGCTATATCCAATTATAAACATTCTATTTCCCTTATTGATAACACGAATCCTTATTATAGCCTGGAGTTACTTAACAATCACCTGGACCATCAAGAACTTAATTTCTTCACCTATAAGATAAATGGTGCTTTAAAGGCCGTAATGCCTTTTATCCAAAGACAAATTATAATGCATGGAAAGGAAACCGGATATTTTGACGTGACCAGCCCTTGGGGGTACAACGGCCCTCTTTTTGACACCGTGATGAGCCAGGAACTTATTGAGGATTTTTGGAAATTGGTAGACAATTGGTATAAGGAAAACAAAGTCGTTTCTGAATTTATCCGATTTAATTTCAAGCATAACTATGAAGGTTATACGGGTACCAAGGTTCATACCTTACGTAATGTTAGGGGTAACATAGCGGATTGGGATAATTTCTGGTCCAACCTAAAATCAAATACCAGAAACCAGTTTAGAAAGGCCAAAAAGGAAGGTCTAGTTTTTGAAATCCACTACAAAGATATTGCATTGGAAAAGGTAAAGGCCTTTTATGATGTGTATATAGGGACTATGGACCGCAGGGATGCCATTGATTCATTCTATCATCCCTTGGAATACTTTACCAATTTTGCAGCGCAGAACCCGGGAAAATATGCCGTAGGTTTGGTGTATGAAGGGGATTTGCCTATTTCTTGTGAGCTATTTTTGATTTCCAACGACACCATGTACTCTTATTTAGGGGGCACAAGCTCGGACCATTTTAAATTGCGCCCCAACGAGTACCTTAAAATAAATGCCATTGAGTGGGCAAGGGGCGTTGGTTTGGAATATTACATGATAGGCGGGGGTTTGTCCAATAGCGAAACGGATAACCTGTACCTGTACAAAAAGAAGTATTTTCCCTATGATGATGATATTCACTTTTACACGGGTAGAAAAATTATCGATCATGAGGCTTACCTGAAGTTGTGTGAACTAAACAGGGCCGAAAGTTCCAAAATGGATGCCCTCAACGTGGCGCAAGGTTTTTTCCCTAAATATCGGGAGAAAATGGGCTAACACTATAGTCCAGGTCTACTACATACGTTCCAGTTCCTTATAAATCTCCAACGTGTTGTCAACCATTTTCGCTACTGTAAAATTGGCCAAAGCCTTTTGTTTTCCGTTTTGCGCCAATTTGGACCTGAAGGCCCCATCCAGAAATACATTTTCTAGATGTAGTGCCAACTCCTGTGCATTGTCCATTTCAAAGATTAGGCCATCAACACCGGGATCAATTTGGTCATAGGCCCCGTTGGCATTGGACCTTATGGTGCAACAACCGCTCATCATGGATTCCACGGCCACCAAGCCGAAGGTATCTGATCGGGAAGGGAGGACAAAAACATCGAACAGTTGATAGAATGGTTTGGGATCTCTAAAGCCAAGAACACTGAATTTATCTGACAATTGATGTTCGCGTAGCATGGTATCCAGCCATACTTTTTGGCTTTCGGATTGATAATCCCCTACGATGATAACGTGCACCTGGTCCAGGATTTTTGCCGGCAAAAATTTGCCCAAGGCCTCAACCAGAATATCCGTACCCTTTTGGGGAGTAATTCTGCCCACGACACCAATTAGGAATTTATCCTGTGGGATTTTGAACTCCGTTTTAAGTCTTTCCAGATTTGCTTTGTCCTCCTGTACTGCGAACCTCTCCGAAATGCCGTGGTACACCATTCTAATGGAGCTTTCAGGTGAACCCATGACTCTTTTTGTAAATTCCTTGGAACCTTCGCTGACCGCAATCAATAAGGTAGGATGCTTGTACCGCATATTGGGCCGTATGGTATCGGCGTGGACGGTGGACACATACTTCCTTCCCAAAAGGTACGGTATAAAGGTTAGGTTGGGGGAGTGGCAATGGATTACGTCCGGATCAATTTTTCGAAACAGTGAAGAAATCCTGAACAGGCTTGAGAAAGAAGCCATTCCTTTTTTTAAAGGATTGCCTATTGGCTCCTTGAAGTAATGAATTACTATTCCCAAGGATTGAAAGCGGCTTTTGAGCTCGTCAAAAAAAGAATTGTCAGATGCCTCCTTAATCTTAAATCCACTGGTAATAATGTGGAGCTCGTGCCCCCTTTCCACCATGCCTTGGGCTAAATCCCTAATATTGGTGGCCAGGCCATCCTTTCCCAACCGCATTACAATGAAAACGATTTTCATGTGTTTCTATTTAATGGTTGCATTGGTCATAGGTAACATCCAACTAACTAAACCTAGTTGATTAGGGATAGCAAGGGATGTTTCCTACTACGATTTTTGAACGTGTTTAAATTCTGGCCATTCCTTTCTCTGAAGGTCCATGGCCAGCATGGCCGGATTGGAATTGGGGTCCACTTCTATCTCACCGGGGTTGAATATCTTTTGAATGGTTTTCCAAATGATGAACAAATCCTGTTTGAAGCTCATGTTGTGCATATATTCGATATCCTTTTCAAAACGTTCCTCCCAGGTCATGTAATTTCTACCGGAAATTTGGGCCAGACCCGTAATACCGGGCCTGATCAGGAATCGTGGCTTTTCATTTTCCCTATAATAGGGCAGATACCGGATCAGCAAGGGCCTTGGGCCGATCAGGCTCATGTCTCCTTTTAATACGTTGATCAATTGCGGTAGCTCATCAATAGAGGTCTTTCTAATAAATATTCCAAAGGGCGTAAGTCTGTATTTGTCAGGTAGCAATTTTCCATCCTTGTCCTTTTTACTGTTCATGGTCTTCAGTTTAAGAACGGAAAATATCTTCTCATGTTTCCCCGGTCTTTTTTGGGTGAAAAATGGATTTTCCCTAAAGCTTATGGCAATCGCGATTATGGCCAAAATAAGAATAGGGGAGGTAATAAGTAGCCCAAAAAGGGAAAGTAAAAAATCGAGGGGTCTTTTAAAATATTTTTTGTACATAGAAGATTCTGCTTTCTTAGTTGTTCCATTCGTTGATAGCGGAGGCGATATACGCAATATCCGCTTTTCCGTATCTGAAATCGATATGTATGTTCAATAAGAACTTATAATCATGGTGAATATTGTTTTTGGGCCAAAGTTCCGCCGGATAAATGGTTTTGGAGATTAAATGTTGTTTTAGACGTTTTAAATCATCTTCCTTTTTAAATGCCAAAAGGAGTCCAAAGGGAGTCCCTTGCGCTTTTGGAAGCACTTTAAAAGCATCGTTTCCTTTAAGCAAGGTCTGCATGGTGTCCCAATTTTTAAGTTTATAGGCGTTATAGTCTTTACATAGGGCCTGGGCCATTACTTTTTCATGATCTGGATTCAAGGGAACGATTTCCTGCGTAGTACGTAAAAGCTGTTCGCCTTTTCCATAGTCCTCCAAAAATTGGGTCTTGTCCTTTTCTGTGGTGCAATTGGCCTTTAAGGCCATAGCGGTATCTACCAATTTCCAGGCTACCTCCATTTCATGGGCATTGGGTAGGCTTTTTAGTTGGGGAAGGGAAAGCTGAAGGGAGCTCTTTAAGGGTTTCCAAGCAATACCGCCCAAAGGAAGGGGCACGGTTTTCCGTAAGGATGCAATACACAGGTCCGCTTCACTTTCTATACAGCCAGGGCTGAGCCAACCGTGGGAGTGGTCCTCCACGATCAGGGGACGCGCCCTGGTGGGAATGGTATTTTTTTTAAGGCCCCAATAGTTATTTGCCAATACAATATCCTTGGTGCTGAATGTGGAATAGTCTATTTGAGCATAGGGGTCAAACGGATCAATGTCATAATATTTTAGGTTGGAATATGCTGTTTCCAACCACTCCTTAACAAAGGGACAGTAATACTGTGGTAACCAGATGTGGACAATTTCATGGTTTTGGATCAATTTGTCAAAAACGTACTTCATGGCATACCTGCCAGCATAAAAAAGCTGGTGCCCGTTTAAAAAGGAATTCGAAACGGCTGGTAGCTTTTTAAGATCGGTTTTATGGAAGAAGGAACCGTAGCCGATAATGTTACTTTTCATAGGACAAAGAAACCAAAAATTACTAAGTTAGATCATTATGATTGCACAAAGACTCAATAAATATGTGTAAAGGGTTGATTAAATAAAAGTAACCCTAAGGTACATTTAATTGGCAATTATTTTTTTGTATTCTTCGCTAAGCGCCGCCCATACAAGGTCACGGTTATATCTATTCACAACAAGATCACGTGCTTTTTGGCTCATGGAATTAACTAGGGAGGAATCCGTTAAAAATCTTTCCATAGCTTTTTTTAGAGCCAACGAATCTTTGGAGGGAATGATCAATCCATTCACCCCATCAATAATAATTTCATTACTTCCATTAATATCCGTGACTATCGCCGGTAAGCCCATGGCACCCGCCTCCAGGACTACATTTGGAAAACCTTCCCTATAACTGGGAAAAACAAAAGCATCTGCCAATGCCAAAAAGGGCCTAACATCCTTTTGTTGGCCTATTGCCACAATATCTGGATGGCCATGAATTATCTCGCGTGTAGCCAACGGTAATATATCTGTTTCCCCGTCGTCTGAACCTACCAATATAAGTTTGGTATTCTTATATTTTTTGGTCAAACTATTAAAGGCCTCCATTAATTCGTTTACACCTTTGTCATTGACCAAACGACCTACATATACCCATAAAAAATCTGAGCTTGAAAGATTAAGTTGTGATTTTAGGGCAGAAGTATCCTCTTCTGAGTAATGACCAGGTGAAAAATATTCTAGATTCAATCCATTTACATTCCCATTGGCTATTACGTTAAGAGGTTTTTTGGTAACCCCGTAGTTGATCAAGTCGTTTTTGACCCCGTTCCCCTCTGGATATACATGGGTCGCAAATTTACAGATGAGTTTGTCAAAAAATAATAATAGCTGTTTTTTAGGTCCGGTTTGAGTGGGGAAAATTAATCCTGTGAACATATGAACTCTTTTTGGTACTCTGGCAAAGTAGGCTGCGATCATGGATAATAGACCAGCTTTTGGGGTAATGCTATGCACCATAAAAGGTTTTTCCTTTTTAAAGACTTTGTACAATTTAAAAAGTCCTTGCAAATCCTTTAGGGGGCTTATATTTCTTTCAATGGGAACTGCAATGGTTCTAATACCTTCCCTTTTTGAAGTTTCCTGTAATAGTGGGCCATCAGAGGACACTCCTATTATTTCGTACTCCTGGTTCAAATAGGCCAATTGACCTTTTAAGAGGGTGTAAAGAGAACCTGGCACAGCAGCAGTACGGATAATCTTTATTTTTTCTTTTTGTTGGGTAGTGGAGGACATTTGTAAAATTAGGATACTATATGTTGGGTATACGCTTCTAGAATAGGTTCCCTTTTAAAATCTTGGATTCGCTCTTTTACCCTAATCCGGCAGCGTTCTAGATATTCTGGATGTTCCAAACAGTATTTCAAGCCTTTTTTCATCAGATCCAAATCGCCTACGGGGGTAAGGATACCATAGTCCGTAATCATGATATCATCCATTTTGGGAGTTTTTAATTCCATAATCTCATCTGGGCCAGATTTACAATTGGTGGTTAAAATGGGCAGACCGCAGGCCATGGCCTCTAGAAGTACATTTGGGAAGCCTTCGTGATTGGACCCGAACATGAATATGTCTACGGCCTTCAAATATTTAAAGGGATTACTATCAAACCCTAGGAAGGTTACCCTATTGCCAATATTGTTCGCTCCAACCAATGATTCTAAATGTGATTTTAGAATTCCGTCTCCCAATATGTATAAATGTACTGATGGAAAATCCACTAAGGCACGAATAAGTAATTCTTGATTTTTTCCAGCATCCATCCTCCCAATGGTTAAAATATTGATGTATTCCGATGAAAAAATTGAATTATCGGGTAATACGGTATCGATTTTTTCAAGGTCTATGGGATTGTTTACTACTACTATCTTATTGGAATCTATATTGTAATTTTTTACGAGGTCCATTCCATTCCCTTTGGAATTACAAATTATTTTATCTGCCTTGGGGTAAAGTCTCTTTATTAAAAAATTATTTATTCTGGATTGTAGGTTACCATAGCCATATTGCATACTTGGATATGAACGTTCACTGATTACAAATTGGGATTTACTGGAAAGAAAGTAACTTGCAATTACACTAATGTAACTGGGTCTGGTAAGTAAGGCAAAAGAATGTGTAATACACAATTTTTTAAGTAAACGTGCATATTTATAGCTCAGTAGTGGAAGTTTGATAAATTTTAAAAATCCATTTTCATATCCGTTGGATTTTTCTAGATAATGTATATGAATCTGCTTTGGAATGTCATATTTAATAGTGGTATTCATAAGCACCAAATGTACCTCCCATCCTTTTTCATCCAAAAAAGGAAGTAAATAGGATACTACACGCTCTGCACCTCCTCCTGCGAGGGAATATATTAAAATCGCAATTTTAGGTCTGATCATATCAATAAATAGAGGAAGTATTTAATTATATACTATTTTTTTGAATAAATCCTCCCATTGATTGCCTATATTATCTATCGAAAATCTGTCTAAGGATTTGATGGAGTTTTGTCGAAGCTTATTTCTTAATTTATCATCAACTATTAAGTTTTTTAAATTCTCTATCATTTCTTCTTTATTCTGGTTGTCAATCAAAAGCCCATTTATTCCGCTATCTATTATTTCCGACGGACCAGAGATACAATCATAAGAAATACAAGCCATACCTTGGGACATAGCTTCAATAAGCACCAACGGGAGACCTTCATGTCTTGATGATAGGATAAAAATTTCTGAGTTAGCCATTAGTTCTTTGACATCATTCCTATAACCGGTAAATATTATTTGTTTTTTAATTGGTGAAGTGTTTATTTTTTCCATTAAAATATTCATACCATATTCTCCCTGTCCTACAATTTTTAAATTCCAATCTGGCTGACTTGTCAAAACCTCTTCAGCTATATCCAACAGATTGTCAAATCCTTTATGTTCAAATCGATTTAAATCTCCCACAGCCAAAATTGTCCGATTCCTACTTCTATTTAAGTCAGTTATAGGTACAAAAGAACTTGGATTCAAAATTACCTCGACATTTTTGGTCTTGGGTTTAAAATAGGGAAGATCAAATTTTGTCAAAACGGTAAGTGTTTCGGGAAACTTGTACAAAAAGTTCCATAAAATTTTTTTCTGAATTGTTAGTTTTCTGTTGAAATGATTAAAATGCTCTGAAACAGTAAGTTTAATACCGTAAATTCGAGATACAGGTATGGTCGCAAAACCCATTAGATCGATATGAGAGCTAATTATATCCGGTCTGTTTTTTCTTTTAAAATAGAACTTTAATAGAAATAAAAATGCCCTTAAAACAGTGTAGTTAAAAAAAATGAGTTTACTAGTTCCATGGATTCTTTTGACTGAGGGATGCAGAGAGTAGTGGTCTCCACCACGGAAAGTTATGACTCTAACAGAATGACCTTTTTCAGCAAAATGATTTGCTAGAGTCGATACAACTCTTTCAGCCCCTCCAGCATATAAACTACCTATAACAAAATCAATTTTCATTTGTTTTTTAAAGTGAGATTTTAAACTTACACCCAATTATTAACGCATTGAAAATTGCGTTATTATGTTTGTTGCTGTAAATGAGGATTTAATTTATTTTCTTTTTTAAACGATAATTTGGACTTTTTAATCTCTAGAAAAACAAATATCAAGAGGGATACACTTTGGTAATAAAAAAAGAATGTATGGCTTGCCATTAAATTTAACATAACAACTAAAAGGACAAAAAGTATATATGGTTTTTTCCTATATAGAGCTATGCTATTTTTCAATAAGTAGACCAAAATACCTAAGAATAATAGCAATGGCAAAAAACCACTTTCACCAATTATCATTAGGTAACTATTATGGGCCCCAGGTAGTCCTCTAGAAGGTCGCTGAAAGCTTAGAAAACCATTTCCAAAAAATGGTTTATCATAAATTAATTCATAATATAAAGACCAACTCTGGTCTCTAGTGTCGTGGCCTAAGGTTTTGGATTTAATTTCACCTTCCGTAAAAAAACTAGTTAGAGCGTCAAATCTGTCTGTGGCAAAATTTTTGTTATCAGCAAAAGTGAATAACAGGATGAGAGCAATACTACCAATTACCGGAGCAATTAAGTTTTTCTTACTTTTAAGAACTGCTAAAAAATTAATCAAAAACCATACTACAATGAATGTACGGGAAAGTGTTAATATACCTGCAAAAGTAAAAATACCTTGACCAATCATTCTCCACCAGGTATTTTTTATTGAATAAGATAGTGCCATACCCAGCATACATGTTATTCCGGCAGTATTCGGGTTCAGGAGAATTCCACCAAATCTTCCATTGACCAGGCCGTAAATCGCATTTGTTTGAGGAAAAATAATTCCATTTATTATGATGCTTACACCTCCAATTAGAAGGATATAATAAATATCGCTAAATTTTGAATTGTACATGACTTGAGTCATACATATCACAGTTATCGAAAATCGAATAAATTCTTTTAAATAATAAACTGAATCACCATTGTAGTTTAATCCACTTATGGTGAAATACAGAATTGTAAACACAATTAATGGAATTATTGGTTGCTGCCAAGGTTTTTTGAAGTAGAAATAAAAAAGTAGCAATAATGAGGTTAAATAGCTAGCCGCGGCAGCTGGACCAGGACTTGTGTAAACCAACAAAAAAGCCGGGATATTAAGAAGAACCAAAAAAAGAATAGAATATCTAACTACTTTTAAGACCAAAACAATAATTATTTAGATTCAATATTTAGGTCCACCAAATCTCCAAGCAAATAGTCCCATTTTTCAGGTTCAATTGGTCTGCAACCACTATCATGGTGAAAGGTTATTTCCCCAAAATATAGTTTACCATCTACATCATACCAATCTATCCTAACATATGCGAATGGTTCCGCAAGAATATTGGAAAGTTTTAACATTTTAGTAAGTGATTTTGGTGGATTTACATCAAATTTTGCGGGATCGGTAGGTTTACCCTTTTTAATTACTGTCCATTTAAATGGACATCTTGACCAATCAGGATAGTACCAATTTCGATAATGATTTTGTGTATCTCTACCGATATCAACTTGGATCATGTGCGCTTCACCATTAAAACAATGAACTTTATAATCCATAGGGATATTACCATCATTTGTAAGTAATAGCTTTTCTATTATTATTCTTGGTTCAATGTTTTTATACTGCCACTCCTTTAAACTATTGTAGTAATTGTTTTTAAGTCGTTTCTTATAGAATTCTTGGGTTTTGCCGTAATCCAATTCTTTTTTGTCGTAAACGATGATTACTCCTCCGCTGTCATGGTTGGTTTTTATTACAAAGGGATGCTCAGGTAAATAATTTGATAAAAGTTTTTCTGGGTTTTTGGTTTCAAATAATAAAGGCACTAAATATTTGTCTCCTATTTTTTTAGTTATGTATTCTCTAACCTTATACTTGTCAGCACAGATGGTATGTATTGGTCTACGGTCGTAAAGTTTTAACCAATTGATTTTTTCATTTAAAGATTTTGGGTTTTTAAGGTCAAGTTTCCTTCGCATTGCCCTGCGATAATTATGCTTAATTACCCATTTATCAGGCCATATTTTATTCTTGCTTTCATGATAAATATATATTAAAACTTTACCAAGAACGGTATTATGATAGATATATTTAAATATTGAGTTCATAAAAATAGATGACATGGTTTATTTTAAATATTGTATGATTTTTTAGAACCTATATTTCTTAAATAAATAAAAATCCAAATACTTTTCATGGCAATTACAATAGTAGTACACAAGGCGATTCCTATAATTCCATAAATTTGGATGAATATGTAGTCTAATATCAAATTTAAAGCTAATGCCACTAAAGAAATATATGCTAAGATCGAATTTTTATTTATACTTGTTGCAAAATTGACCATTATCATACCGGCGATTCTGAAGGGAATATATGCCATAAAAATTTGTTGAATAGAAGAAACTATCTCAGTATCTTTTTCTGTAAATTCCTTCCTTTCAAAAAGGATTGAAACAATAAAATCTGACATTAAGATACCTATGAAACTAAAAAGAACTAAAACCAAAAACATCCATTTTAAATTTTTGAATAAATCTGAAAATGCTTTAGCTCTATTTGTTAAAACTATTTTTGAAAAGTATGGCAATAAAACATTTGAAAAACCTATTAGTACCAGACTTGTTATGAATGCAGGTATTTTTTGTCCGTAGTTTAATGCCGTTATAGAACCAATGACGAGTTGGGCCGCAAAAAATTGATCAATAACTGAATTCAGTGAGGTCATTAAGCTTGACGAAACTTTGGCAGGTAGCTGTCTAATAGTTGTCCTAATATTTTCATTTTTAAAAACTAATTTGTCTAAAATTATTATCTTTTTCTTCAAACCAATAAGAGTCAAATAAAAAAATGATATTATTGCTCCACAAGTTGTGCCCCAGGCCAATAAAGTATGAGGTAAGCTCTTTTTAAAAAGAAATATTCCCGTTAAAATTATTAAAGGTGTAAATATTGTGGAGAACGAACTTAAGCGGTACTCTTCATTCACATATAATAATGAGGCTATTATCGAAGATAAACCCCAAAAAATTATTGAAGGTAAAATTATATAAAATTGTTTTTTTACCAATTGATAAAATTCAACCGATTTATTTGGAAAAAGGAATTCTAAATAAATATCAGTACTTAGTATACATATAATTATGAATAGTATACTTATGCCTAAAGTGATAATAAAACTTGTACTCTGAAAAGCTCCTATATTTCCTTTTTCCTCAATTTCATTAACATAGTTTGGGATGAATACACTTTTATAAGATTCTAAAAATACGCTATTCACTAAACCAGGAATTATAATTGCGACAAAAAAAGTGTCTAATTGTAAGGACAATCCATATTCCGCAGCTATTACTGCTTCCTTAAAAAAACCTAAAATACTTATAAGTAAAGTAATGCTACTTACTAAAAAAATATTTTGTAATACCTTTTTAGATTTATAATTTAAGATTTTGTCTTTAATAATTGAGAGCATATCAATGAATGACTTTGTTTAAGTTATCATCAATTAGAGCTTTCCATTTTGATACAACATTTTCTTCTTCTAAATGGTCAAGACTATTGTAAGCTTTATCGCCTATTTTTGATAATACACCTTCTTTTTCAATTAATAGACTTAACAATCCAGAAATTTCCTCTACGTTATCGGTTTCAAACAAAAAACCGTTATCACCATGTTTAATTAATTCCGATGGACCTGTTGGACAATTTGCAGAGATGCAAGCTAATCCAAAATACATAGCTTCTATTAATGCATTTGGAAAACCTTCAAACCTTGAGGGGAAAACAAAGATTTTAGACTTTAGATAGTATTCTGAAATATTTTTTCGCCTTCCTAGCAATATTATTTTGTCTTGCATTTTTAATTCCTGGATTAGGTCATTAAGTTTTTGCCTATCAGGTCCTTCTCCTATAATATGAAGTTTCCAATTAGGTGGATTGAGGCTTGCAAAACTTTTAATTGCAACATCCTGTCCTTTTTGAAATGATAAACGACCAACGCTTAAAATTATATTTTCTCTCTTTAAGCTATATTTTTTTCTATAATCAATATGTATAGAAGATATTGGATTTGGCAAAATTGCTATTTTACTTTCTTTAATCCATGTTGAATAGAAGTTCTTAATTAATTCTGTTTGTACAATTAGTTTATTTGCATTGGGATAAGTTATTCTCTTCATTATTTTCCAAAAAAAAGGAGTGTAATCCATATTTGGGTTATTCCTTTCGCTTATAATAATGGGGACCCCAAAAGATTTAGCTGCCAGCGTGCCAAGTACATTTGCTGTGGTCATAAATGCAACTAATATATCCGGTGAGATTTCTTTACAGATTTCACGTATTCTCAAATACAGTTGATAGTTGGTTTTTAGTGCTTCAAGAATATTATTACTAGGAGAAATTTTCTCTTTACAAGGAAATACCTCAATTTTTGAATCTAGTGGATAAAAAGGTGGTGTATTGGTAAATGTAATTATTGAAATTTGATATTTTCCAATTAATGAATTGGCCAAAGTACTTAATACCCTTTCTGCCCCTCCAGAATTGAGAGAGTTTATTATAAAAGCTATTTTTTTCATTTTAATTTTGGACGAATGAATGAAATAATTGTTAGGTTTACTAGTAAATTCGATATAAATCAAAAAATATCATTTATCGAATGTTCTCTTTTAGACTAAAGTTCAACCCACATTTCAAAGTATGATTTTCAACAGTATTATAACTTGGTCATTGAATAAGTTCAATAGATATTTAATTGATTTTAGACTCAAGGGTTTAAACGTGGAGTTCGGTAGTAATATTGTCTTTAAAAGTTTGCCCCAGCTTATCTTAGTTGAAGGTTCAAAAATCATAATAAATGATAATACAGTTATAAATTCCCAAAACTCTGGATATCATTTAAATATGTTCAAACCTTGTAAGTTAATTGCAGACAGGCCTAATTCAGAAATTATTATTGGCAAAAATTGCAGAATCCACGGTACGTGTATACATTCTCAGAAAAAAATTATAATTGGTGATAATTGTCTAATTGCTGCGAATTGTCAAATTATGGATTCAAATGGTCACGACCTTTCATTTGAGAAAATTGAAAATAGAATAAAAACAACCGGAGGTGTTAAAGAAGTTGTTATTGAAGATAATGTATGGCTAGGGACGGGTGTCGTTGTTTTGCCGGGGGTAACGATAGGGTACGGAAGTGTTATATCAGCTAATAGCGTAGTTCATAAAAGTATTCCCCCCATGGTTGTGGCTGGGGGGAATCCTATAAAAATAATTAAAGATTATTCTAAGAAGAAACTATAATTTATAGTTTGTTATAATAGAGTTAAGTTATGCAAAAATTCCTCTATATTCGTATAGCCATTTCCGTTTTCGTCACCATTGGAGGACCTAGTAAGATTGCCAAATATTGCAATTTCCCATTCATCTGCCATGCCGTCATTATCAGAATCATAATTGGTTGGTCTAGTTGTATTGTTCAAATTGGGAAACCCGCCAACTTGGCTTTCATTCGAAATTAAACCTCCAGTCCCGTTTATTATATTATTGAACATTCGAGTGTCAGAACTGTCATAATGTAAATTATCTCCAGATTTATTTAAAAGTTGGCCCTCCAATTCATTTTGATCAATTTTAGGTACATTATTTTGATAATTGGGATTTGACGTTAGATATTGATTGTACATTGATTGTACACTATTATCAGCATTAACACCATTATCAATATTATCTTTTAAATAGGTACGATGTTTAGAAATATCATAAACAAAGGGCCCATCTTCTAATCTAAAAGTCTCATATTGTCTTTGAAAAGGACCGCTTATGTATTTGTTACCAATGAAATCATTTACGGTACCTTTTACTTGCCAAGCCGCTCTATCTGACCCATAAACGAGGTTGTTTATCATTTCTACTCCCTTTCCTTCTGCGCTTGCAACGGCCACGTTTCTATCCATGGTGAATGTAAAAACATTTTTATAAAAGGTTACATCATATGCTCTTTGAACGAGAACACCATAATTTTTTTCTATGTTTTCTCCTATTAAACAGTTTTGTATTGTTATATTTCTGGCATAAGTAGAAAAATCAGAATTTGCAGAACTAATCTCAATAGTTTCATCTCTGGCCCATGTAACTGTAACATGGTCAACAATAACATTTTCAAATGAACTACCAGCATAAGCAACAATTCTTAGAGCGTCATTTGGTTCATATCCCCCGTCTAAGCCAGTTCCATTAGGATTATACGCATTTGAGCCTGGTCTAATTTTGATGTACCTTACGATAACATTTCCTTCATGTATCCATAAAGCAGCACCTCTGAGAGTAATCCCATCACCGGGTGCAGTTTGGCCTGCAATTGTAAGATTTCCATTTCCGTCCCTAATTTTTAAGGGTTCCGTTAAATTTATGTAACCCGAAACATCAAATACTATAGTTCTTGGTCCTTTGAGTGTTTCTACGCCATATCTAAGGCTCCCATTGCCACTATCGTTTAAATTGGTCACATGATACACCATACCTCCACGGCCTCCTGTAGTAAATTTACCAAAGCCCTCAGCCCCGGGAAAAGCTTTTAATTCTCCCATGTCCGAGGAAGTAATAGTCACTGTGGCTTCTTCTCTATACGTCGTATTGTCCTCCGTGGTCACTTCCGTGGTATAGGTAAAGGTATCTTCCTGTGCGGGCGTTTCTATTGTTTCTTCTGGAGTTGTAACCTCAGGAGCACTTGCTTCTGGAATTGGGTCCTGGGTTTGTGGGGTATAGGTCAACGTATTATCATTATTAATGACCACTTCCCCACTACTGGGTATCGAAGTTTCTATGATCCTTACTTGGGTATTGGAGCCAAAGGAATCATTGTTCAATACGTCCATGACAATTTCATTTTGGCCCGGCGCCATAAAAAAACTGTCATCTACCAATAAGGCGATACTTTGTAAATCATTGTCCTTGGCGATTACATAATCAGACAATAGATCGGCATCCTTACTACAGGAAAAAAACGAAATGACTGCAAGAAAGGCCAGGGGCATCTTTAACGGGGTTTTGATGGGGTACATAAGTAGGTGATTTTTTAAAGGATTATTTTTTTTTGCATTTGGGATACAATTATAGTGTAATATTATTTTTAAACGATGAAAGACATTTTTTTTTCGATGAAATGCAATTTTAAGCTTGGGGCATACTTTGTTCAACGTCAATTTTTAGATATTATTTTTAGTGTTAATCTTCTTTTTTTTGGAGCAAGTACATTCTTACAAAAAATGGTAATTATGAAGCTTACGGGCAAGTTAGGATGATTGGATGTTTTTAATCGATGAACTACACCCCTTTTTTTAAGAATTCGATGAACTGCCCTTTTCGTTAACATATGTTAACATATTTCTGTGGTCGTTGTCTTTTGGCTGAACGCTATTCGCTTTGCGCTATACGCTCTGCGCTGTTGTTGGATTTAGGTTTTAGCTTTAAGCTTCAAGTTTCAAGTTTCAAGTTTCAAGTTTCAAGTTTCAAGTTTCAAGTTCAGAGTTTAAAGCTCAGAGTTGCAAGTTAAAATTTTTACTCATTTCATTTTACTAACTCCTAACTCCTAACTCCTAACTCCTAACTCCTAACTTTGCACTCCGCACTCTTCACTCTACATTCTACACTCTTCACTTTTCGCTTACCGCTATGCGCATGACGCTATTACCTACTAACTAACCATTAACCACTAACCACCAACAACTCCTCATTCTACATGGGGCAAAAAAAAAAGGACCGTATTCTAAAAATAGGGTCCAATTCTTTACGTTTTCCTTTGGTTTTTATAGCCTGCCGTCTACCTGTTCCTTTAAGATTCCCTTTACGTCGTACACTACACCATCTTCCTTTAACAGTCCTTTCAGGTCCAGATTCAAAAATTGGTTGTGGGCCACTGTCAGCACCACTGCATCATAGGAACCTTTGGGGAGTTCCTTGGTAATCTGCAGATTGTATTCATGAACCACCTCTTCTGGAGAGGCCCATGGGTCATAAATGTACACATGGGTGCCATAACTGGCCAAATTCTGAATCACGTCCACGGCCTTGGTATTCCGCACATCCGGGCAGTTTTCCTTAAATGTGATGCCCAGAACCAGAATTTTAGAGCCTTTGACCTTGATATCCCTTTGAACCATGAGTTTTACGACTTCGGAGGCCACGTATTTGCCCATGGTATCGTTCATACGCCGCCCGGCCAAAATGATTTCTGGATGGTATCCGTATTCTTGGGCTTTTTGGGCCAAATAATACGGATCTACCCCAATGCAATGGCCGCCCACCAGCCCGGGTTTAAAGGGCAGAAAATTCCATTTGGTGCCCGCGGCTTCCAAAACTTGATGGGTGTCAATGCCCATAAGATTGAATATTTTGGCCAATTCGTTCACAAAGGCGATGTTGATGTCCCGTTGTGAGTTTTCAATGACCTTTGCCGCTTCCGCCACCTTGATGCTAGAGGCCAGGTGCGTACCCGCCGTAATGATAGACGCATAGAGGTCGTCCACTTTTTTTCCAACCTCTGGAGTGGAGCCGGAGGTTACCTTGAGTATTTTTTCTACGGTATGCTCCTTATCCCCGGGGTTGATACGCTCCGGGGAGTAGCCGGCATAGAAATCCTTGTTGAATACCAAGCCACTTACTTTTTCCAGAACGGGAATACATTCTTCTTCCGTAACCCCGGGATATACGGTAGATTCATAAATAACGGTATCCCCATTTTTCAAAACCTGGCCTACTGTTTCACTGGCTTTGTATAAGGGCGTTAATATGGGCCTATTGGTCTTGTCCACCGGAGTAGGTACCGTTACAATGTAGTAGTTGCAATCAGCAATGTCCTCCAATTTGTTGGAACAATAGAGCCCGGTTTGTTCGGGAGGCTCCGATACCAATACTTTTTGAAGGATATCGTCTTCCACTTCCAGCGTACTGTCATGGCCGCCCATCAATTCCTTAACCCGCGCTTCATTGATATCGAAACCAACGACAGGGTATTTGGTGGCAAATAATCGGGCCAAGGGCAATCCCACATAACCCAGACCGATAATGGCAATTTTAGTGTTGTTCATTTTGTATGTTGTTTCTTAAAAACTGTTCGCTTTATACTGAATTTTTGTTTTTTATATATTGGCTTTAAGCTCTAGGCTATAAGCCATAAGTTTCAAGTTACTTCTATCTTACTTATTACTATATTACAGATTACTCACTCCTAACTTTGCGCGCTGCATTAATCGCTTTTCCCTGTTTCAGGTTTCAAGTTTGACGTTTCAGGTTTGATTTTTTATTTATTTCATTTTACTAACTACTAACTACTAACTACTAACTCCTCAAATTCTCCCAATACCAAGCCACCGCTTCCTTGAGTCCGGATTTGATGTCATATTTAGGAGCGTAACCCAAAAGGCTTTTGGCTTTGTCGATGGAGGCCAAGGAGTGGGGTACATCCCCCTTTCGTTCCGGACCATACACGGTTTCCACGTTTTTTATTTCGGCATCGTATTCACTTAGATATCCCTTTAAAAGACCAACCAGTTCCTTTAGATCCGTACGTTCCCCATAGGCAACATTGTAAACGGTGTTGACCGCTTCCGGCTTGGTGCCAATCATGGCGCGCAAGTTCATCTGTACTACATTGTCTATATACGTAAAATCACGGGAAAAAGATCCATCGCCGTTGATTACGGGCGATTGATGCTGCATCAACTGCATCACAAATTTTGGAATTACCGCGGCATAGGCCCCATTGGGATCCTGCCTTCGTCCAAATACATTGAAATAGCGCAGGCCAATGGTTTCCATGCCGTAGGTTTTGGCAAAGACATCGGCATAGAGTTCATTTACATATTTGGTAATGGCATAGGGCGACAGCGGTTTACCGATGATATCCTCTACCTTGGGCATGTTGGTAGAGTCCCCATAGGTAGAAGAACTGGCGGCGTACACAAAGCGCTTTACCTTGGCGTCCCTGGCAGCGACCAACATGTTCAAAAAACCGGATACATTTACCGCATTACTTGTTATGGGGTCATTGATGGAACGGGGCACCGAACCTAGGGCCGCCTGGTGCAAAACATAATCCATTCGAAAGCAAGCGGTTTGGCAGGTATCCAGATCCCTAATATCCCCCTCCAAAAGGCTGAAATTTGGGTTTTTTAGAAAAGGTTCAATATTCTCCCGTTTTCCAGTGGCAAAACTGTCCAGGCAACGCACGGTGTTGCCGTTGTTCAATAGAGCTTCGCAAAGATTGGAACCAATAAAACCTGCTCCACCGGTTACTAATATATGATATTTTGGGTCTAATTTGAGTACATTCATTTTGGCAGTAATTTATTTTTAATTAGCCTATTTTTTATTTCGCGGGTAAATTTTACCGCCCCTACTTCTGATAGATGGGTGTTGTCTTTCCAGTTTTGTAAAGAGGAGTCCCCTTCAAAAAAATCTGTGTAATTCCAATAATTTATGCCCATTTCCTCTAGAAGAGCAGAAATTATTAAGTCATCATCCTTGCAATCATCCCTAAATACCGGAGAAGTATACATAACTAGTCTTTTATGGTTTTGGTCACAAAAGTTTTTCAACTCTACCAAATACTGTTCATAAACAGAATTTATCTTTAAGTTTTTAGGACATGTTTCCTTCTCTTTCTTGTCAAGTATTTTTTTAAATGTTGCCCTATTTTCAGGAGATACTTTGAGGGGGTCGTAGCCATAGTATTTATCGGCATTATAATTTGGAAAAAAATAATTTTTCAACAGGCCCAATATCGAATTGTTGTAATCAAGGCACCAATAGAAATTATTTAGAACCGAACGCTGATTCAACTTGTCAATTTCTTCTTTCATCACTTTATTTGTGTGATAAAGCTTTGCAAATGCTTCAACATCCTCACCCTTGTATTCCTTTTTAAAAGCATGTTTAGGCGAAATATGTAACAGTACAGTTTGCTTTTTATCCAACGGAAGTGTCTTTACAAGGGTTACGGAATGAGCTAAATTGGAGCCATCCATACCAATATTAAAGGACTTATTTTCTATGGTCTTGGTGTCAACATGATGGTTCGCCCTTGAACTACCAAAAACAATAAAATTTAAGTTATCCTTTTCTCGTAAAAAATGATTTATTTTTCCACCGCTTTTACCAGTAAATACCTCTTTATTTATTTCAGACATGCCGTAATAGACTATTTTGTCCAATACAAAAGAGCTTATCAATACCAAGGTTGCAAATTTGATTATAAAAAGTAGAGAGCTTCTATTCATATCTAGAATTGAAAATAAATAAAGTTATTTGAGGTGGAGTAAAAAAGTGTTATTAACACCAAAACAATACTTGTCAAAAAAGTAAGCCTAAAAGTTGAAACTTGGCTACCAAGTATTTCCAAAGAAACTTTTGTTTTGAATAGGTAAAGATCAAATATTAAACCAATTGAAAGAACAAAGATAGAATTGACAACAATATTTATGTCTCCAATAAAAGGTGGCGCCATTTCAAAACGGAAAATTTTTTCTAAAGCTGAGATGGCCGTGGAAAAAGTTTGCGCCCTAAAAAATATCCAGGCCAGTATGACGATAAAAAACGTAATGGGATATCCTAAAAAAGAAATATTTTTCCTAAAATTAAATTTAGACTGGGATGTAATATATTTTTCAATCCCCAAAATTATTCCATGAATGCCCCCCCAAATCATAAAATTCCAAGAGCTGCCATGCCATAATCCTCCCAACAACATGGTAAGCATAAGGTTTCTATAGGTAATTTTTATTCCTTTTCTATTGCCTCCCAAAGAAATATAGAGATAGTCCCTTAACCAAAAGGATAAGGACATATGCCACTTTCTCCAAAATTCTGTCAAGGATTTGGAAAAATAAGGTAGGTTGAAATTTTGATTGAATTTGAACCCGAGAAGTTTCGCTGTACCTATGGCGATATCAGAATATCCTGCAAAGTCGAAATATATTTGAAAGGCATAGAAAACAGTGGCCAGTAAAACCGTGCTAGAGTTGTAAAGACCTGGATCTTGATATATGGTATCTACGTAAACGCCCAGGGTATCGGCAATTACGATTTTTCGAAAAAGCCCTACAAGTATTTGTAAAAAACCTTCTTTAAACCATTCTTTATTGAAAAATCTTTTTTTCTCAATCTGAGGAAGTAGATTCGACGCCCTTTCTATGGGGCCTGCCACTAATTGAGGAAAGAACGCTATATATGTGAAGAAGGATATAATGTTTTTTGTAGGCTTAAAATCTCTTCGGTAAATATCTATGGTGTAGCTTAAGGTTTGGAAGGTGTAGAAGCTGATACCTACTGGTAGAATAATGTCCAAGGTAAGATTATTTGGTTTCCAACCAAATATTTGTACAGCTTGGGTAAACGATTCTGCAAAAAAATTATAGTACTTAAAAATGGAGAGAAATCCTAGATTCGCAGTTAAGCTTACAATTAACCAAAATTTTCTATTCTTCTGATTTTCTTGCGAATTATAGATTTTTAAACCAGCGACAAAGTCAATAATGGAACTTATTACAATTAAGGATAGAAAGCGCCAGTCCCACCACGCGTAAAAGATATAACTTGCAATTAACACCAAGATATTCTGCAGACCCAATCTTTCGTTCAAGAACCAGTATAGAACAAATACAACAGGAAAAAAAATAAGAAAATCTATGGAATTGAATAACATGCCTGGATTCTATATTTCAGAAAGCCTATCAACTTTAAGTTTTTGGTTTTTATTTGGCCAATTCTTTATAATAAGATTTATACCAATCTATGAAACGTTGTACGCCCAATTTTATTGGGGTATTGGGACGATAATCAAAATCTTGGATTAAATCGTCCACATTGGCCCAGGTCTTTTCTACGTCCCCGGGCTGCATGGGCAGCATCTGCTTTTGGGCGGTTTGCTGTAAACTTTCTTCGATGGCCGTAATAAAATCCATCAATTTTACAGATTTGCTATTGCCAATATTGTACACCTTATATAGGTCTTTTTTAGGCTCATTTTCATTTGTTGGTGTTTCCAAGATGCGAACTACACCCTCTGTAATATCATCAATATAGGTAAAGTCACGTTCCAACTTACCGCTATTAAAAACCTTGAGGGGTTTGTTGTTCATAATGGCATCCGTAAACAGGAACATGGCCATGTCCGGCCTGCCCCATGGGCCATACACCGTAAAAAACCGAAGTCCGGTAGACTTAAATCCATACAAATGGCTATAGGCATGCGCCATAAGCTCATTGCTTTTTTTTGTGGCCGCATACAAACTCACGGGATGGTCCACGGAATCGGTCGTTTCAAAAGGGATTTTTTCATTCAGCCCATACACACTGGAACTACTGGCATATACCAAATGCTTGACCTTATAGTTTCTGCAGCATTCCAAAATGTTGAGAAAACCCACCAGGTTGCTATCAATATAGGCTTCCGGATTTTCCAGACTATACCGAACCCCGGCCTGGGCGGCCAAATTGCAAACTTTGTCAAATGCATGCCGTTCAAATAGCTGGGGCAGACCTTCACGGTCTTCCAGGGCCATGCGAACAAAGGAAAACCCAGGATGGTTTTTGCTGTGTACTTCCTTTTCAAAAATTTCCGCCTCCTTTGGCGCAATGCCCAGTTGCTTCAGACGGTCATATTTAAGGTCGACATCATAGTAATCGTTGATGTTGTCCAGCCCAATAACCGTGTGTCCCTTATCCAACAGGGATTTGGATACAAAATAGCCTATAAATCCCGCTGCGCCTGTAACTAGTATTTTCAAATCTTTAAATTATTATTGGTTATGAAGTGTGTTGTCTTTAAATATGTTAAATTCAATCTTTTAGGTTGCCATGAGTCTTTTGTTCGAGTCCAACACAAAAAAATATATCCAAGTGGGTTTTTAGTGAGGTCTCGATCTTGGTATAACCGAAGGGTAGCCAAAGGTCCTGGTCCCACAATCTCGACTTTGCCCCACACGGCATTGTCCTTAATTTGCATTAGCCTGGGGCTAACCTGCAGGATTTCGGTCGGCACCATTACTCCCCAATTTTATAATAGTTGAACCCAATTTTTTTCATGGTTTGGGTATCCAAAATCCGCCTACCATCAAATACGAAGGCCGGCTTGAGCATGTGGTCATAAATAGCCTGCCAATCATACGTTTTAAAGGCGTCCCATTCCGTAACAATGGCAATGGCATGGGCTTCTTTGGTGGCTTCGATGGGGTCTGGGGTTACTTTTAGCAATTTCCTGTTTTCCTGCGGGGTACGGGTACCCAAATAGTCCAAATCTGCATAGATACGGTCTTCGCTTACCTTAGGGTCGTAGACCAGAATTTCGGCCCGTTCCTCTAAAAGTGCATCCGCAACGGCTATGGCCGGGGATTCTCGGGTATCGTTGGTATCCTTTTTAAAGGCCCAACCGTACAAAACGATTTTTTTCCCAGATACCGTATTATAGAGGGTGGAAATAATGTTTTCTGCGAACCTTCTTTTTTGGTAATCGTTGGCGATGATTACCTGTTCCCAATAGTCGGCCACTTCATTGAGGCCGTAGGACCGTGCAATGTAGACCAGGTTTAAAATATCCTTTTGAAAACAGGAGCCACCAAAGCCCACGGAAGCATTCAGGAATTTAGGTCCAATCCTACTATCGTAACCAATGGCCCTGGAGATTTCCTGTACATTGGCATCCGTTTTCTCGCAAAGGGCAGATATGGTGTTGATGGAGGATACGCGTTGCGCCAAAAAGGCATTGGCCACCAGTTTGGAAAGTTCGGAGGACCAAACGTTGGTCTGTAAAATACGTTCTTTGGGCAACCAGTGCTCATATACGGCACTTAGGGCATCCTTGGCCGCCTGTCCGGACGGTGTATCGTTACCGCCGATCAAGACCCTGTCCGCATGTAAAAGATCGTCGATGGCCGTACCTTCCGCTAGGAACTCTGGATTTGAGAGGATTTCAAAGTGCACGGAATTGCCCGTATTGTCCAAAATATTTTGGATGGCCTGGGCCGTACGTACCGGTAGGGTGGACTTTTCCACAACGATCTTATCATCTTTGGCAACCTTGGCTATATTCCGGGCACAGAGTTCTATAAATTTCAAATCGGCCGCCTGGCCTTTGCCCTTACCATAGGTCTTTGTGGGGGTGTTTACCGAGATAAATATCATTTGCGCCTCGTCTATGGCTTTGTCCACATCGGTGGAAAAGAATAGGTTTTTACCCCTACTTTCCCCTACAATTTCTTTAAGTCCCGGTTCATATATAGGTAAATTATCCAGATTATCCGTATTCCATTGGGCAATCCTTGCCTTGTTGATATCCACTACGGTTACTTGGATTTCTGGGCATTTATTGGCGATAACGGACATGGTAGGTCCGCCCACATAGCCTGCACCAATACAGCAGATTTTTGTAATCTTTTTCATTGTAGATATTAGGGTTAAAAGGACAAAGATGGAAAATAAAATAGGCACTAAAAAAATTTATAAACCTTAAAAGGATGAAAATTACATAGGTTTCGATAAAATGTAAGCGCTGAACCCTTAACCGATAAATTATAGGTGTTAGACGATTTCCACCATAAATTCTCCTTAATGAGTACAGATATAATTACCTTTGAACGGTATATCTGTAACCCTAAATTACACAACCGTTTGAAAACCATAATGACACCTACTAAAGTTTGGCTTTCCTCTCCGCATATGGGCGGGGAAGAATTGAACTATGTGCATGAGGCCTTTGATACCAATTGGGTCGCGCCCTTGGGGCCCAATGTGGATGCATTTGAGAAGGCCATTGAACAAGAACTTGGAAAAGAGGTACACGTTGCCGCCCTAAGTTCTGGTACCGCTGCCATTCACCTTGGATTGGAGCTACTTGGAGTAGGACCGGGGGATGAGGTACTTTGTCAAAGTTTTACGTTTTCCGCATCTGCCAATCCTATTTTATATTTGGGGGCACACCCTGTTTTTGTAGACAGTGAGGAGGATACATGGAACATGAGTCCTACACTGCTTCGAGAAGCCATCGAAGACCGAATAAAACATCATCGAAAACCAAAGGCCATCATCGCCGTACATTTATACGGTATGCCCTATAAAATTGAAGAGATACGTTCCATTGCAGATGCATTCGAAATCCCCATTTTAGAGGATAGTGCGGAAGCACTGGGAAGTTCGTTCAGAGGAATTTCCTGTGGTACTTTTGGGGATGTAGGCATTCTTTCCTTTAATGGAAACAAAATCATTACGACCTCTGGAGGTGGCGCCCTTGTCACAAAAAACAAGGCTCTAAGGGATAAGGCCGTATTCTTGGCCACACAGGCCCGGGACGATGCGCCCCATTACCAGCACAGTCATGTGGGATATAATTATAGAATGAGCAACGTACTTGCGGGCATCGGCCGTGGCCAAATGGAGGTCTTGACGAAGAGGGTAGCGGCAAGGCGTAAAAATTACGATTTTTACCTAAATTCATTGAGCTCACAAACAGAACTTTCTTTTTTACCGGAACCGAAAGATTTTTTTTCCAATCGCTGGCTAAGTTGTATCTTGACAACTTGTTATGATATGCGAGAAACTTTAAGAATGGCGTTATTAGAGCAAAACATCGAATCAAGGCCATTATGGAAACCGCTTCACTTACAACCGGTTTTTAAGGATTCCAAGCATTTTATGGATGGTACTTCAAAAGCACTGTTCGAAAAAGGACTATGTCTTCCAAGCGGTTCCAATTTGTCACAAGAGGAATTGGACAGGGTCGTGGAAACAATTAAAAACGTCTTATCATGATTCAAAAATACATAACCTACAGCGCTGAACGCTACGCATCCAAATGGTTGGTCCTTGCAATTGATTTGGCCACGGTGGCCTTTGCCTTCGTATTATCCTATCTGATTCGGTTCAACCTAACCTTGGATTTTCAAGTAGAAAACCTTTTGGTGCAGCTACCTTTAGTGCTTTTAACAGGCCTAATTTCATTTTTGGTGGTAGGATCCTATAAGGGTGTAGTACGGCATACGGGCGTACGGGATGTTTACAACATATTCAATGCCGTTTGCCTTTCCAGTATCCTGGTCATTTTTATTGTCCTTTCAAATAGGATTTTTGACGTCTTGAACGTATTCACCATACCACTTTCCATTATAATCATCAATAGTTTGTTGACCTTTATTGGTCTTACCGCGTCCAGGTTCGTTTACAAATCCATTTATAGTACCATGAACCAAAGCGCCAGGCCCTTCAAAAGAGTTTTAATATATGGTGCTGGGAATTCCGGTGTGCTTACCCATGGCGCCATTACAAACCATTCGCATAGTGAATATAAAGTAGTGGGCTATATTGATAGGGATGTTAAAAAAATTGGTAAGAATATCAATGGTGTTCCTGTTTTTGCCCGTAAAACTGTAACCAAGGACTTTATTGAAAAAAACAGTATTTCTGAAATTATCTTCTCCATACAGAACATAGATTCCCTAAAGTTGCGAAAAACGGTAGAAGGTCTCATGGATTTACCGGTCGTAGTAAAAATCGTTCCCCCTATTGAGAACTGGATCAATGGTGAATTGAAGGTTTCGCAAATAAAGCAGGTACAAATAGAGGACCTATTGGACCGGGCACCTATAACCATCAAGAACAGTAAAATTGAGATGGAGCTTTTAAACAAAAGCATTATGGTAACGGGTGGGGCCGGATCTATTGGGAGCGAAATCGTGCGCCAAATTTGCGCCTATTCCCCTAAATCCCTCATCATTATTGATTCTGCGGAATCTGCCTTATACGACCTGCAACAGGAGCTAAAGCAAAATGGCTATCACAATTTTATACCCATCGTAAGCGATATTCGCGATAAAAACCGTATGAATGCCCTTTTTTCAGAGCATCAACCCAATATGGTATTCCATGCCGCCGCATATAAGCATGTGCCCCTAATGGAATATAATTCTTACGAGGCCATCAAAATAAATATTGCAGGTACCAAGACCATTGCAGATCTTTCGTTGATTCATGGGGTTGAGAAGTTTGTTTTCGTTTCCACGGATAAGGCGGTCAACCCTACCAACGTCATGGGGGCTTCCAAGCGTATCGCGGAAATGTACATTAGCTGTATGCAAAAGGAGAACAGGACCAAATTCATAACTACCCGTTTTGGAAACGTCTTGGGATCCAATGGATCGGTGATACCCTTGTTCCGTAAACAAATTGAAAAGGGTGGTCCTCTAACCTTGACCCATAAGGACATTACACGTTACTTTATGACCATACCGGAAGCGTCCCAATTGGTATTGGAAGCCGGTGCCATGGGTGAAGGCGGTGAAATCTTTATTTTTGATATGGGTGAATCCGTTAAGATTTTTGATTTGGCCAAAAACATGATAAAACTCTCCGGTTTACGATACCCAGAGGATATCGATATCAAAATTACGGGCTTAAGGCCCGGTGAAAAATTGTACGAGGAACTATTGGCCAACGGGGAAAATACCCTCCCTACCTATCATCAAAAAATCAAAATAAGCAAAGTACGGGAATTGGATTATGCAAAAGTCCGTTCCCAAATAGACGAGCTTTGTATTACCAATATGTTTTTTAATGGAAATACCATTAAATTAATGAAGGAAATCGTACCTGAATATGTTTCTAAAAATTCAGATTTGTGCGAGTTTGATAAAAAGGATGAGCACGGCATCCAAAATCAAAGAAATAATCCCAACCTTAAAATTGTACAACCCTAATAGCCGTACTCTGGCGGTTTTAATTTTTATTCCAATTCAATCATGTCAAAATTTTTAAATTTTTTAAGAACCGCACTATTGTTTATAGTTGCCGTAGCATTTATTACCTCCTGTGGTTCCAGAAAGGATATCGTTTATTTTCAAGATGCCCGGAACTATGAAACCATAGTTAGTGACAACAATCACAATTACAGTTTTAAGGTAGATGATATTGTACGTATCAACGTGTCTACCTTGGATCAGACCGCAAGCGCACCTTTCAACATTTTTATGGGGGTGCGTCCTGAAAGCAATTTGGTGGGCATCAATAATGGTGGGATGCAACCTAGCCAGTTGGACTACATTGTGGATAAAAATGGGGAAATCGATTTTCCCGTATTGGGGCGCATCAAGATTTTGGGTTTGACACCCGAGGAAACTAGGGAATTGTTAAAGGAAAAATTGAAGCCTTATTTGAAAGACCCCATAATCAATATCCGCTTGGTCAATTTTACGGTCACGCTTTTAGGCGAGGTCGCCAGACCGGGAACCTATCAAATCATAGGGGAGCAAGTAACCGTTCTGGAGGCCATAGGTCTGGCTGGTGACTTGACCATCAAAGGCAAACGTGATAATGTAATGGTCGTACGGGACTTTAATGGTAGCAAAGTCTATACACGCATCGATTTGACCAAGAAAGAGGCCTTAAACTCACCGGTGTATTATTTGACACAGAACGATGTGGTCTATGTAGAACCCAATAGATCGGCGGTATCCCAATCTACTTTAGATAATAGGGCCGGGCTTGCTGTATCCATTGCCTCTCTACTTATAACCACTACTGTCATTATTTTAACTAGGAATTAGAAGTTCCGTAATCTGTAGCTTTTAAAAGGGTACTATGACTTTTTCAAATAAAACTGAGGATTTAAAAAGAATTATAAGCACCTATACAAGACATTGGAAGTGGTTTGTGCTATGTGGGATTTTTGGCCTTGGTATTGGCCTACATAAAAATTCGCTATACCATTCCGGAATATGCCGTACAGGCCCAAATTCAAATTGTACAGGAGAAAAACACTACCAATCAATTAAGTGTCTTTCAAGATCTTAAATTAGGTGGAGGCGGGTCTAGTCAAGTTGAGGATGAAATTGAAATATTGGCATCAAGATCTAATTTTATTGAAGTCGTAAAGGAGTTAGGCCTTAATACGGAGATTAAAGCGGTTGGAAATATACTAAGTTCAGAAGTTTACGGTACCCCTCCCTTTAAAATAAACTTTATTGCGGCCGATTCCCTTATCAATAATGCCAAATATGGATATTTTATAGAGTTTACGTCTGACAATACCTTTGCTTTCAAGGAGGAGGAGGACTTCCCTTCAAAAGTATATTCTTATGGAAATGGCATCCCTACCCCCATTGGTGATATGATTATCACACCAAACGTAAAGAACCCACAAAGTTTGGTAGGCAAGCAATATACAGTTTCTGTTTCACCTGTTGAGAGTGTAGCACGTTCCTTAAAATTAGCTGTTGAGATTACTCCTTCTGCGGAATTTTCCAATATATTGAATATTACCATGACGAGTGCCCTTCCACAAAAGGCAAAGGACGTAATCGATAAATTAATAGAAGTCTACAATGGGAACGCCATTGAGGAAAAAAAACGTGTTGCAGATGCTACCTCTGAATTTATTAACAATAGAATTCAATTGATTTCCGGCACCTTGTCATCCGTAGATGAGGATGCCCAAGAACTTCTGACCCAAAAGGGGATGACGGGTTCCGGTCTGGAAGTTGGCGCGGCCGTACAGGTAAGTGCGGGCAGCAGGCAGAATTTGGAAAATGCCCGTGTACAGTTGCAAATGGTGAGTGGTCTTAAGGAATACGTTGAAGGGGAGACGGGGTATGAAGAAATGCCTGTGGTAGATGTTGGTAATGGCGCTATTTCCCAAGCTACGATGCAATACAACCAGTTGGTTGCGGAACGCAAGCGTTTGCTAAAAAGTGCCGATGAGCAAAACCCTATGATCGTTAATCTGGACGAGCAATTGGATGGTCTTAAGAGCACGATGCAGTCAAGTCTCTCATCTTTAGAAAGAAACGTGGGGATGAACGTGAGTACCTTGCAGAGTCAATTGGGAAGGATTCAAGGAACCATTTATTCGGCACCGGAAAATCAACGAGAGTTGCGCAATATAACCCGTAAACAGGAAACAACGGAATCTCTATATCTCTATTTGTTACAGAAAAGAGAAGAATCACAGATTGCCTTTGCATCTGCTGAACCAAAGTCAAATATTGTAGATAGAGCTTATGTATCCAATCCTGTTCCCGTAAAACCTAAAAAAGCAATAACCTATTTGGCGGCTCTGATTTTAGGTATGTTAGTGCCTTTTGGTGCCATTTATGGTAAGGATATGCTCGACACCAAAATTCACAACAAGCACAATTTGGAGGATATTACCAAAGATGTTCCTGTGTTGGGAGAACTGCCTAGTTTAGGTAAAAAGGATCAAAAACTTATCGTAAAGGATGATCGCTCCGTTCTGGCCGAGGCCTTACGTATCCTTAGAACAAACTTGGATTACCTCATAAAGTCGAAAACGTCGGTAGATAATAAAAAGAACAATAAAATATTTATTAGTTCAAGCGTTCCCGGAGAAGGTAAAACCTTTATATCCACGAATTTGGCCATGATATTGGCGAGCACGAATAAAAAGGTGCTGTTGATCGGTGCGGATATTCGAAACCCAAAGTTCTATTCCTTTTTCACGGGGGATTCAATCGATAAAATGAAAAGTGGTGCTGGCAATAACAAGGATGCAGGTCTTACCGAGTTTATTTTCAACGATAAAATTGAGGTAAAGGATATTATCAACCCCATGTTGGTGCACCACAATACCATCGATGTCATCTACTCTGGAAAGATTCCACCAAACCCGGCAGAACTTCTGATGAGTTCCAGGGTAGGGGAACTTTTCAATACCGTTTCAGATATGTATGACTATGTTATTGTGGATACGGCTCCCTTAATGGTAGTGAGCGATACCTTGTTGATAACACCGTATTCCGATTTCTTAATTTACGTAACCCGTGCGGGCGTAACCGACAAAAATGCTATTGAGTTTCCATTACAACTAAAAGCGGAAGGCAAATTGAAAAACCTTTCCTTTGTGGTGAACGACGTTAGCTTGGACAATCTTGGATATGGTGGAAAGTATGGCTACGGCTATAGCAAGACCACTAAAAAATGGTGGAAGTTTTAAGTCGGTCTAGTTTTATAAATCGCCTATCCCAACGCCATAAGTACTACAGAAAAAACACCCCGTATTTAGGACCGAGTCCTAAATACGGGGTGTTTTTTTATTTAAACTTGGAACTAGAAACATTGAACTTAATGCTTGAATTTTAGAATTTATGAAAATTGATTTTATACGAATTTCCCCCTTTCATTTAAACTCCCAAAATTTCTGCTGTCATTTAAAATTGTAAGTAGTCCTTTCGATGATAGGCAATACTAAATCAATTGTCTGCTGCTTCAGTTCCATTTCCTTGAGCGCTTTTAATTGTCTGGGGTTATGGATATCCGTCGCTATAAAGTCCAATAGGTTGTGGTTCAGTAATAACATGGCGGTTTTTTGGACCTCCTTGCCATAATACCCGGATAGGGACAAAATATTCAATTGCAAAAGCATGCCTTTATTTTTATATTCCTCAAAGGACTTCAGTTTCCCATGTAGAAAATTATAGCGTTCCGGGTGGGCCAGAATGGGATAGAGGCTCCTTTCGGAGATTTTCTCTACCATATCGAACAAATTCAAGGAAGGCTGTAAATAGGACATTTCAATAAGGATATAGCTATCTGCCAAGGGCATGATGCGTTTGTCCCCCAATTTGCCCTCAAACCCGGCATCGATCATGTGCTCTGCGGCAGCTTCTACACGAACGTGGTTGAAATCGTTCATTTTTAGACCATTTTTTAAAAGCACCAAGGAAGTATGGATGGTATCCGGCGTATTGGGATAATAATTTTCCATAATATGGGGTGTACAGATAAAATCCGACACACCAAACTCACCAAAGCCTTTAATGAGCTCCAAGGAATCTTCCACTGTTTTTGCCCCGTCATCAATGCCTGGCAGTATGTGGTTGTGGATGTCCACAAAACCATTTAAATGGTCGATCAAAAAGTGCTTCTTTGTAAAAAAACTGAACATCTAACAAGTTAAGGATTTTTTTAAGGAATCGTTTTCTATTATTTATAATCGGTCCTTTAAATGTTTTAAGGGTCGAAGATATTTTATTTCTGGCAGCTAGTACAAAGAATCTTGTAGATTTTTAACCCGGAATATGCATTAGGGGAGCGTCGTGAAGGTGAAAAGCGCAAAAAAGTAAACTACCATGGGGTAAGCCCACGAGGCATTCGCAGGAAGCAAATTTTTAATTTCGAGGCAAGCCTCGAAGTATTATACCCATTGGCGGTGCCAATAAAGTAGTTTGGAAATTTTAGCACAGCACCGCTATGGTGAAATTGAAAACACAGCGTAGCTTTTTATTTTGAAGGGATTATTAGCTATAACAGCTTTTCTACTGCATAATGCGGGTTTAACTTCGTTTGCGATGCTATAAATATTTTATTCCGTGTATTTGGTCATTGAAGTGGTTTAAACTTTTTCAAATTGGCTAAAAAATTGCAGAATTGCACCCATATTTTGTCTTTTTTTTGCTCCGTAGCCCTGCTATGCAGCTAAAAAAAGCCTTCCTCTGGGCATAATTCATTCAATTTTCGCTTCAATCCAAAAAGTTTAAATCACTTCATTTTTCTGTTGAGTTTTTAGAGTTTGCATAGTTAGAATCACGTACTAGATATTTAAAATTTGTAAATGCGATTCGAACTTTTATGTCCTAGGAAAATAAGGTCCTGTCGAATTCGAATCTAGTTTACTATAAGAACATCGATTAATATCCTAACCGTACATTGTAAGTTTTTGTAATCCCTTAAGTCTAACCAAACGCTCCATGCGGAAATGTTTGCGAACCTTGGTAATTTTGGTATATTGGGAATAGCATAGAATCATGATCGACATCAAACTGAATATACGGGATAAATTCAACAAAGAACTACCTTCAGACCCAAGGACCGATACGGCTCGGCGTCAAGTAACGGAAGCTTGTTTTTCCTTTGTAAGGCCCAAGGAGCCCGGCAATCCTATGTTGCTTCATGTTAGTCCGGAAATGTTGGAGGCCTTGGGATTGGATAGTTCCACAGCGGCTTCGGAAAAATTCTTAAAAGTTTTTTCAGGAGCAGAAGTACTCAAAAACACCAATCCGTACGCCATGTGCTATGGAGGGCATCAGTTTGGTAATTGGGCCGGACAGCTGGGCGATGGTAGGGCTATTAATCTCTGTGAAGTAGAACACGAAGAAAAAAAATGGGCTTTGCAGCTTAAGGGAGCAGGGGAGACCCCGTATTCAAGATCGGCGGATGGGCTGGCCGTGCTACGTTCCTCCATCCGGGAATATTTGTGCAGTGAGGCCATGCATCATTTGGGAATTCCAACGACAAGGGCCTTATCGCTCATGCTTAGTGGCGACCAGGTCCTGCGGGATATGCTGTATGATGGTAACCCCCAATACGAAAAAGGCGCCATTGTCTGTCGGGTTGCGGAATCGTTTATTCGGTTCGGGAATTTTGAGATATTCACTTCCCGAGGAGATCATGAGACCCTCAAAAAATTGGTCGATTTTACCATTAGGAACCATTTTCCGCATTTGGGAGTGCCTTCTAAGGAAACCTATTTGAAATTTTTCCAAGAAGTGGTACATCGGAGTCTTAAAATGGTTATTCATTGGCAACGCGTGGGTTTTGTACATGGAGTGATGAATACCGATAATATGTCCATTTTGGGACTCACCATCGATTATGGCCCTTACGGTTGGCTGGAGGGGTATGATCATGGTTGGACCCCAAATACTACGGACCGCACGTACAAGCGGTATCGATTTGGGACACAACCACAAATCGTATTGTGGAACCTTTTGCAATTGGCGAATGCCCTATATCCCTTGATCGAGGAGGCAGAACCCTTGGAAGAAATTTTAATGGGGTATAGGAACGACCTTCCAAAAGCGTATCAAAACATGATGCGACAAAAACTTGGGCTAACAACGGAACAGCAGGCCGATTCCCAATTGATAACCGATTTGGAAGCCGTGCTACAAGCTTCTGAAACCGATATGACCATATTCTTTCGGCAATTGGCGAACTATAAAGTGGAGGGAAGTATCCCGGGAATCGAAGTCGTACAGGAAGCCTTTTATTTCCCCAAGGAAATAGTTGGCAAGATAAAGGAGCAATGGGACCAATGGTTTTTGAACTATTCCGAAAGGCTGAAACATGAAAATTTGGCCAATGACAAACGTAAAAAAGCCATGAACAAGGTAAATCCAAAGTATGTCTTACGCAACTATATGGCCCAATTGGCTATTGATGCTGCAGATACGGGGGATTATTCATTGATAGACGAGTTGTTTCAATTGCTAAAAAGGCCCTACGATGAACAACCCGAAAAGGAAAAATGGTTCGCCAAAAGACCGGATTGGGCCCGACATAAGGTTGGTTGTTCGATGCTCTCCTGCAGTTCCTAAAAAACAGGTAATGGATTTTCAAAAATTTCCAGAGGGGTACTCTACAGGAATGTATCGGGGTAAAAAATATGGTATAAGCAAGACTACCTTCAATAAAGGAAAGTCCTTTAAGCTATATGCCGAGGAATTGGGGGGAAGCGATTTTATAAGTATGAATTTCTATAGCACAAAGGAAAAAGAGTTGTTGAAACCTTGTGAAATGCCCGAAGCAAAGGTGGTCGATTTTTTAAATAAAGTAAAGCTTTTGAACCAAATGGAATCATGAAAAAGGGGAAATCCTTTTCACATTGTCCAACAATTCTAAGAGGTATAAATTTCCAATATGGGGCGTATCTTTGCGAGTAACCAGTAGTATCATAATATAAAAATCAATGAACGAGTATAAAAAAGCATATATTGCCGGAGGTTGTTTTTGGGGAATGGAGGACCTTTTCAGGAAGCGTCCCGGGGTAGTGGATACCGAGGTGGGCTATCAAGGTGGCGAGAACGAAAACCCTACCTATCATAATCATCCAGGCCATGCCGAAGGTATTGAGATTACCTATGACCCACATAAAACTTCGTTCAAGGAGTTGTTGGATTTTTTCTTTCGAATGCATGATCCCACCACGGTAAACCGGCAGGGGAACGATCGAGGTTCTAGTTACCGGTCGGCCATATTTTATCAAAACGATGCCGAAAAGCAGGAAGCGGAGGATGTCATTAAATTAGTGGATGAGTCGGGTAAATGGCCATCCAAAGTAGTGACCACCTTGGAGCCATGGACCACTTTTTGGCCTGCCGAAGACTACCATCAAGACTATTTGGTGAAAAACCCCAATGGGTATACCTGTCATTTTGTTCGTTTTGAGGATAGCGAGGCATTTTTAAAATAGCGAAACTGTACGGTACGATTTCATGAAAAATTGGTTGAAAGGAATTGTTTTTCTTATGTAATAGCTTAGTGATCCTAAATTCTAATATTTGGATGTGGATATTTTGAAGAAAGTGATTATTTTTACTTTCATAGTATGCTACATCACCTCATTGTGAATTGTACAAAAACCAACTTTGTTCTACTCACCGAATCCGGCTCCTACTTTGTAGAGTATCTTTTGGGCGAATTGGTTCTTTCCCCGTCCATATCCGAAGCATGGATTTTTAACGATGCAGATATTGCCAGAAAATTCCAGAATCGCTTGTTCGATACATTTAAGCTGTATACCTCGGTCAATAGTTTTATCGATATTGAAAATTAGAAAGTGCCTTCCCAAAAAAGGGACACTTTTTTCGATATCAATGCGTTATGGAACTAAACATTTCTTAAAGTCCGATTTCAAATTGGAAATTTTATAACTTTGCGTTCGGTAATGAAAGCAAGCATTTATAAAATAGCGGCGATTGCAATGGCACTTTTGGTGTTGTTCTCCACAATGTCCTTCACAGTGGACATGCACTATTGTGGGGACCACTTGGTGGATTTCAGTTTGTCCAGAAATGTGGATACTTGCTTAATGAATGCCAAAATGACCAAGTCGCCCAGTGATTGTCCCATGATGGAAATGAAAATGGACTGCTGTTCTGACGAGGAAGTTGTCTTCGAAGGCCATGATGACTTAAAGCTGTCAATGGACCATTTTTCTTTTGACCAACACGTATTCATTGTTTCCTTTGTATATGCTTACATAAGCCTATTTGAAGGTTTTGAGGCTGATGAGGTATATTTCAAGGATTATTCCCCACCCCCCTTGATACGGGATGTGCAGGTACTGCACCAGACTTTTTTAATTTGATGTATTAGACGGTAGTCTACTGTTCTGGTAGACCGCAAGCCCAATGATAGCATTTCATTTGGGCCTAACGTGTTTTTTATCCGCACGTTTGAATCACTGTCTAATAATCAAATCGTATGCTGAACAAAGCAATAAAATTTCTGATTGAAAATAAGTTGGTAGCAACCTTGCTATTGATACTTTTTATAGGCTGGGGTATTGTCCATGCACCGTTTAATTGGAATATTGACCGGTTGGGTATCGGGATACCTAATAATCCGGTCGCGGTGGACGCTATCCCCGATATAGGCGAAAACCAACAAATCGTTTTCACCAGATGGGACGGTCGTTCCCCCCAGGATATCGAAGATCAGATTACCTTTCCGTTGACCACTTCTTTATTGGGCATTCCGGGTGTTAGGACCATCCGGAGTTCGTCCATGTTCGGGTTTTCGAGCATCTATATCATTTTTGAGGAGGACATCGAGTTTTATTGGTCTCGGAGCAGGATTCTGGAAAAATTGAATTCCCTTCCCAACGGCCTATTACCCGATGGAGTCAACCCTACCTTGGGACCGGATGCCACTGGTTTGGGGCAGATTTTTTGGTACACCTTGGAAGGTAGGGACAAGGAAGGAAATGTCACGGGCGGATGGGATTTGCAGGAACTTCGCAGCATACAGGATTACTACGTAAAATATGCGCTTTCCTCTGCAAACGGGGTAAGCGAAGTGGCATCTATAGGTGGATATGTTCAGGAATATCAAGTGGATGTAGACCCGGAAAAAATGCGCCAGTACAATATTGGCCTGGCCGATGTTGTAAAAGCGGTCAAGGAAAACAATCAGGATATTGGTGCACAAACCTTGGAAATGAACAATGCGGAATACCTCATACGCGGTCTGGGCTATGTAAAATCAATTTCAGATATCGAAAATGCGGTGGTGGATTCCAAAGATTTTACATCCATCCGAATCAAGGATGTGGCCAGGGTGAGCCTGGGGCCTGCGCCTAGGCGCGGTATCCTGGACAAGGAAGGGGCCGAGATCGTTGGGGGCGTAGTGGTAGCCCGCTATGGTGCCAATCCATTGGAGGTGATCAACAATGTCAAGGATCAAATTACCGAATTAAGTGCAGGTTTACCTTCAAAACAATTGGCGGATGGGCGCACCTCGCAAGTGACCATCGTCCCATTTTACGATCGTACGGAGCTCATTCAGGAAACTTTGGGTACGCTCAACGAAGCCCTTACCATGGAAATCCTGATAACCATTTTAGTCATCATCATTATGGTGTTCAACCTCAGGGCTTCCGTATTGATATCGGGATTATTGCCCGTAGCGGTTTTGATGGTATTCATTGCAATGAAGCTTTTCAATGTGGATGCCAACATCGTGGCGCTTTCGGGAATTGCCATTGCCATTGGTACGATGGTGGATGTGGGAGTGATTCTGGCGGAAAATATGATCCGCCATATGGATGACCAAGACTTGCGGTTGAAACCGGATGGTCGGCCCTATACAACAAACGAAATCATTTACAACGCCACATCCGAAGTATCCGGTGCCATTGTCACGGCCGTAATGACCACCATAATTAGTTTCCTTCCTGTGTTTACCATGGTAGGTGCCGAGGGCAAATTATTTAGCCCTTTGGCGTTTACCAAGACAATGGCCCTTGCTGCGGCACTCGTAATCGCCTTGTTTCTAATACCGCCTTTCGCGGCCACCTTTTTTAGAAAAAGGGAATTGCAGGAGCGGTTAAAATATATTTTAAACGGCATAGGTGTCTGTTTGGGAATCGTGGCCGTCCTTTTTGGGTATTGGATAGGTTTGGTGCTTGTAGCTTTTGGCGGAATCGGATTGTATTATTTAGCAGGTAAAAAGGAAGATGTCAGGATCAACATTTTAAATCGGGGTTTTTTACTCACCAAGAATTTGCTGAACACCTTGGTTGCCGTAATTGCCGTAGTGTTTCTTTTGGCAGAATACTGGCGACCGCTTGGTTTCGACCGCAGTTTGGTCATGAACTTAATTTTCGTTGGTGTGATCTGTTTTGGGGTGTTGGGTATTTTTTCATTACTCCGAAAATATTACGATCGTATCTTGAACTGGGCTTTGGAGAATAGGATGCCATTTTTAGCCATCCCTTCAACACTGCTGGTGCTTGGTTTCCTGATTATGCGGAATACGGGCAAGGAATTCATGCCGGCCCTCAACGAGGGTTCCTTCCTCCTAATGCCTACATCTTTGCCCCATGCGGGCGTTGCCGAAAACAAACGGGTATTACAACAGTTGGATATGGCCGTAGCGACTATCCCTGAAATAGAAACCGTGGTGGGGAAGGCCGGCCGTACCGAATCTGCCCTGGACCCTGCACCGCTTTCCATGTACGAGAACGTGATTCAGTACAAATCGGAATATATGCGAAACGCCTCTGGGGAACGCCAACGCTACAAAATGGATGATAATGACCGCTTTATTTTAAGAGATGTGCGGATAAGTGGATTTGAAGATGCACGTATTGTTTATGATTGGGAAGAAGGGGTCTATTATAAAATGAACTCTGATGAAAAACTCCCATCATCCGCACATCCTCACATAATTACATCAGATAACCTAATTCCTGATGCCGATGGTCAATATTTCCGCAATTGGCGACCTGAAATCCAAGGTCCGGACGACATCTGGAATGAAATCGTTCGGGTGACAAAACTCCCGGGAGTTACATCCGCGCCAAAATTACAGCCCATAGAAACCCGATTGATCATGTTGCAAACGGGGATGCGCGCGCCCATGGGCATTAAGGTAAAGGGTCAGGACCTACGGGAAATCGAGGCATTTGGACTTCAGCTTGAAGAAATACTAAAACAGGCAAAAGGGGTGAAGCAACAGGCCGTATTCGCCGACCGAATTGTGGGGAAACCCTATTTGTTGGTCGATATCAAGCGCGAGCAGCTTGCCCGTTACGGTGCATCGATCATGGACGTTCAGGAAGTCCTAAAAGTGGCCGTTGGCGGCATGCCCCTTACCCAGACAGTAGAAGGACGGGAACGCTACGCCGTTAGAGTCCGCTATCCAAGGGAGCTTCGGGATAATCCAACAGATTTGGGCAATATATATGTCCCTGTTGAAAATGGGAGTCCGGTTCCGCTTGGCGAACTGGTAGACATTCGCTATGAGCAAGGGCCACAGGTCATAAAGAGTGAGGACACGTTTTTGGTGGGCTACGTATTGTTCGACAAAATGGACGGTTTTGCGGAAGTGGATGTCGTGGAAAATGCCCAGGCTTTGATACAGAACAGAATCGAAAGTGGTGACCTGACCGTACCCAAGGGGGTCAGCTATAAATTTACGGGAACCTATGAAAATCAGTTGCGTGCCGAGAAAACTCTATCTATCGTGATTCCCTTGTGCTTGTTGATCATATTCCTTATCCTATACTTTCAGTTTAGATCGGTTACCACCTCATTGATGGTATTTACGGGCATTGCGATAGCCTTTGCCGGTGGGTTTGTCATGATTTGGCTCTATGGTCAGGATTGGTTTTTAAATTTCAGCTTGTTCGGTGAGAACTTGCGTGAACTGTTCAACATAAAGACCATCAACCTGAGTGTTGCAGTATGGGTTGGGTTTATTGCTCTCTTTGGTATTGCGACGGATGATGGTGTCGTAATGGCTACCTATCTTGACCAGTCTTTTGAAAAGGAAAGGCCCAGTGATATAAAGGGTGTACGTAAAGCTACTTTACAAGCTGCTGGAAAACGTATCCGCCCTTGTTTGATGACCACCGTAACGACCGTGCTGGCATTATTGCCCGTACTGACATCCACTGGAAAAGGAAGTGATATTATGATCCCGATGGCTATTCCCATCATGGGTGGGATGCTCATTGATGTAACCTCTTATTTCTTGTTACCAGTACTTTATAGCTGGAGGAAAGAACATCAACTAAAACAAATGAGTAAATGAAAAAAATTGTAACCCTTACCGGATTGCTCCTTGTTTCATTTTTTGTTGATGCACAGGAACTGCAATCCTATATTTTGGAAGCCGAAAGGAACAATCCCAATATTCAGGCTTTTGAGCTTAGGTATGACATTGCCAAGGAAAAGGTCAACGAGGTCAATGCATTGCCCAACACCTCGGTCAGCGCCGGATATTTTGTGAGTGAACCCGAAACAAGGACGGGCGCGCAACGGGCACGTTTTTCCGTTTCTCAGATGCTGCCTTGGTTTGGGACGATTACGGCACGGTCAAGCTATGCAAGCTCTATGGCGGAAACGGAATTTGTGGAAATAGCCATTGCCAAACGGAAATTGGCCCTTTCGGTCGCACGGTCCTACTATCAGTTATACGCCATACGGGCGAAGCAGAATATTTTGGACGAGAATATCCAATTGTTAGAAACCTATGAACGATTGGCTTTGACATCGGTTGAAGTGGGCAAAGCATCTGCCGTGGACGTCCTGAAATTGCAAATTAGGCAAAATGAATTGCAGCAGGAAAAGGAAATCCTACGGGAAAATTATATGGCGGAGCAGGCAAGCTTTAATAGCCTTTTGAATAGGGAAGGGACCATTGCCGTGGAAGTCGTCCCGGAAATGACAATTCCTATGGAAGACCCTATTTTTGACCAAAACGGTTTGACTCTCAATCCGGAATTGCTCAAATATGATAGGCTATACGAATCTGTTGAACAATCGGAACTATTGAACCAGAAGGAAAGTGCCCCCAATGTGGGGTTTGGGTTGGATTACTTGCCCGTTTCGGAACGGCCCGACATGACATTTAACGACAACGGTAAGGATATCATTATGCCCATGGTATCGCTTTCGATACCGGTTTTTAACAACCGTTTTGCCTCGGTATCCAAACAGAACGAACTCCGCCAAAAGGAAATCGAATTTCAGAGAACGGAACGATTGAACCTTCTGGAAGCGGCTTTGGCAAAGGCAACATCGGAACAAAATCAGGCACGGATAAAATTCAATACCCAAGAAAAAAACCTGGAACAGGCCCAAGATGCCGAGGAGATTCTAATAAAGAATTATGAAACCGGAACAATCGATTTTAACGATGTGTTGGACATACAGGAATTACAGTTAAAATTTCAAATGAATCAGATTGAGTCGGTTCGTGCGTACTACCTGCAATCGGCCATCATCAACTATTTAATAAATCAATGACCTAAATTCAAAATCTATGAAATCAATACGTATTGAACACGCAAAATCAAGGAAACCCATGGTAAATAGAACATTTTTCAAAACATTTCCGGCAATAGTGTCCTTAGCAGTGCTTGTTGCCTGCAAAAACGAACCAAAATCCAATGGTGAAACCAAGGTCAAAGAAGAGGTGAGTCAAGAGAAGGTAGCGTTGGCGTTTAATGACAGCAAAGTGGGCAACCAATTTCAGCATTATATCCATCTTAAGACGGCACTTGTAAATTCGGATGCGGTAGAAGCACAATCGGCTGCCAAAATGCTGATGGAAAATACGGAGGATGCCGCTTTAAAGGAACTATTGGCAAAAATTGCAGCATCATACGCGATTGAAGATCAACGTATCGTATTTTCAGAGGTAACCAAGAAAATCATGGAGATAGTGGATGCATCCATTTCTTCCGGCGAAGTTTATATGCAGTACTGCCCGATGGCATTTAACAATGAAGGAGGCTATTGGTTATCGACCGAAAAGGAAATTCGTAACCCTTATTTTGGGGATAGGATGCTCACATGTGGGAAGGTGACGGAAATTATTAAGTAACTTTTCAATGGATGAGGGGTTTAAACAAATAGCATGAAACATACGTACCATATACAAGGAATGACATGTAACGGTTGCAGGACCCATGTTGAGGAGACGCTTTCAAAAATAGAAGGTGTTAGGAACGCTTCCGTCGATTTGGAAAAGGCCGAAGCAATTATTGAGATGGAGCATCATATCGATGTAAATACCTTACAAAAGTCACTTCTGGATAAATATAGCATTTCAGAAAAGCGAATGGTAACGATGGCTGAAACAAGTACGGAAACAAAATCGAAATTGGAGCAGTTACGGCCGTTGTTTTTAATCTTGGGATATATAACCGTAGCCTCGATTCTACTCAATTACAATAGGCCCAATTGGGAAGGGGCGATGCTTGATTTTATGGGGCTTTTCTACATTGTGTTCAGCTTTTTTAAGATGCTCGATCTTAAAGGGTTTCCCGATAGTTTTCGAATGTACGACCCCTTGGCAAAGGCCGTACCTTTTTATGCTTGGGTATATCCCTTTATAGAGACCATTTTAGGAGTATTATTCTTGATGAGACTTTATGTGCCTTTTGCATTGATTGCCACACTGGTCGTTCTGGGAATTACAACGATAGGGGTCACGAGGACACTTTTGGATAAGAAATCCATACAATGCGCCTGTTTGGGAACGGCACTCAAATTGCCAATGACAGAGGCAACTTTTATTGAAAATGCCATTATGATCGTAATGGCCATAAGTATGTTAATCGGTCTTTAAAAAAGGATGGTTTGATGTGCGGATGGTTGGATGTGTGGATGGGTTTGATGTGTGGATTGTTTGATGTGTGGATTGTTTGATGTGTGGATTGTTTGATGTGCTGATGGGTTTGATGTGTGGATGGTTGGATGTGTGGATGGTTTGATGTGTGGATGGGTTTGATGTGTGGATGGGTTTGATGTGTGGATGGGTTTGATGTGCAGATGGTTTGATGTGTGGATTGTTGGATGTGCGGATGGGTTTGATGTGTGGATTGTTTGATGTGTGGATTGTTTGATGTGCGGATGTTTTGATTTGTGGATTGTTAGATTTGCGGATTGTTAGATTTGCGGATTGTTAGATTTGCGGATGGTTTGATTTGCGGATTGTTTGATGTTATGATTGAAGGTTTAAGAATTATATAGGTATGAGAAAGAACGAGTTATTGGAAGTCACTTTTAAACTTGCTTTATTAATAATAGCCTATTCGGAGGAATTGGAGAAAGCTGGGAAGTACGTAATTGCCCGCCAGATTATGCGGTCTGGAACCTCCATAGGGGCCAACTCCAGGGAAGCACAAGGTGCTGAAAGTAGAGCCGATTTCATTCATAAACTCAAAATCGCATATAAGGAAGCACAGGAAACGGAATATTGGTTATTACTATGCCAGGAATCCCAAACATATCCAAACCCGGATGAGGACCTGGTTTCCCATTTGAAATCCAGTTTAAAACTGATAGGTAAAATAATTTCAACTTCAAAAAAATCAAAATGAAATATCCATGGCATTCATTGACGTCGATAAAATGATTACAGGGATGTTACATGCCTTTACTAATCGTAGCCGAAGTTTGACCATTGAAAAACAATAAAAAAACATGAAAAAATATGTCATTTATCTACTGATCTTGATATTGGGAATTGTTGCTGGGGGGTACTTTTTCTCCAATAGTAAGGAAAATACATCCGCCCATCCACCCATCAACGCATCAATTAATCAAGAAATGTGGACTTGCTCCATGCATCCCCAGATAATGCAACCGGAGCATGGAGACTGTCCCATTTGTGGTATGGACCTCATTCCGGCCGAAACAGGGCAAGATGGTCTGGCAGCCGGTCAATTTACCATGACCGCCAATGCCCTGGCCCTGGCCAATGTTCAGACTATGGTGATAGGCCCAAGGTCTACAAATGTTAGTGGTACCATCAATCTGTCCGGCAATATAACTGTCAATGAGGAGGCCATTGCCGTTCAGGCCAGCTATTTTGATGGAAGAATCGAAAAGTTGTATGTCAACTATGAAGGACAGGAAGTGGGCAAAGGAGAATTGTTGGCATCCATTTATGCTCCAGAATTGGTTGCGGCCCAACAGGAACTGTTGACCGCTACATCCTTAAAAAGCTCACAGCCCCAACTATATCAGGCGGTCAGAAATAAGTTGAAGCTTTGGAAATTGACCGAGAAACAAATCGACGGTATTGAAAGTTCTGGAAGAGTAACGGAGTCTTTTCCCGTGTATGCAACGGTCTCGGGAACGGTTTCAGAAGTTATGAGTGCCGAAGGCGATTATGTCAAAAAGGGACAGCCCATTGTAAAATTGAGTGACTTAAGTACGGTCTGGGCAGAATTTGATGCGTATGAAAGTCAACTGTCCGTATTCAAAAAAGGGCAGAACATACGTATTACCACAAATGCATATCCAAATAAATCCTTTGATGGTGAAATAGCCTTTATAGATCCTATTTTGGACAATGCTACGAGAACAGTAACAGTTAGGGCCACTCTAAAGAATGAGGAGGACATTTTTAAACCGGGGATGTTCGTTTCGGGCGCAATCGAAGGTATTCATGGTGGAGAAAGTGAAAAAGAACTATTGGTTCCAACATCCGCCATTATGTGGACCGGGGAACGCTCATTGGTCTATGTAAAGGTGAAAAAGGACGAACCCGTATTTGAGATGCGTGAAGTGATGTTGGGAACTAGAATCGGTGAGCAAATTCAAGTGCCTTCTGGGTTGGAAGCTGGCGAGGAAATTGTCACCAATGGCACCTTTACGGTGGATGCCGCAGCCCAATTGCAGGGTAAAAGAAGTATGATGAATAAAATCGGTGTAAATAGTTTGTCAGGTTATGTTAATACAATACCTAAAATGGAATTCACCGATGCATTTCAAAACCAATTCAAAATGGCCTTACCTGCTTATTTAAATTTGAAGAATTCCCTTGTATTGGGTAACGCGGAACAAACGTCTAAGGAAGCCAAAGCGATGATGGAAGCATTGCAGAAAATCGATAATTCGGAATTAGGTAAAATGGAAAAGGACCATTTCGGCAAAATTACTGAAATGATACGGGCAATTTTAGGAAATCAGGATATAGAAAATCAAAGAGCCCATTTCGTATCGTTTAACGAGCATTTGGTAGCGATCACTAGAAACTTAAACACCTTTGAAAAAACGCTATACATCCAGCAATGTCCTATGGCGAATAGCAATAAGGGTGCCCTATGGTTGAGTACTGAGAAAGAAATTAAAAACCCTTATTTTGGGGATGCCATGTTGACCTGCGGAGCCGTAATTGATTCCCTAAAATAATTCAAGGGTAACCTACTTTATTTGAGGTGTTTGTTGATTTAAAAAGAGTACTTAGCTTATTTCCATGATACAGGAAGTAACTATCTCCTGTTTACGGGGGGTTAAGTGGTATTGGATGTAAATGGGGTGTAAAAATATGTGCCTCATTTTAAGTGCTTTGGAAGATCACGTCGACCATGTAAAACCCTCACAATCCTAATACGGTCGGGCAAAATTCGATAAAAAATAATGTGCGACCTATATGGAAAACTAAATAATTCCAATTTTATCTCGTTCCTGCGCCTTCCAATGTCCGGATTTTTAGATATTTTTTCAAGACCTACTTGAATTCCTTCCAAATATTTGGCAGCCTGCGAACGACCGAATTTAAAGATTCCAAAATCATAAATTTCTTGAAGGTCGTTTTTGGCCGCTTCTGAAAGAATAAAACGATTCATTGATTATTTCCTAGAGGCTATAATGTCAGCTACGGAAATTTCGCTGTCAGGACCATTCCATCCTTTTTCAATCTCAGCTCTCAAATCCGCAATCACTTTTTCTCTATAAATTTCATGTAACCTAAGTGCATCCCTGATTACCTCACTATTGTTCTGATATTCACCTGAGGCTACTTGTTTAGAGATATACTCTTCCTGCTTTTTTGTGAAACTGATATTCATTTTTAACGTTTTACAATATCGAAGATATGATATTTAATGATATTTAGCAAATATGGATATATCCAAAAGCTCTTACTAAAAGTAAATATGCCATGGTTTGCCAGTATTTTTTCAGTACTCAGCTATCTTTTTTTTTGAATTACTTTAATCTTAAGTGTCCAGTTTATTTATTAAAAAACTGGACATTGTAAAAACCCATTTATGAACACCACCAAATGAAAATCTATGTAAATGTATGAGGTAGGAAAAAAAAGCTACCCCATGGCGTATGTGTTTACCTATGTTGGTTTTAGGAGCTAGGTGACGTATAGGTGTGGTTATCATTAAACCTATGAAAAAAGGCTAAATCTGTCGAGCTTTTCAGTTTCAAAATACGGATTAGGCTTTGTGTCAATTTGGAGATTATCTATTGCAAGAAAAATTGTTAACGTTACTATTTTTTCTTTAATCCCATATTAGTGGCGTTAGGCACCAAGAGATTCCAAAAATTACCTTAGAAATCCTGAAAATTAAAACAGATACAGGTGGGACCAAGGAAAATCCTATTAAGCTTTTTATTTAGAGTGGTTTGTTTTTTAATGGGTGGCAAAAAGAGTGGTGATATGCCAACATATAATGTTAAGTGCTTTTATTTGTCGCTTTCAACTTAGGGTTACTCCTTTTGCGAATTGATTTTAAGAAGGCTAAAAATAGAAATGAAAAAGAATTATAGGATAGGTAATTATTATTTTCCTTTGTTTCGTTCAAAATCGCTTTTGTAGCTATTCCTCGTGTTCCGGGCTTCTTTTTAAGTTATCCTAAAACTCCTTCTTTCCAAACTCACTATCGATGAACCTTGACTTATCCGTGTTCCTGTTGAAGGTATAAGTCAGGTTAAGAATGACCATATCCACTTCGTAGACGTAATTGGTAGTAGTAAAGAATTCGCCATCCCTAAAGGTTGTAATCCGTTGTTCGTTGGAATCCAACAAACCTAAATCTATGTTCTGCCATTGCAGTGTGGCCGTAAGACGGTCATCAAAGAAGGTCTTTCGCAGCGTCAGATTTGGGGAATAGAACCGTGAATCCTCCCCCTGGGCGGTATTCTGAGCAGATAGATAGTTGAGGGTGAACTGTGCCGAGGCCGTATCCGAAAAATCAATAGTGCTGTTCGCATTGATAGAGTAGATAAAAGCTTCCGTTTCCACTGTCCTGTTGTCAAAGTTTCCGTCGATACGATATTTGTAAAGGTTCGCACCTATAAAATTCTTCCAATTTTTCAAAGGTTTTAGTTCCGCACCTAATTCCACACCAAAAGCCTTGGCCTTACCTACGTTACTGTAAATACGGTTCAAAATGGTATCGTTAAAAACGGTGTTCACCCTATTTACCAAATTTTCGGTGTTGCGGTAATAGGCAGTGGCAAAAACGGAATTTCCCTGGTGCAGGTTCTTACTGATGCCCACTTCAAAAAGGTCGATGAATTCGGGTCTTAGGGTAGGGTCCCCTTGTTCGAGTGTCTCTGAATGTTCCCTTTCCGGGAAGGGATTCATCTTAAAGGTCGTGGTACGCTCCACCCGTTTGCTATAGGCGGCCTTGAGCTTTGTAATATCCGCAAAGGTGTATTGTAATGATGCCGAAGGAAACAATTTTACGTAGTTATAAACATAGGTTGTATCAATGGTATTTGTCTTGTCACGCAGATCAAAATCCCTTTGCATTGCCTCGACACGGGTACCGGCCGTATAGTCCCATTTCCCTTTAGACCCGCTTAGTTGTGCATATCCTGAATGTAGGGTGCGTCTCAAATCTACTTCACTGGAAAATTCCGGGATCAGTTCAAAAATTCCGGTGGTATTGTTCAGGCGTTCGTATACAAAATCCCCCGTATGATCAAGATAGCGATATTGGTATCCGGTCTCCAGTTGTCCGATGGACCAAGGTTTCCAGACATAATCGGCCTGAAAGCGGATGCCGTTGAGTGGGTTGTCATTGGTATTGAATTCGTCCTGCAGCACAATATTGGTATTTGGAAAGCCAAGGTTTTGGTTGGTAGTTGGTCCCCCAAGCAGTGTATATTCGTGCAAAAAGGAAGTGGAAAGTTTTGAACCGTCACCGAACGTGTGCGCATAATCTATACTTCCCAGAACAAAATCGCCCCGTCTTATCCTCAAGTTCTCGTTGAAATATTGTAAGGTATACAGCCGTTCCCCTCCATCGGCAGGGGTAATGGCATGGTTATCAAAATAAAGGATATCCGCGGTACGGTCCTTGCTTCGTTTTCCGGCATAGAATCCCAATGAAAAAGTGTTCAGGGAATCTGGGGTGAAATCCACGGTAAAACGACCACTGTAGTTCAGTTCGTCAAAACTGCGTTCCCCACTGGAAGGAAACCGTGTCAAGGTGTCCTGAATGATGGTGAACACGTCGCCCTCACGTCTTCCCCCTAGATCGTTACGCTGGTAGTTCGCTCCAAGGGATATGTTCCAGTTGCCCTTTCTGATGTTATAGGTGCCGTCTATTCCGTAACGTTGGTGCGCCTCCGCATTGCCGTACCGCTCGATGGACGGAAAACCGCCCTTTAGGTTGAACTGTGCAAAGCTGCCATCGGCCGCACCCTTTTTGGTAAGGATGTTCAGGATACCCGCCTTGCCTTCGGGGTCATATCTGGCGGATGGTGCCGTAATGAGTTCCACACGCTCTATGGCATTGGCGGGGAGCTGGTTCAGCAGGGTGGATGCACTGCCCTGTACCGGTTTTCCGTTGAGCAGCACTACGAAGCCGGTACTTCCACGAACGCTTATCTCACCAAGACCGTTGACCGATACAGCGGGTACATTCCGAAGCACGTCCGTCGCAGTTCCCCCTTGGCTATTCTGGAACTGCTTGGCATCGAACACCTGACGGTCTATTTTGTTGATGACCGTTGCCATTTCCCCTTCCACCACCACTTCCTCCAATTGGTTTTCCCCAATGGTCAACGCAAGCGTTCCCAAATCGATTTCTTCGTTCTTGCTATCAATTATAATATCGCGAACCGTTTGTGAGTTGTAGCCAATAAAAGATGCTTCCAGATAATAGGTTCCCTTCTTAATGTCATCTATCAAGAATAGACCGTCTATATCCGTGATTACCCCGGTAATCAAGGTGCCGTTTTCCTGGTCGAATAGGGCGGCCGTTGCGTATTCCAAGGGATAATTGTTGGATGCATCTACAAACTTTCCGCTAAGCTGACCGAATGAATTCGTTGAAAACGTAATGAAGAACAGGAAGGCAGCTATAAAAATTCTCATGGGATGGTATGATTTACAGGAAAAACCAAACGTAAAAATACGGCCAAGGCAGCGGCATTTGTGGTCTATTTGAAAAATGTACGGTATCATTCCCTACGCCTGAACTGCAAAGGGGTCTTTCCCGTATTTCTTTTGAAGTATTTTACGAAATGGGAAACGTCCTTAAACTCGAAGCTATAGGCGATTTCGGTGACGGTGGCATTGGTGTAGCGGAGCATACGTTTCGATTCCTTGATGATTTCTTGGGCAATGATCTCCGAAGCTGTTTTTGAATATCGCACCTTGCATTGGGCCGTTAGGTTCTGGGCCGTGGTGTTGAGCTTTTCCGCATAAAAGGTAACATCGTTCTTAAGTTTTTCCTCCAATAATAGTTGGAATCTAGTAAGCCTATCCCCAGTGTTTGCGGTATTTCCTGGGTTGGCATGCCCAATGATTTTTGCCAGCAGGGCCTTGAGGGTACCTTCCACCACATCTGGTTGCAGGGCGCTGCCCGAATCATATTCCTTACAAAGTACCTCAAAAAGACTGTCTATGTGCGGGTCATGGGGAATTTTTAGGCTCTGTTCGTTACTGAGCTGTTCCAATTGTTGGTTTATGCGCTTATCCAGGGTGCCGTTAAGAAAGGCCTCCTTGAAAATAATGACAAAGCCTTTGGGCTCCACATCTATTTCCCAATGGTGCACTTCGTCCTTTTTAATCAAAAAAACGATGGAAGGCGTAATTGCATAGCCTACCGTATCTACATAATGGAACCCGGAACCTTTACTAAAATAGACCAGTTCCAAATATTTATTGTGTTTGTGCGGCTTGGTATACCTTTTTGAAACGTCAAAGGGCGCTATCTTGATCGTGGAAGACCCATCTATTTTGGTGTAAATACTTATTTGGTCCTTGTTCATGGCATACAACCGTTTTCTACGGCGGATTTGGGGTTTGTTTAGGCTTGGTAGGCCTTTTCAACCAGCAAATTATCCTGTTGGGAAAGATATTTTTTGAGTACCGAGGTCTGGAATATTGGCATTAATGTCAACGAGATTGATTATTCAAACTAAGTAAGGTTAAATGGGGGAGAAATAAAAAAGCAAAATAGGAATAACCCTTTAGTTTAACAATTAACTACGATGAGAATTAAGAGTTTTCTTATGTGTCTCCTAATAGTTTGAACTTTGCGATTCTCGAAACGATCGTTTAAAGTACCATATCCAACCCAATATTATTGCTCCGTTGCCTAACCTCCTTTATTATAAATCTTTCCGAGGTTTGCATGGAGGTACTATTGATACTTATACCTTCCATCCGCCCAAAGACCAATGCTCCTTTGTCCGTAAAAATGGATAACTTGTTTTGGTTAATGCCCAACTCTGAAGGTAATGCCAATTGAAACGTTTCCAATTTGCCATCTGGGTATTCGATAGTAACCTTTGAATTGATTCGTATTATATTCTTTGGCATATCACTCTCGGAGATAATTTTGGCGGTTTCCAAAGCAACCGAATATCTTTCCAAAATTGCTTTCAAGGTCATGTCTTGAATAAAGATCGAAAGGTTGATGGCCCGCTTTATCAGAACATACTCCTTTTGCTCAACTATTAGAACGTTCTTACCCATTGTGTCTTGATTCCATTATCCACAATTTGATTTTAGTATATGGGGCTTTTACCCGGATAAAATATGAGTGCCAGCATCAATATCCCAATTACTATCAAAAAGGCGATTTCCAAATTTGACATTAGCGAGTTCATGCCCAAGGACTTGTTGGAAAGTTGGGTCAATTGACCGCTTTCGTTCAATTGAATTTGGGCCAAACCATCCAACTTTGTTTGAATTTCATCAAACTGTTTACTGACCAGTGCCGTTTTTTCTATTGCCATACCGTTATCGGTTTCTTTTACCTTGATCAAGGTTTGATAGGTATTATCAAGATCATACAATAGATTGGACTCTTTGGCAGTAAGCTCGGTCATTGCAAAATCGTCCAACAACTGTCTTATCTTTCCATTTTGATGGTCGTCCATGGTAAACTGTCCTGTTCTGGTCAGTTCAAGCTCTTTAGTATGAAAAATGTTGTTCAGTTGATATATGAAATCCTGTACCATTACTCGGTCTTTGTAGACGGAGTTTACGGTATTCTGTACCGTTTCAAAATGTTTTTTGTCCAATCGGTTGGAACCTAGTACCAGAAGGAACGCCATAACAAGGATAAGCCCTGCATGTAACCGTTGGGGTATGGAAAGCTTCGCGAACATGGTCTCTATTTTAAGTTTCTTACATCTATTTAGATACGTGAATAAGATTTTCCCCAGATAAAAAATCCACCTGACGGCTATTCCCACTCGAGTAACCTGAACAGGTGGATCCCATCAACCAACCAAAATGATTATTTTGTCATCAACTCACCAGAATTGAGGGCTTCGTCAATATCGACGGTAACGGAAGGATGGCTTCCAAAAAAGCGGTGGCCGTCGACTTTCTTTATCCTTACTTCTGTGGTGCCGTTCCTTTTTTCTTTAATAGAGCTTACAACGACTTTCTCTCCCAATACACTCTTGTAATTGGCGATACCGCCTCTCTTAATGATGAAATTTGCTCTAGGAAATTCAATGTGCTTGTATTTGTTGGTTTCGGGTTTCCCTATCTCAAATACATCACCTACTTTAACGTCTATCCTTGTTTGTTCATCGCTAACTTGAGCGTTCAACACACTTACTGAAAACATGAGGGCAAATACATACTTTATCATAACTATTTACTTTTAAAGGTTACTGATTAAATTCACACATTAAAAGGCAAACGCTATGCCCCTAAATAGAAACAGCCGTGCCAAAAAAACCATATAACTGAATATCAGGTATATAAAATTGATTTTTTTTAAAGAGGGATTTTTAAAAGTGAGGAAAAATTCCCCAGTTGGGGAAAAACCGAACACTATTAAGAAAGTTTATCACGTAATGTCTTGCGGTCTATTTGAAGAATTTCGGCGGCTTTACTTTTGTTGCCCTGGGTGTGTGCCAATACTCTCTTTACGTATTCTTTTTCCATTTCCCTTAATGGTACGAAGCCCCTTTCGGGAAACTCTATCTGATATTTCAATAAATCCGGAAGGTCTTTTACCCCTATAATGCCATCTGACATAATAATGGCCCGTTGTATGATATTCTCCAGTTCCCTGATATTGCCCGGCCAGTAATAGCGTTCCAATACCTGAAGTGCTTCGGGTGCGATTCGCAATAAGCGATCCTTGTACTCGACCCCATATTTTCTCAAAAATTTCTCTACCAAAAGCGGAATATCGGATTTGCGTTCACGCAACGGCGGCACATTGATTTCGACTACCGTTAGGCGATAATACAGATCTTCACGAAAGGTATTCTTTTTAATTTCCTCTATTAGATCTGCATTGGTAGCGGCTATAATGCGAATATCCACTTTTTGCGCTTTCTGTGACCCTACTTTTGTAATCTCCTTTTCCTGTAAAGCCCTCAATAGTTTTGTTTGCACGGTCAGTGAAGCTGTGCCGATCTCATCCAAAAATAACGTACCGCCCTCGGCGGCCTGAAAGAAGCCATTTCGGTCTTCATTGGCCCCTGTGAACGCCCCTTTTTTGTAACCGAAAAGTTCCGCCTCCTGGAGGTTTTCGGGAATCGCTCCACAGTTCACGGCAATAAAGGGCGCACGGGAATATTTACCAGAATAATGAATGGCCCTGGCAACAAGTTCCTTTCCTGTACCACTCTCTCCCCTAATCAGTATTGTGGCCTTGTTATCCTTGACCCGTTCGACAATATTGGTCACATTATGGAAGGCATCTGATTCACCCACCATGTCCGCATACTTATTATTGTTAATATTTTCCGGTTTTGGCTTTGGAGGTGTTTTTTTGGGTCTATGGGCAAATGCCTTGGCAAGACTATCTTTTAGCTCTGCTTTGGTAAAGGGTTTGGTAAGATAGTCCATCGCTCCCGACTTGATGACCTCCAACACCCCGTCTACGGAAGGATAGCCCGTAACGACCAACTTGGGCATATCAGGATGGTGCTCATTGGCATATTTCAATAATTGCAGTCCGTCGATTTCCGGCATTTGAATATCGGTAATCAGTAAATCGATTTCCGTATCCTTAAGGATAAACAAGGCTTCCTTGACCGATATGGCCTTGAAGGTATGGTAGTCCATTGACTTTAGGTGCCGTTGCAATAGTTCTAGGATGTCAATGTCATCGTCTACAATCAATATATTTTCCTTTCGCAATGCCATATTTACAATTTAGGAAAATCAATGGTAAAAACGGTTCCCTTTGGTTCATTGGGACTATGGGAAATGGTGCCTTTATGGCTGGTAATGATACCGTGTACTACACTAAGACCGAGGCCAGAACCTTCACCTACGGGCTTGGTGGTAAAAAAAGGTTCAAAGACCTTATCAGCGTTTTCTGGTGGTATACCCGCTCCCTCGTCGGCAATGCGTATTCTGATTTTCCCTTCATAATGAAGAACTTGTACTAGGATACGCCCTTTCTCTGGAGAATAAAAAACGGCGTTCATGATTAGATTGAACAATACTTGGGTCAATTGGACCGTATCAGCTCTTAGCCTTAAGGTTCTGTCGTCGAAGGAGGTACTGATTTCTATTTTCTTTGCCCTTAATTGGGGCTTCAATAGTTTAAGTACGTTTTCGATTGCTGGGACCAATTCAATCGAACTCATTTCACGAGGCATCTCACAGGCAAAAAACATCAGTTTTTTGACTATTTCACGGCTAAAAATGGCATTATCCATGATTTTTTGAAGATCACGGGAAGTATCTGGGTCTACAATGCTTTCTTGTAATAATTCTGCAAAGCCAAGAATGTTTGCCAAAGGCGTATTGAGTTCATGGGCTATTCCTGCGGTTATCTCTCCCAGTATATGCAAACGGTCGGCCCGCTCCATTTGTTTTCGGGTGGCAATGTCGTTGTCACGAATCTGCTTGCGCTCCATAAGGTTCCCCACGGCCAGGCTGACATTGTGCAATAAGGTCCGCTCCTCTTCCAAAAAATCTTCCAAGGTATATTTTGATGATGGATACCCGACCGTAACTTGGCCTTCCACGGAATTAAAAATCTTGATATCGGCACTCAGGCTCACCCTATCGGATCCATAGCCCTTTGTCCGGGCTTCGTATTCGTTGACCTTTATGTGGGCCTCGGTATCTTCTACAAATTGCCAACCTCTTTTTAGGCAATAGGTAATCGCCTCCAGAGATGCTTCCAACTGATCATAGTCGGAATTCACGATTATGGATGTTACCTCATAAAGACAGGTAAGTTCCTTTACTCGCTCCTTTAGTTTGGCTTCTACCGAATTCATTCTTACTTGTTTGTAGGCTATAAGGTAAAGGTCGGGATTAAAATGATGGATTAAAAGAAGAATATGGTACTAAAAGATGATATCCACACATAAGACCCTATCCATTTTATAATTTCGTTTAAGGAAGCATTATCGGCACTTTTTGATTTCTACTTTTCTCGACGTCCCATTAGTCAAATTTAAAAAACAACTAGTGTTAATAAGACTATCCGAAATGAGTTTAGCCTCCATCTGAATCTAACTTTTTCAATACGTTCTGCCCTGAAAATTGTCAATCCATTGGATGAATATAAAGAAACAACAAAGGGACGTTTCTGAAAAATTTAAAATTTTGCTATATGCCTGGTAAATTATGTTAAAATTGATGTGGGAGATGATTATTAATTGTAATATTGCAATTAAATAATAGGAATGGGACTCGCCAAAACAGAAATATTCACTGATCACCAGAATCAAATTGCGATATTCGCCAAGGCCTTTGGGCATCCGGCGCGTGTTGCTATTCTGCAACAATTGTTCAAAATGGACAGTTGTTACTGCGGGAGTCTGGTCGATGAAATTGGTTTGGCCCAGCCAACGATATCACAACACCTTAAGGAGCTGAGGAACTTGGGATTGGTCAAGGGCAATGTCGAGGGAACAAGTGTATGCTATTGTATCGACAAGGATAATTGGACGGCGATGAAATCAGTTATGGAGGATTTTCTAAACCAGGACCTTCCCGAGAATGAAGACTGCTGCTAAAAAAATTTACATCAATTAATCGTTTTATTGCAATAAATAAATAGATTAATGTCATTATGAAAACCAAAGGAATTTTAGTCATGTCTATAATGCTGATTCTCTCTCAGCAAGCACTACATTCTCAAAAACTAAGAAATAAGATCTTGAAATCGATAGTTCCCATTGAAACAAGTTTTTCCAGTATAGAACAGGAAAGGAAAATTTTGCTTGACCAATTGGCCTCAAGGATTTATAAGGAAAACAGGGTTAATGAAAACACGGGCCTTGTTTTCATAGACAGCAATAACAAAACAAAGAGCCAACTCGCTGCTATTTGGCTGAAAACGGGTTTAATAAAGTATGAGCTTGGGGGTTACAACATTCAATCTGCTGGAATCAAGGTTGCAAACGAGCCCTTACATGCGTTGGCAACGCTTAAACAGCATGGCTTCAAGGTAAGTAATGCGAGCGACAAGAAGCTATACTCATATACTATCAATTTTGGGTCCGATAGTTGGAATGAATACTATAAGGACTTAAGTTCCCTTAGAAATTTGGAAAAAAGTTTAAAGGTTTTCGTAGAAGATAATTTGGAAATGGGGGATGATCCAATGCAAGTATATGTTCCCCTAGATTCTCCTGAAACCATAGCCAAAGAAATGCTCTACGTAGCTTCTAGAATCGATTATTTGACCCAATCACAAAAACAAAAGGAATTATGAAACTATCACAAATTAAAGAACAGCTTACCCAATTGGACAGAATTGCTTTTAAGCTACCCAATGGCGATTTAGTCCCCAGCCATTTTCACGTTACTGAAGTTGGCAGGATTACCAAACACTTTATAGACTGTGGCGGGACTGTACGTAATGAGGAAGTTGCCAATTTTCAACTTTGGAACGCTGATGATTATGACCATAGGATACATCCGGAAAAACTACTCAATATCATTGAACTTTCAGAAAAAGTTTTAGGTATTGAAGATTTGGAAATTGAGGTAGAATACCAAGGGGAGACCATAGGGAAGTTTGGTCTGGAATTCGATGGTAAATATTTCCTGCTCACTTCCAAGCAGACCGATTGTCTTGCTAGGGATAAATGTGGCATCCATACCGAAAATCCAAAATTCAACTTATCCGTGGTGGACGCAGAACCTTGTTGTACCCCAGATGGAAACTGTTGTTAACCAATATATAGAACCAAAAAATGATGACAAAGCAGTCAACCGTGTTTCCGGAAATTGAAAAGACAATCAAGAATTTAGATCCCGCGACCATTTCCGAAGAGCGAAAATCAATTTTACAACCGCTAATAGATATTATCCAGTCAAAAGTTTCGAGAGGTCAAGACATCCGAATCAACTTCATCTGTACGCATAATTCGCGTAGAAGCCATTTATCGCAAGTATGGGCACAGACCATGGCAAACTACTTTAATATTAAAAGTGTGTTTTGTTATTCTGGAGGAACAGAGGCCACGGCACTTTTTCCAATGATTGCTGAAACATTACAAAATTCAGGATTTGAAATATACCAGATTTCAAAAAACAAAAACCCTGTTTATAGCATTAAATATGCGGACAATGAACACCCAATCATAGGCTTTTCAAAGAAGTTGGATGATGATTTTAATCCAAAATCCGGTTTTGTCGCAATAATGACCTGTGATTCGGCAAACGAAGCCTGTCCTTTTGTGCCAGGAGCAGAAAAGCGCATCCCAATTATGTTTGAAGATCCAAAAGCATTTGACAATACACCACTACAAGCTCAAAAGTATATAGAACGTAGTGAGCAAATTGCAACCGAAATGTATTACATATTCTCTCAAATAAAAGCATAACTATGGCGGCAAAAAAATTAAGTTTTTTAGATAAAAATCTAACCTTGTGGATATTTGTTGCAATGGCTTTAGGAGTAGGTTTAGGATATTTTTTCCCAAGCGTTCCTGATGTCATAAATAGCTTTAGTTCAGGTACAACCAACATTCCAATAGCAATTGGCTTAATTATTATGATGTATCCGCCTTTGGCCAAAGTAAATTATGCCTTACTGCCCAAAGTATTCAAAAATGTAAAAATACTCTCCATTTCCTTAATTCTAAACTGGGTTATTGGTCCAGTTTTAATGTTCATCTTGGCAGTTACCTTTTTACGTGATTATCCTGAATATATGGTTGGGTTAATCCTAATTGGCTTGGCACGTTGCATTGCGATGGTTTTGGTATGGAACGACCTAGCCGAAGGAAGTAGTGAATACGGTGCAGGTTTAGTTGCCTTAAACAGCATTTTTCAAGTTTTTGCTTATAGTTTTTATGCTTGGTTGTTTATAACCAAGCTACCACCATTATATGGGTTTGAAGGAGCTATTGTAGATATTTCAATTGCAACAATTGCAGAAAGTGTTGCTATCTATTTAGGTATTCCATTCTTGATGGGTATTTTAAGCAGATTGGTTTTGGTGAAACTAAAAGGAGAAGAATGGTACACCAAAAAATTTATACCTACCATTTCACCCTTAACCCTTATTGCGTTATTGTTTACTATTATAGTAATGTTTTCACTTAAAGGTGAACTGATTGTTGAAATACCAATGGATGTAGTCATCATTGCGATTCCATTGTTAGTCTATTTTACGGTGATGTTCATTATCGGCTTTTTCTTTACTAAAGCGATGGGTGCGGAGTATGACAAAACAGCATCGGTAGCCTTCACCGCAGCAGGAAATAACTTTGAACTGGCTATTGCGGTTGCTATTGCGGTCTTTGGGCTTAACTCAGGACAAGCGTTTGCAGGTGTTATCGGTCCTTTGGTTGAAGTTCCCGCATTGATTTTATTAGTACGGGTGGCATTTTGGTTGCGGAAAAAATACTACGAAAAACCAAGTACGGTAGTAAAATGAGAATAGCTTTCTATTCGGATTTTCACGATAATCTACTTTTTGCTTTTATGAATGCGCCATTCGTCGTAAAGTTTAGTTGCACCAGGTGTTTCTTTTAAAAACTGTTCTAAATGCATTATTCCATTTCTTTCACCCTGCAAAAAAGCCTCATTTTTTTCATTCTCCATATCTGATTTTAACATGTAGGCATAGAACCCGGTTGATAATGAAATTCCATAGAATACCATAAAGGTGACAACCGCCCATTTCGGATAGATTTTGGCCTGTTTTAGGTTACGTTTCAAACGGTCCAGGTAGTGTTCACTTCTTTCCTTTTCACGTTTGCTCAATTCTTCCAACTGTAAGATTAAACCTTTAATAGGTGCCACATCAAATTTAACCCGAAGAGATTCAGCTCTTTCCATTTGGTCGCTTAATTGTTGTACGTTCTTATCAAAGTCGGTCAGCTCGTTTACCAATAGTTGTGTGATGGTTTCAAGTTTGTTCATATCACTTTAAATTTAAATGCCCATTCCAATGTCGATGGATTTTCTGATTGCCTTTTTAACAAAGGATGCTAAGAGCTTTTCGGGAACCGGCACCACTTTGTCCAATATTTTGATGGTGTTCTTTGTCGAAACGATTTTCTGTGGGGTGTTGTATTGTGTCAATTCCCTACCAATTCCGGCCATGGACATATTCCGGTTGATTTCACTGCCCTTAAAGCTTTGCCCTTGAAATTCGAACCGAAAGCCTTGGAGCTGCCCCTGTCATAATGCCCTGCCAGCCATTGGGTGCAAAATCTTTCCAATGCTCAGAGGGATTAAAATGGGGAAGGCCGAACCAGAGAAAGAGCCCGATCAACACCAATTTGACAATGACCAAGGTTGCATTGACCTTGGCCGATTCTTTGATACCAATGTAAAGTAGTAGAGTAACAGCAATTGTGACTACCAAAGCGGGTAGATTAAGGATTGATGTAACCTGGGGCATGGTGTTTACCATTTCCCCAAATTTCGAAATAAGATCTGGAGTCATCTCTGTCCATGCAACAGATGGCAGTTGTATCATATTCGTGCCTGTAGGGGCAATAATCCAACCAGGAAGGTAAAGGCCAAAACCATCCAATAAATTCTTAAAGTAGCCTGACCAACCAATGGCAACAGCTACATTGCCAACGGATTATTCCAATACCAAATCCCAACCGATGATCCAGGCAATCAGTTAGCCGAATGAGTTGTAGGCATAGGTATAGGCACTACCTGATACCGGAATCATCGAAGCAAATTCTGCATAACAAAGTGCCGCGAATAGACAGGCCAGGCCGGTGATCACAAATGAAATGGTAAGCGCGGGGCCAGCGCCCATGGCATGTTCGGTACCTGCTGCGGCCTCCCCGGTAAGTACAAAAATTCCCGTGCCGATAATGGCACCGATACCGAGCAAGGTCAGGTCAAAAACTGCCAAAGACCTTTTTAGGTAAGATTGCTTCGATTCGGCCTGGAGCTGCGCCAAAGTTTTTTTCTGAGAAGTTGTTTCAACGTATTTTTTTGTTTTTAACGATTCCCAAGGTGACCAAAAGTGCCCCTGGGGTCACCTTATGTAAATCTTTCTTAGTCATTGGATGAGATATACCAAAATGCCGGCCACATATCCCATCAGGGCTAAGAGCGAAAACCGTTTAACGTACCATAGAAAGTCTATGTTCAAAAGGCCCATTGCAGCCACCCCTGCTGCCGAACCAATAATCAACGTACTTCCGCCCGTACCGGCGCAATAGGCGAGAAAAGTCCAAAAAGCGTGGTCGGGAGGATACACATCAAATGAATACATGCCCATGGCGCCCGCAACCAGGGGAACGTTGTCAATAACAGCTGATAAAAGGCCAAGAAATGCATTGGAGACATAAAAATTACCAAAGTTTTGCTCCATCGATTTTCCAAAACTTTCCAAAACCCCAAGGGATTCAAGCGATGAAACCGCTAATAAGATTCCCAGAAAGAACAACACACTAGGCGTGTCTATTCGCCTTAGTGTTTCAGCAACCGAATATTGGCGTTGGGTCTCTTTATCCTTTTTTCGATGTAAAACCTCGGTGACCAACCATAATATCGATAGGGCAAACAACATTCCCATAAATGGTGGCAAGTGGGTATAGCTTTTAAAAACAGGAACAAACAAAAGTAACAGCACCCCCAGTATCAATATAAATTTACCATCCTTTGAATTGATAGAATTAATCTGGCGGTTATCAGCCTCCAGAGTTCCATGAAAGACCTTGGAACCTGAAAAGCCCGTGAATATCAAAGGCAGAAGTAGTGATGCCAAGCTTGGTAGAAATACTGTCTTTAAGATTTCAAAGGAACTGACATAATTGGCATTCCATAGCATAATAGTGGTGACATCCCCGATGGGGGACCAGGCACCACCTGCATTCGCTGCAATAATTACAAAGCCAGCGAAAAACCACCGATCATCCGTCTTGGAGAATAGCTTTTTCAATAATGCAACCATTACTATGGTGGTAGTCATGTTATCGAGTACTGCGGAAAGAAAGAAAGTCACAAAGGCCAAAATCCATAGAAGATAAATCCTGCTTTTAGTACGAATGAAGTTTTGAACGATTTCAAACCCATGGTGCACATCGATCAGTTCTACAATGGTCATGGCACCCAAAAGAAAAAATAGGATTTCCGCTATTTGTTCAAAGTGATGCGCTAAATCACTGAAGACCGTAGAACTTTCTACATTTAGAGCCAAAATGACCCATAAAACTACGCCGATGAACAAGGCAGTGGCCGCTTTGTTAACATGAATTTTATGCTCCAAGGCAATAAGAAGATACCCAACTATAAAGATGATGATAACCAAAGGTATTGTCATATTAAGAGATAATGAAAAGTTTTAGGCTGCGGATTTTAAGGGCCTTTGTGGTGTGCAATTTCTCAGGATCAGTTTCTTCCACTTTTCTGCCCTAGCGATCTCATGGTCTTCCATGTAGTTGCCATAACAATCATAGAAGTTAAGAAATATTACATTTTCTTTTCTCTTTGATATTTCAAGTCTTAGGTCAACTTTTAGAAGGGTGGAATCTATCTTTCCATTTCTTCGTACTTTCCTATCTTCAACCAAAACATTGCAATCCACTATTTTGGAAATTAGTATTTCCTGTTTATCCAAAACATTTGAGGAATAGCGCATATACACCAAAATTGAATGGGTGTTGTCCCAACCAATCAAATTGTTTCGCCATTGTTCAAGGTCATCGAAAGAGTATCCAAAAAGATCAATCTCTTGTTTGAATACTTTGTTTATTATTTTCTGTTGTTGCTTGCCCAAATAGGCGGCATAGAAGAACGGCATAAAAATCGAGGCCGTTACGATTGCGGACACAAGGCCCATTGAAAAGTCCATAGTTTTTGTTTTGAATTATATAAATGTTAAAAATCCTTTTGTATAAGCTTCTTGTGTAGTACAAGGATTGCTACGTCAAGGAAAACTATGGAAGGGATAAAGTAGTTGTCTTTCGTAAAAGACACTTATTGCCTTTACCGTTTTTAACGGCTTTTTTACTTTTTCAGAAAAGAATGAAAAAACAATTGAGGTATTTACGGAGTATTTGAACTCGATCTTTGGCTTGTGGCTTGCTTGACTTGGTGAACTTACTAAATGGGAATCATGCAATTGGTGCGTAAAATGCTGCGACCTCTCATGCGCGAATTCATATTTTGGCTTAAAATCCTTTGTATTTTTAGAAAAATGAAGAGTGGGGCATTGTTGGTTAAATGTCCACAGAACGTGCACAAACAAAAGGAGTTTAATGAAACCCACCTGACCCGAAATTTGAGTTAAAGGTAGATTATCTTTCGTTAAGGAATTGTTAATTGTTTTTAGAATATAGGGTAGAAAAAATTTGACATTCCAGTGTTTATTTACTTTGTATCAAATTTGAACTATGGATGCTATTGTTGGTTATTTGGGCTTTCTCATTGCCGCCTATGCCGTAATTGGCAATGATATCATTCAGACGTTGGGTACCTTCCTGTCTTCAAACCATAAGCGACCTTGGTATGTTCTGTGGGGATTTGCCGGTATAATTTTGCTGATTACCCTGGTTGTGGGCTATGTACAATATAACGGGGACGTTTCCTTTGGTAGATTGGACCAGATTCCCCTTCCGGAACAATTGCATTGGTGGTATCTGATTGCACCGTTGTCTTTATTGATTATTACCCGATACGGCATTCCTGTTAGTACCACCTTCATGATTTTAAGTGTCTTTTCCTCAACGCAGGTGATCGAAAAGATGCTCTTGAAATCGCTCATGGGATATGTTCTGGCCTTTGTTCTAGCATTCCTTCTATATATCGTTCTTGCAAGGACCCTTGAATCCAAGGCTTCGTTACGTCTCATGGATATCAAAAAACGAAAAAGGTTTTGGTTGGCGGCGCAATGGATTTCCACAGCATTTCTTTGGACACAATGGCTCATCCAGGATTTTGCCAATATTTTTGTCTTCTTGCCCAGAAGACTTGACCTGAACGAACTATTGATTTCCTTACTGGTGATTTTGGGCTTGATGGCCTATACATTTAGAAATAGAGGGGGAAGAATCCAAGAGGTGGTAAGCAAGAAAATGAACACACAAAATATACGATCCGCTACAATTATCGACCTGTGCTACGGCCTTCTTCTAATGGGCTTTGGGAACTTTACGAATGTTCCCATGAGCACTACCTGGGCCTTCGTAGGTATTTTGGCCGGTAGGGAATTGGCCCTCAACTATTCTTTGAAGAAAAAGGAAATGAAATCTGCCTATAGGGTCATTGGAAAGGATTTTGCCAAGGTGAACATAGGTTTGATAGTTAGTATCCTGATGGCCTATTTTTTGAAATACCTGGGAACGTGACCTACCGTTTTGCCAAACTGATTTTCAGTGATAAGTTGGGCAAGATTGGACCATGGTTTTTCCAGAAGTTGATTTTTTCTTCATGCCAATAATCTTACTAAGAAATAAAGAACTTATTAACAAGTGGCTTTTTCAACCCCCATATGCTTCAATGGTTCCAATATCAATAGCTCTTCGATAATAGGTCCCCGTTTTAGGGTGCTGGTCCATTTGAATCCGTTTTTTTCATAAAACCCAACTAAGCCAGGTTCTTCAACAGTAAGCCAGAATCCTTTTTCACCATACAGGGCTCTAATACATTCCAGCCAAGTGCTACCTATATCCTGTCCCCTATATTCTGGTACTACAAATAGAAATCCAATATATAAATAACCGTTTTCTGGGTAATGTTCCACTTCCCTCTCAAAAATTTTCATTTCAGGGGGCAGCCCTTTAAATACCATTCCTCCTGACACAATTTGGTCATCCACTGTTATGGCGAATAGCTCTATACAGTCCTTAGCATTATCCATGTAAATGAAGAAATCCCAGTGCCATTCTTCTGGCATTGCCGCCAAGAATTGATCCAATGGACCTTGCCACTTTAGAAATTGCCTATTGTTTTGGCATAAATCTATAATAGACCCCATGACCATAATTTATCTGAATCTTCCAACCATCGGTCCCCAATATCGGTACGGTAGTATCCATTGTTGACAATGACATTCTTCATTCTGTTATACATATTTCGCTGGGCGTCACGCATGGTAATCCCGGTACCGGTCACCAAGACCGCAATTCCGGTATTCCCCGTAATGAGCCATTGTTCGTTCACCATTTTTACATGCATAGGATGCACGCCTTCTTTCTGATCCTTTTTAAACACTATTACAGCATCTTTTGAAAAAAGCTCAAAGGTCTTTTTATCATCATATGGAAATGGGGGTACCACAATATATGCACCCACCTGGAACCCTTTTTTTACTTGGATTTGGTTTTTGGTCCCTTCTGCAACACCCATTAACAGCGCGCTTATAGGTTCAGAAAGACCTGCCCGCTGAATAAAAACTTGGGGGAATCCAAACCTAGAAGTGAACTCCAGAGGATAAATCCCATTTCCGTTGACGATACAGTTTACATCGATATGTCCCCTAAAATTCTTCTGGGCCAAAGTACTTTCAAATGGTTTCAATGTCTTTTGGAACAATGGGGAGTCCAATGTCCAGAACATACTGGTGCCCATTTCCCCAGTGGAAACCCCCAGTTCTTTAGGAAACAGTTTTTTGTGCTCAAAAGTTATATTCACAGGTTGTAAAAACTTACTTCCGTTAAAGTAAGCCCCAATAGAAACCTCAACGCCCTTAACCTTATTTTGTAACTGAAAAGTGCCAAAACGATCACCCCACGATTTCTCGTAGGCAAAGAGCATTCGGATTACGTCCAAGCCACGGTCATCATTGCCAACAAACAATAACTGCTTAAGTTCTTGGGTAATGCCCGAGGGTTTGAGTACGTATGCATTCGGGTGGGTCTGGATATAGGCTATGGCATCAGAAAAAGAGTAAAAATCTTTAGACGCTAAAGTCTTTATTTTGTGCCTTTTAAGCTCTACTTGACCAAAATTACGGTCCAATTCAAGACTATCTGTATAAGAGGAACCCCCAAAGACCAATTTTCCCTCGGTCCTTAATTTCTCGCATTCTTCACCATATCCTGTATAGTCGAATACAATGTAATCCGCCCAAGCTATATGCTTCCTCCAATCTGCAGATTTTTGGACAAAACCATAGCCGATTTCACGACATGACCTTTCCTCAATGAACAGCTTTACATGATGGCCCTCATTTTTTACAGCAAGGGCCACATCCAAGATTTCACCCCAGCGTGAGACAAACAATATTTTTTTCTGGGAAAGTGGCAATCCGTTTTTGGAAAGTGCCAGTTGGTCCTTCTTTTTATTTTTCACGAATTTTCATATAAAACCAAAATGGGAAGATACACTAAATGAGCTAAGGTTAATTGAGAATCGAAAGTTTAGAATTGGAATTCTCAATCCTCATAAACCCTATTTTTCATATTAATGGCCTTTAATTGTAGAATAGGCTCTTAAATCAAAATTCAAAGGAAGCGAAAAAAAGGATACATCAAATTTTTTTTTAGCAAAATTCAGTTGGTGTCATTTGTTTTGGCTCCTTAACTAATTAGTTTCAGGAAGAAACCCAAGACCATTATATGAAAAAAACAACTGGTTAAATTTAATTGGTAGTATGCGTTAATTTTGTATGACTTAAGCTTGTCTCTGTCCTCATGGCATTCAAGATTCAAAAAAGAAAATTACGTAATAAATATTCTGATAATCAATAATTTGAATTTCTCCTAAATTTAACATAAAAGAATTCTTTGCGTTCGAATTTGCATTACCTTTAGTTTGGAATTTGAGTGGTCAGAAGTATACAAAAAAGACCGTTCTCCCGATGAAACCTGTTTTTTGGATTCGGGCTTTGGGATACAAGGAGATCTATTTCAAAAGCGTTCTTAGGATAAAGAAACCGAATCTTAACGATGATCTTCAAAAGTGCATATCAAATACCAAGGGAAAAGCAATCTCTTGGAATCCATTGATTTTTTATCAATTGCCACCATGATGAGGTGCTGTTTTAAGGTACATGCCCATTGCCTTTATGGAGTAAGAGCCCTATTCAGAGTACATTGCAGATTGTGATTCTTTTGGAAACATAAACGCAACAAAAAGCCTGGTGTAAAAGAACTTTCTTGGATATCACATGCGGACTAATAACCAAATTACCGCTATAAACGACTGATCTTGAGGTGATTTAAATTTCGGCGGAATTCATTTTAAAATCATACCAAATGTTCGGACATGAAAAAATCAATTTTTTTGTTCACTGCACTTGTCGCTTCTATATATGTGTCAAAAGTATTAGAGGTCTCTGATTTCCCATCAACTAAAGAGCGGGAGGGAATGACGGCCATTTTGATACCAAGAAAAGAAGATCAATACCCTAAGTTTTCAGAAATGAAAACCGAAATAGGGAAAACTATCCATATCCAAATTGGACAGTATGGAAATAGTAAAAGTCTCCAAATGAGAAATGGTCCTAATACCATACTTCAATGTGAAGACGATGACAAGACCATTGCCACTAAGTGATTTTGAGAATAGACACCATTTTTATAAATAACCTTATAACCACCAAATAGCCCTCATAAACATCTAAAGGCAAAGAATTAATGAGGTATTGATTCCTCCCCTATACATTATTATCGAAGTCACCCAACATCAATTTAAAACTTACTTATTATGAAAACCACATCGGATTTGATAGCCACAGGAGTAAGAAAATTGCCAGTATCATCTAGGTATTTTGCCTATGCCCATCAGATTGCCGAGGCAGTTTCAATACCTTGTTGTAGATCAACCTTCAAGGGCAAGCTACTATATTCGGACCATGATGAACTTTTTTTTGAACGGTATAAGGGTGAGTTTGTGCATATATTTAAGTATGGTGTGGTATGTACTTATAACGCCGATGCTGAGGAAAGGGCAAAAGTGATCAAGGAAGTTCTCTCATGCTGTAAGAATCCTTTAAATAGCCATCTAATAGAAAAAATAGAGGTCTGTATGGATAAAAAGGAGAATAAAGTGACCTTTGATAAGGTGAACCTCACCTTGTTCAGTATTGATTCAATTCGTTTGATCATGCTGTACGTATCCCAATCCGTTGCACTGAACCGATATGCGAGAATAACCTCCGAAATTCTTGCCGATACCGAAAAACATACTGCCAATTTGGAAATAAATGGTCGATTGAGTATTAGTGGGGCAAAGCTCAAAAAATATATCGGCCGCGTACTGAACGTTAAGAATAAGATTTCGGAGAACCTCTATATATTTGATTCACCGGAGGCCACATGGGAGGATGAAATCCTAAACAGACTGGACCATGACCTTAAAATCACCTTTGATCTTAAAAACAGGTACAGAAATATCCACCATCAAATAGATATCATTAAGGACAATCTGGAACTCTTTAAGGACATGACCTTTCATCGCGAAAATAGCCGGTTGGAATGGGTGATTATAATATTGATTCTCGTTGACGTACTTGACCTTTTGCTTACCAAATTCATCGATTAAAATAGAAATATGGAAATTGTTATTTTTTTTGAATCAAAGGAATACAAAAACAAGGTTGGCCATTGGGCCGCCATTTTTAAAATGATGATTGAAAATGGCTCGTCAATCCTGAAGAAGGAAAAATAATCAAAAGATTTTCGTAGAAGCTGGGTTTAAGACCTGAGGATTATACTCTTATCCTGGCCGACCCTAAAAAATTTATCCCTCTTGCTCCAAAAAATGAAGAGGAAAAGCTGGTACGAATATATAAGCTGTTCAGTTTGGTCTATAAATACCACTATATGAATGCCCATGAGCAGAAATTGATGATAGGATATGCTATATGGCTAGGTTATTCAAATGAAATTGCAAAGAAGATTGTTGATAATTCTACTAGGCTTTTTATGGGTAGATTACATTTTAGGGAGTATATAAAGTTGGTTAAGAAATAAAAGGTATTCCCATTGAGGGGAAATCTCGGATTAATAACAAAAAATAATATGAATCTGCAAGATGAAACTTTTGATGAAATCCTTTCGGATTTTAAGTACGATTTAAGACGTTGGAAAACCCGTGTTAAACATATGGAAAATGAAATTGTTTTCTTGGAAAGGTTGTTGGCTTCGGAGGCATTTGGAAAGGTGTTGACCCGAACGATGAGAGAAAAAAGGGAACTGTTTAAGAAAATGATCAGGATTAAAGCGGACTTCCTTGCCGATTTCAAGGCGGAATTGGATAGTTACCAGGTCATTCTAACGAAACTGGCCTCAACGGAGCATCTCCGAAAAAATAAGGTTCATGTGGAGCGGCATGAGACTTTAAACATCCGTTTTGAAAAATTCTGCAAAGATTTTGATGATTTTAGAGCAAAGGTTTTAATCCAAACAGGAAGTGTCCTATAATTTGGAGATAGATTGTCAATCTAAGTTTTTCTAGTGGTTTGCCAATATTTGATGGTGCTTCCATGGAAAGTCCTTAGAGGCTCATTTTACGTATATCTGATAAAATTAGAATGGAAACACCAACCTTTGGAAGCAGGCTCAGGAACAATATTGTAATCGTTCCAGAAGCAATTAATAAATGCAGCGGAATCCGTGTTTTTGGTCAATTATTAAAATCCTTTTTGTTTTCAACAGATGTAGCCATTATTCGCAATACTAACGCCAATGCCGTTATAGCCGTTTACCCCTTTACGCCGCAGCCCATGATATCACAATCCCTCATCCTTGCAGCGGACAAACCAATTTTTTGCGGAGTTGGTGGCGGACTCACCTCGGGCGATAGATCGATTGAATTGGCCATTCATGCCGAATTTCAGGGTGCATTAGGTGTCGTTTTGAACAAGCCTACTCCCAATGAACTTATAGGAAAGCTTAAAGAGAAAGTCGATATTCCCGTACTTATAACTATTGTATCTGAGAAAGATGACATCAGAGGGCGGATTGCTTCAGGGGTAGATATTCTCAATGTTTCTGGCGCAGAAAAGACCCCGGATATTGTAAAAAGGATAAGGGACATTGATGCTGACATAGCCATATTGGCTACCGGCGGCAAAATGGACGAGACCATTTCAAAATGCATAGAGGCCGGTGCGAACGCCATATCATATACTCCACCTAGCTCTGCTGATTTGTTCAAGGTAATTATGACCAGATACAGAAATGAGTATTGACCTTCTAAATGTGGCAATTGGATTTACGGAACCAGTGGTATAACTATTCTACGCAAATTCTTGTTGATACCTAACTTTTATTCATCTCCTTTTGCATACACTCTGAAAATAAAGTTCATCGGGTGATGGACCAAAGGGGGTAAGGAACTTTTTTTAAGTGGAATACATTTTCAAATCTCAAGAAATCGGATTTTGAGTACTTAAAGCCGGAATTAAATGATGTATCAATAATAAATTCAAAAAAGCATGGTGTGAAGTTTATTCCTGAGTTTTTGCATTAGCTTATTGAAATTTGGGTATTTATCCAAAGAGTTTGACCAATAAAATTTCTCAGCAGATAATGTATTATAATCAATTGCAATGAAAGAAATAGATATTCATTGAAATAATTGTCGACAGAAGGAAAACTGGGTATATACAAAACAAAGGACATGAGGTAATTCAAAAAGGTCAGAAAACCTAATAAAACAGCGTACTTCCAATTTGAAAAACATAGAAGATAGTGATTAAATGAGAGTAGTAAACGAATTTCATTGATACAACATTGGGCCATTATTGGCCATAAAAACAATAAAGGAATAGCAAACAACCTAGCTTCTTTTGAAAAAGCGGCCAACAATACAATAAGGGTATTCAAAAAACAACTTGGAATAAAGGCTTCAATGAACCATTTTTCCTTAATAGATGGATGATGATGCTTTGAAGAAGCAGATAAAAAATAGATGAATAGCCCTAAAGAAACCACAAATGAAATTATCGTCTCAACGGAACTTCGCATATCCTTAAAATTTTCCCTAAAGCAAGAAAACCTTAATTGAACTTCATCTTGAGTAGCTTCCCAGAGTCCATGATAATTTATAAATAACATAACGAACACAGCGTAGAAAAGTACTGGAAGACCAATGAGCAATTAATGAATCAGTTTCACTTTTTGAGTAGACCTTCCAAAACTGAAATTCCCAAACAAGGCTGAAATCGCAATCCCTAGAATTACGAAAATGGTATTTTCCCTTGAGATCATAGCAGCCGAAAACAAGAAAATGTAGCCTCCCCATTTATTTTTGTGAAAACTCGTTAATCCCGCAAAAATCAAACAATATTGTAAAGGTTCATCATAGCTAAAAATTGGGGGAAAAATGCAAATAGTACGGTAAAGGAAAGATAGTAAATTATTAGGTTCACAATTCCTTTTTGAAACCCTGAACCTATGACCTTGGATAGCCGAAATAGCAGAAGACCAATTAGGAAAAGTAGAAAAAAGTTGACCATAACAAATGCCTCGCCCAAAGATACTCCCATACTGGTCGAAGTACTTTTTACCAAATAGGACGTTAAAGGTCTTCGGGCAAAAGGGGCAAATTCGGTGTGATACTTAATTTGTGAAGTAATGAAACCATTTGAGATTATACTGTTTTTTTCATTTAACATACTATCAACATCACTCGACATATGAATCTTAAAAATGACAAATACGAATACTGCATTCAGAATAGAGGGCAACGACAGTCTTTTTATTTTTAAAATTGCCTCTTTCAACCCCTCAAAAGTTTGCAGTTATTCAAGTTGTGAAAGTATATTATTTTCTAACGCAATATTGCTCTTTTACTATATTGAATTTATACTTCATAGATAATTGGTTATTCCGTAAAAAGAGGACACTTAAAGGACAAAATTCTGGATTGAATACTCTTAAGAAGTACTGAAATAGGAAATAATGGAAAAATAAAAAATGATTAATAAGCTGAAAATAGAGGTGTTTAGTTTCTTTTGATGACCTTTGTTTTCTTAGTCTATTTCCCGATACAGAAATTGGCAAAAATATTTCCCAATAACTCGTCATTGGTGACTTCCCCGGTTATTTCCCCAAGGTGATAAAGGGTTTCCTTTACATCGATGGCCATAAGGTCGCTTGAGAGCTCCTCCGTTAGGCCCATCTGGACTTTTTCGATGGACTCCAAGGCCCTTAATAGGGAGTCGTAATGGCGGCTATTGGTTATGATGGTCTCATTGTTTCGTAAAGCCCCGGTATTTACAAAATTCAACAATCGGTTTTGCAAATCCTCTACTCCTTTTCCCGTTTTTGCCGATATAAAATGGACTTCCTGCAATGTTTCGCCAATACTGGAAATTTCATTCTCCGATAGCATATCGGATTTATTAATCAACAGCAAAAAGGGTTTCGAAGGACTTTTACTTCGGATTTTTTCTGCTTCGGCCTGGATTTGTCGGAGTTTTTCATCCAAGGAAGTATCTGAATGTAAAGTGCTACCGTCCACTAGAAGAATTACGACCTGTGACTGTTCAATTTTTTCGAACGTCTTTTTAATGCCGATACTTTCTACGATATCCTCGGTTTCACGTATGCCTGCCGTATCGATAAACCGAAAACCTATTCCGCCAATATTGATTTCGTCCTCTATGCTATCCCTTGTGGTACCCGCAATATCCGAAACGATGGCTCGCTCCTCGTTGAGCAGTGCATTCAACAGCGTAGATTTGCCCACGTTCGGTTCCCCTACAATGGCCACGGGGATGCCGTTTTTGATTACATTGCCCACGGCAAAGGAATTTACAAGTCTTTTCAAAACTTCCTGAATCCGGTTCACCAAGGATTTGAATTGGGTACGGTCCGCAAACTCAACATCCTCTTCGGCAAAGTCGAGTTCCAATTCTATCAAGGAAGCAAAGTTCAACAGTTGTTCGCGTAACTTCTGGATTTCGTTACTGAACCCGCCCCGCATCTGTTGCATGGCGATTTGATGGTTGGCTTCGTTGTCAGAGGCTATAAGGTCGGCAACGGCTTCGGCCTGACTCAAATCCATCTTGCCGTTCAGAAAGGCCTGCAAGGTGAATTCTCCGGCTTCTGCCATTCGGCAGCCGTTTCGTAAAAAAAGCTGAATGATTTCCTGCTGAATGTAGGGCGACCCGTGACAGGATATTTCAGCAACGTTTTCGCCGGTGTAGGAATTGGGACCTTTAAAGACGGAAACTAGGACTTCATCCAGAATCTTGTTGCCATCAACAATGTGCCCCAAATGAATGGTATGTGTTTTTTGTGTCTCCAGGTTTTTACCGCTAACGGATTTGAATAGCTTGGAGGTAATGGTAATCGCTTCTTTTCCTGAAACCCTAATAACGGCAATGGCTCCAGCCCCTGAGGCGGTCGCTAACGCTACTATGGTCTCATCTCTTTTCATTCGTTTAAAATTAGGTCAATAGACTGATTATTAAATACTTACTTTTGTAAAAGTACTGAACTTGCTATACCAAATCCCTTGCTAAGGGTTTCATGCCGCAAAAATAATCAATTAAAAAGTAGTCTTCCCTTGATTTTTAAATGACGCTTTTTATTAGTACATTCAAATGACGGCATTAATGAACACAACTATGAAATGAGCCATAACAAGTCTTGATATCCATCGAGATGTCCCGATAGCTATCGGGATGGCTAATTAAAGCTGACCTATGAAAAACAATAAAAATAAACAGATGAAAATCGGATTTACATGCATTCTCTTAGTATTTACGTCCCTATTTTCCGTGTACGCACAGGAGGCAACAATGCCTACCGAATCCGTTTTGGAAAGGGAGCGGCAAAAGGAATTAAAGGAAGTTAAGCGAAAGGTCGATAAAAGGGAAAAAAAGGAGAAAAAGGAAGCGCGTCTTGAAAAAGAGGCGGAAGAAGCGGAAAAGCTAAAGAAAAAAATAACATCCACGGAAAAGGGTATTTCCAAAATGGAAAAACAGCTGCAATCCATTCAGGAGAAAATGGAAAAGGACCTACAAAGAGGGAAGCTCTCCCCAAATGATATTGAAAAACTGAACAAGAAAATAGAAAAGTTGAATACGAAGCTCCTGAAGGAGGGCAAAAAACTGGAAAAGCTGGAACGGAAGAAATAGGGACACGCATTGTAACAAATCCGCTTTTTAAGCGTCCTATAGGTAATTATTCATCTTAAAATCAATCAAAAAATGGAAGTAGTAAATCAAAATATAGCTTTACGGGAGGATAGGAACCTTTTGGTGGTTGCACATCTAAGTCAGTATCTGGATTACATTACAGGTTTTGGCGGACTCATTGTTCCTTTGGTATTATGGTTAAGCACAAAGGATTCCGTCATTGGAATGAACGAACATGGTAAGGCCATTATCAATCTGCAGCTCAGTCTAATTCTTTATGTCATCATTGGAATACCAGCTATTTTGCTTTTAGGGGCCGGTATCCTACTTTTGGTCTTCGCTGGAATCCTATCTTTTATAATGCCGATAGTAAATGCGGTCAAAGCTGCCAATGGCGAAGCCCCCAGTCATTTTGGGACGATACGATTTATATCATAACATAATAAAAAGAATAAAAAAGGGAGCCAAACTTGGCTCCCTTTTTAGTTTCCATGTTTTTTAGAATCAGTTGTTCAACATCACCGGCATGACCAACATGGTTACATTCTCACCTTCGTCCAAACCGTCAATAGGCGTTAAGATTCCAGCGCGATTCGGTAAGCTCATTTCAAGGGCAACCTCATCCGAGCCAAGATTGTTCAACATCTCTATCAAAAATCGGGAATTGAACCCTATCTGCATATCGTCTCCCTGATAGGAACAGGTCAACCGTTCTTCGGCCTTATTGGAATAATCGAGGTCCTCTGCGGAAATATTCAATTCGGCCCCGGCAATCTTAAGCCTGATTTGGTGCGTTGTCTTATTTGAGAATATGGAAACCCTTTTGACCGAGCTCAAAAACTGGTTTCTTGCTATGGTCAATTTGTTAGGGTTTTCCTTGGGGATTACCGCTTCGTAATTGGGGTATTTACCATCGATCAAACGACAAATCAGTTCCGTATCGTCAAACGTAAATTTGGCATTGCTTTCGTTGTATTCGATAAGGACATCGGATTCGCTTCCTGCCAAAATGCCCTTTAATAGGGTAAGCGGCTTTTTGGGCATGATGAATTCCGCAACTTCGGAAGCCGAAACGTCTTCTCGTTGGTATTTTACCAATTTATGGGCATCAGTGGCCACAAAGGTTAGGTTCTCCGTAGAAAACTGAAAAAATACCCCGCTCATAACCGGACGTAAATCGTCGTTGCCCGCTGCAAAAATCGTTTTATTGATGGCGGTTGCAAGAATATCGCCCAACAAGGTAGTTGAACTTGGGTTTGTAAGCTCTACGGCTTTTGGGAACTCGGCACCATCGGCATAGGCCAAGGCATATTTGCCGTGGTTGGAACTGATTTCCACCGTGTTGTTATCCGCCACGATAAAGGTCAGCGGTTGTTCCGGAAAGGTCTTTAAGGTTTCCAATAGCAATCTTGCCGGAACCGCTATGGTTCCTTCATTGTCTGAATCCACGTTCAAAACGGAACTCATGGTGGTCTCCAGGTCCGAGGCAGAAACCGTTAGTTTATTCTTGTTCAGATCGAACAGGAAATTGTCCAATATAGGCAGGGTATTGCTATTGTTTATAACACCACCCAATATTTGAAGTTGCTTTAATAAATACGTACTGGAGACAATAAATTTCATTGGTCGTTCTATGTTTTGTTTCAATCCGAAAGGCCCTATAAACCTAAAGGAAAATGCCGATTAGGTTGGCGCTTTTGCTATCAAACAAAGATATTTTAAATGCTTATTTATCGGAAACAAACTTATCAACAGTCGGGCAAGGCTACCTATAACTTTATTTTCCCGTTTTATGGGGGTTGACTAGGCGTTTTGGCGAAAAATGGGGACGGAGTTATTAACTATGTGCATCTCTAGAAGGCCGATTAAGAAAATCTTTAGGCAAGACGTCGGCTTATCGGATTATAAAAAATCGATCATGATAGTGTCCCTGTAATCGAGTCCCAAAAGGGTGGATGCCCCACCCACCGTTTTAAGGTTGCTTTTGTAAATGGCGAGTTCTATATAATCCGATGAATTGAAAAGCGCCAACAAATCACCATCACCCTTTCGTTTGCTTTTTTCAATGGAAAAATCAATAATGTCGTTATAGGCCTTGTGTATTTTTTTGATTTTGTGGTTCCGCACCAATAGCTCAAAATCGCGTCCTTTTCTGTAGGCTTCAAAAAGATGTTTTTGGATATTGGTGACAACGTTGCCGTAGTTGTCTATATAAATGACACTTCCAATAATTTTCTTGCCATCGTCCACGATTCGCGGCATGAATTCCCGCAAATCCTTGAGATCGTTGAAAGGCTTGCCCACGACCTCCAAAGTACCGCCACGGGCTATATGGCACGCTACTTGAACGAAGACACTTAACACCGGAAAGGAACCGTGCAAGGAATCGGGAATGTTGATCTCTACGATTTTATCCGGTTTGATTTCTGAAGTTATAAGTCCAATGACACCGGTATTTGCACTGACAAAATAGTGGCCGTTGATTAGGACTACTATGTGCTGGTTTTCCTGGGTAGCCTCTGAGTCTACGCCCACTATATGAATGGAGCCTTTGGGAAAACTATTGTAGGAGTTTTTTAGGATGTAGGCGCATTCCTGAATATTGAACGGTGCAACGTCATGGGAAATATCAACAATTTTGGCATCGGGCAACTCACTGTAAATAGAACCTTTTAACACCCCAACAAAGTGGTCTTTCAGTCCAAAATCGGTTGTAAGGGTAATGATTGCCATGCAGCAATGTTGATATGTTTTTGGTTAGCCAAACTTAATTTTTGCTTAAATTTGATATACAAAATTAAACAAAAAAATAGCCGAGCGAAATTAAACTTGGCCCAATTAAAATCTTCAAAATCCCACTGTTTGAACGAAATCATATTAGAACTCACAGAAGTAAGTCCAAGAGAGTTTTTTGGGCAACAAAATGAAAATATAGAACTACTTAAAAAGTATTTTCCCAAATTAAAAATAGTTGCCCGTGGCAACAAAATAAAGGCCTACGGGGACGAGGACCAACTTGAGGAATTCGATAAGCGTTTTGATATGCTAACGGAGCATTTCATCAAGTACAATAAACTGGACGAAAATAGCATTGAGCGCGTACTTACCAGTGGCGATTCCAAGGATTACACAGGGCCGGAGAACAGCGGTGAAACGCTGGTACACGGTGTAAGTGGAAGGTTGATCAAGGCACAGACCGTCAATCAGCGTAGGTTGGTGGATGCGGCCAAAAAGAACGATATGGTTTTTGCCATTGGGCCTGCCGGAACAGGGAAAACCTACACCGGAGTGGCACTTGCGGTAAAGGCATTGAAGGAAAAGCAGGTACGTAGAATCATCCTGACAAGACCTGCAGTGGAAGCAGGGGAGAACCTTGGATTTTTACCGGGTGACCTAAAGGAAAAACTGGATCCCTACATGCAGCCCTTGTACGATGCGCTTAGGGATATGATCCCGGCGGAAAAGTTGGCCCATTACATCGAAAACGGTACCATACAGATTGCTCCCATGGCCTTTATGCGCGGGCGGACCTTGGATGATGCCTTTGTAATTTTGGACGAGGCCCAGAACACCACGCACGCACAGATGAAAATGTTCTTGACGCGTATGGGTCGAAACGCCAAGTTTTTGTTGACCGGTGACCCAGGGCAAATAGACTTGCCCAGAAGGACCATATCCGGATTAAAGGAGGCTTTATTGATTCTGCAAAATGTAGAAGGCATAGAAATTATTTATTTGGACGATAAGGACGTCATTCGCCATAAATTGGTCAAGAAGGTCATTGAGGCGTACAAAACCATTGAACATCAAAATTAAAGGGCATGCAGAATACCATTTTTGATACCAATTTCAAATTCCCCGGACAAAAAAGTGTTTACAAAGGAAAGGTGCGGGAAGTCTATGCCCTTGAGGACGACCGATTGATTATGATCGCCACGGACAGACTGTCCGCCTTTGATGTGGTAATGCCCAAAGGTATTCCCTTCAAGGGTCAGATTCTGAACCAAATAGCTACCAAAATGATGGCGTCAACAGCGGATATTGTACCAAATTGGCTGACCGCTACCCCTGATCCAAATGTAGCCATTGGCCATGCCTGTGAGCCTTTCAAGGTAGAAATGGTCATAAGGGGCTACATGTCCGGTCACGCGGCCAGGGAATACAAAGCTGGTAAAAGAATGCTTTGTGGGGTCCCCATGCCAGAAGGTCTTAAGGAAAACGATCCGTTTCCCAAGCCGATAATAACTCCGGCCACCAAGGCCGAAATGGGCGATCATGATGAGGATATTTCCAAGGAGGATATTATAAAAAGGGGCATCGTTTCCAAAGCCGATTACGAAGTACTTGAAAAATATACCCAGGCACTTTTGCAACGGGGAACGGAAATTGCTGCCAAAAGAGGTCTAATTTTGGTGGATACCAAATACGAATTCGGAAAGACCAAGGATGGCACTATTGTGCTTATTGATGAGATACACACCCCAGATTCTTCCCGGTACTTTTATGCGGAAGGATATCAGGAAAGACAGGATAAAAATGAGCCCCAAAAGCAATTGTCCAAGGAATTTGTAAGGCAGTGGCTTATTACCAATGGTTTTCAAGGGTTGGAGGGGCAAAAAGTGCCCGAAATGTCAGATGAATATATTACATCGGTATCCGAAAGGTATATCGAACTCTACGAAAACATTACGGGCGAGTCCTTTCAAAAGGCCGATACTTCCAAAATCCACGAACGGATAGAAAGAAATATTTTGGACTATTTGAAAAATTCCTAATCATTTCAAATTCCTTAAGGACAGTTCCTTTTTTTCCTTGATTTTTACAAGGATTTTTAGAAATACTAGAGCGGTTATATAGGCATCGCCCAAAGCCGTGTGTCTATCCTTTTTGGATATCAAGAATTTCTCGGCCAAATCATCCAGGGAATAGTGCTCCTTCGGTTGTACGAGATAGGATTTTAGGAGCGTTTTTTTATACAAAACGCCCGTATCCAAAGGGGTGTTTTTTAATTTGGGAAGTCCCAATCTTTTGAGCGCGCTATTGATCATGCCTATGTCAAAACCCGCGTGATGTGCCACAATAATATGGTTTTCCACATAGCCCAGAAATTTTTTCATTGCCGCTTCCTCTGAAATGCAATCTTGCTGTCCATTCCTAAGGATACCATGGATAGGGACGCTTTCTTTATTGAAGGTTTCCTGTGATATGTACACATCTAGGATATCGTCGACATTGATACGATTGCCCTGTATTTTCAAGGCACCAATGGAAAGGATACGGTCGTTTGTCTTGTCAAAGCCTGTGGTTTCCGTATCCAAAACCACAAAGGTGAGCTTGTTGAAGTCCTTCTCCAAGGGCCGTTTGAAGGACTTTACGTACGCCTGCCAGTAGTCAGGGTATTTTGAGGAACGATCAAATATGCCCATCAGCCCAAAATATTGGAAACCTTAAAGCGAATGGAAATTACATCCTGTATTTCCTTGATGGCCTTAAAGGTTCGTTTTAACTTCATTTTTTCCTCCTTTGTCAAGGATTCCAACTCGATATACCTGCCGGAGTCGTGGTGGAGCAAGCCCTGTTTTGTTCTAAATTTCAAAAGTGCTTTGGTGGCGTAGGAACAGGCCAAATAGAGGTCTTGATTGTTCGGTTCCAACTCTGCCAATTTTTCATAGCGTTCCCACGTATTGCTGATTCCTTTGACAGCATGTGAAAGGATGAGTACGCGTGCCGCATCGATGAGCGGTCGTAACGCCCTGTTCTTTAAGTCGAAGAAGTCCTTGTGCTGTCCGTCCTGTTCCACTAAAAAAGACCTAAAAAAACCGGATGGGGATGGACTCTGCAAGGCCCCGTTGGCAATGTGCACCAAGAAAATCGGATATTTCTTGACGTTGGAAAAAATATAGTCGGACATATCGTTCAACAATTCCCTGTGCCCATATGCCAAACTATAATCAAAAAAAATGGAGGACATCAAAACCTCGTTGGGGCCGGGATTAATGATCCAATAGGATATTTTGTTCTTCCATTCCTTGAGGCTCAGGCACCATTTGGGATTGGATGCCATCATATCCGCCGGGCAATACTCATATCCAATTTTGTTAAGTCCTTTGGTCACTTTTTTGGAAAGTTCCAAAAAATAGGTCGTAGTCTTTGGCAATGCTTCTTCGGGCACATCTTCAAAAACCAGTGCATTGTCTTGATCGGTATGGAGCAATTGTTCGCCTCGTCCCTGACTGCCCAATGCCAGCCACGCAAACTGTACCGGTGGCGGTGTCTTCATTTTCTCCAAGGAAAGCCTTATTACCTGTTTGATACAGGTATCGTTCAGTTCAGAAATAATCTTGGAGGTCAGTGCCATGGGTAGGTTTTGGTCCAAATAGCCTCTTAAAAGCATCATGATACTTTTACGAAGTTCCTTTACTTGGTTTATTTTTTTGGCCCTTTTGATGGCCTTTACGATTACGGCCGGATTGTCTCCCAGCGATACCATTATGTCGTTTTTCGAAATAATTCCTACGGATTTACTGTTGGAAGTTCCATCCTTGGTCAAAATAAGGTGGCTTATATCATTTTTCATCATGGCCATTTGGGCCTGTGCAATCGTCATTTTCTCCGGATAGGTAATTAGCGGAGCGGACATAATGTTCCTGACGCTGGCGGTAATGGGAAACGTTCCCGTCACCACCTTGTTTCTTAAATCCTTATCCGTAACGATGCCCACGGGAAGATTGTTCTCGCAGACCAATATGGATCCGATGCGGTTTTTTGTCATTCGTTCCGCAGCCTTTTGTATGGTGGTGTTAGGTCCGCAGGTTATTAATTTTTTGGAATAGCGGATGGGCTGAAAATCATCGATGACCAAGTTTCCTTGGGCATTGAGGCTTGTCGATATTCCCGATTTTTCCAGTTTACGCGATTGGTAGGGATTTCGTAGATTGGATGCAAAACTTTCGGTAAGAAAATTGGAAACCCGCTGGTTGGATTCTGATATGGGCCTAAAAACGGCGATGGGTATCGCATAGAGAATCGATTCTTCGTAGGCCCGGGCCTCCAGTCTGTAATTCTCCTTGGCAATAAGGGGTCTAAGACCAAAAATATCGCCTTCGTCACAATAATCGGTAATGGATTTTACATTTGGATTCGTGAGCTCTATAGCCCCTTTATGCACCACATAGAAATGGGGATGCGCTTCCTCTTCAAAGGAGAACACCAAACTTCCCTTTTCCTTATAAATGATGGAAACCTGTTGGGATAGTTCCCCCAAAAGATCTGTATCCATGATATTAAATGGCGGATAGTTTTTTAGAAAATCGGCAACCCGTTCAGAAATTAAGTTTTTCATCTGTTTATTTTTATGATTTGTCATAGGTCAGATGTAATTCGCCAATGTCCATTTCAGGGGGTATCAAGAATTGTTATGGCTCATTTCAATCGTTTAAAATAAGGTTAACAGATGGATTTTTAAATATTTCCTTTTGTAGAGGTATTTAATTTGTCATAATAAATCCCTCGATGAGGGTTTCATGTCCCGCATAATTTGTTTTTAACAATCGCTTAGGAATACACCAACGGCCAATCCGCCTTCGGAGGTTTCCTTGTATTTGGAACTCATATCCTTGGCGGTTTCCCACATGGTCTGGACTATTTTGTCCAAGGGGACCTTGGCTTCGGCCGGATCGGAACCCAAGGCCAATTCCGCGGCATTTATGGCCTTGATGGCCCCCATAGAGTTTCGTTCTATACAGGGGATTTGAACCAATCCGCCAATTGGGTCACATGTTAGACCTAGGTGATGTTCCATGGCAATTTCTGCGGCCATCAAAACTTGTTCAGGAGTTCCACCTAGTAGTTCGGTAAGAGCACCAGCGGCCATTGCCGAGGAAACCCCAATTTCCGCCTGGCAACCGCCCATGGCTGCAGAAATGGTCGCCCCTTTTTTGAAGATGCTGCCTATTTCCCCCGCAACCAACAAGAACTGTTTTATGTGTTCAAAATTCCCCGCGTGGTTTTCAATGACCATATAATACATAAGGACTGCGGGGATTACCCCGGCACTGCCGTTGGTAGGTGCGGTAACCACCCTTCCCAAGGAGGCGTTTACTTCATTGACGCTCAAGGCGAAACAACTTACCCATTGCAGGATTTGCCTGAATTTTACCTCTGTCTGTCGGATGGATTGCAGCCATTCTTCCGGATTGGAGTAGGGCAGGTCCCCTTTCAGGTTTTCATGCAGTTCGAAGGCCCTTCGTTTTACATTGAGACCCCCGGGCAGTTTTCCTTCGGTGTGGCAGCCAAGGTACACACACTCCAGCATGGTGTTCCAAACCCGATTTATCTGATGGTCGATTTCATCATCGGATCGTAAGGACCGTTCATTCTCCAAAACAATTTGGGAGATGGATTTTGATTCTTTTTGGCAGATTAGCAATAATTCCTGTCCATTTTCCATGGGATAGGGAAAGCTGTTAAAAACACTGTTCTTTCTTTTGGCATTTTTACGTTCCTCCACGACAACGAAACCTCCACCAATGGAATAATAGGTTTTGGCGGTCTTTTTTCCATCTGCCAAAATCGCCTCAAACTTTAAACCGTTCGCATGGAAGGGAAGGAACTTTTTATGGAAAACGATGTCTTTTTCCGGGTCAAAATCCAAAGTTTTACTTCCCCCAAAATTCAACTTTCGGGTACTTTTTACATCTTGGACATATGTCTGAATGTATTCTATGGCAATCGTTTCCGGATCGGTGCCCAATAGCCCTAAAATAATGGCATAATCCGTGGCATGGCCTTTCCCCGTTAACGAAAGGGAACCATAGACATGGACAGAAATTGAAGCTACTTTTTCAAATTTGCCCTCTTCCTTAAGCTCTAAGATCCAACGTTCCGCGGCTCGCCAAGGTCCCAAGGTATGGGAGCTGGATGGGCCTATGCCTATTTTGAGCATGTCAAAAATGCTTATGCTTTCTCTTTGTTCCATTATCTTTTAAAAAGTCGAATACTAATGTACAAAGTTAGATCGAGGTGCAAATTGTTTTTCCATTCTGAATCGAAAAGAATTCCCCAACGACCTGCGTCGGGGTTTCCGATTAATTGTCATCCCCGCTTTGCGGGAATCCAAATAACAGTTCCGATAGCTATTGGAATCGGTTTTTGACCATACGGATCAACATGAAATTCGTTAAATACCCCAATGGTTCGTTTTGGGGATGATTGGTTTCAAGAAATTCTTTATTTCACTCCAAGCCCAATCATTCGGGTTCAAAAAGGATTGAATGACATCCTGTCAGTTTTTGTCCCTTGGCATATTGTTTGTCATTTAAAGGTTGAATGAAAAATTAAGCACTTAAATTTTAAAACATATACAATGAGTAAGATTATTGGAATAGATTTGGGTACTACCAACTCTTGTGTCTCCGTGATGGAGGGTAATGAGCCAGTAGTAATTCCAAACGCAGAAGGTAAAAGAACAACACCGTCCGTCATAGCTTTTGTGGAGGGGGGTGAAATCAAGGTGGGTGACCCTGCAAAAAGGCAGGCAGTAACCAATCCGCATAAGACCATTTACTCCATAAAGCGTTTTATGGGGAACAAGTTCTCCGAATCTGAGAAAGAAGCCAAAAGGGTTCCTTACAAAGTAACCAAAGGAGATAACGACACGCCCCGCGTAGATATCGATGGACGTTTGTATACACCTCAGGAGCTATCGGCCATGATTCTTCAAAAAATGAAGAAAACCGCCGAGGATTATTTGGGTCAGGATGTTACAAGGGCCGTTATTACGGTACCTGCCTACTTTAACGATTCCCAAAGACAAGCCACCAAAGAAGCGGGAGAAATCGCCGGACTTACCGTAGAGCGAATCATCAACGAGCCTACGGCCGCCTCTTTGGCCTATGGTCTTGACAAAAAGGACACCGACCAGAAGATTGTGGTATTCGACTTTGGTGGTGGTACGCATGATGTTTCCATCCTAGAATTGGGTGATGGCGTTTTTGAAGTTTTGGCTACCGATGGTGATACCCACTTGGGTGGTGATGACGTGGACCAAAAGATAATCGATTGGTTGGCCGAGGAATTCAAGGCCGAGGAAGGCTTGGACCTACGTGACGACTCCATGGCACTCCAAAGATTGCGCGAGGCAGCGGAGAAAGCCAAAATTGAATTGTCCTCCTCTTCCCAAACGGAAATCAACTTGCCATACGTAACCGCTACGGCTACAGGACCTAAGCACTTGGTGCGTACCTTGACAAAATCCAAATTTGAGCAATTGATAGCGGATTTGGTCAAAAGAACCATTGAGCCATGTGAAAAGGCATTGAAATCTGCCGGACTTTCAAAAAGCGATATCGATGAAATCATTTTGGTAGGTGGTTCCACAAGGATACCGGCCGTTCAGGAAGCTGTGGAAAAATTCTTTGGAAAGAAACCTTCCAAAGGTGTAAATCCAGATGAGGTGGTTGCCATTGGTGCCGCAATTCAAGGTGGTGTATTGACAGGGGACGTAAAAGATGTGTTGTTGTTAGATGTTACGCCATTATCCCTAGGTATCGAGACTATGGGTAGCGTTATGACAAAATTAATCGAGGCGAATACTACGATTCCTACCAAGAAATCCCAAGTGTTCTCTACCGCTGCTGACAATCAGCCATCCGTTGAAATACACGTGTTACAAGGGGAAAGACCCATGGCGGCCGATAACAAGACCATTGGTAAGTTCCATTTGGACGGGATACCACCTGCACCAAGGGGAACTCCACAAATAGAAGTAACCTTTGACATAGATGCCAATGGTATCATCAAGGTTTCCGCGACCGACAAGGCCACAGGAAAATCACAAGATATAAGAATTGAGGCATCTTCCGGATTGACAGAGGAGGAAATCAAAAAGATGAAGGCCGAAGCCGAGGCGAATGCCGAAAGCGATAAAAAAGCGAAGGAAAAGGCCGATAAATTGAACGAGGCCGATGGCATGATTTTCCAGACCGAAAAGCAGTTGGCCGAGTTTGGCGATAAACTGTCCGCGGACAAGAAAAAACCGATCGAGGATGCGTTGGCGGAGTTAAAAACGGCTTATGAATCCAAAGATTTGGCCGTAATTACACCGGCTTTGGATAAAATCAACGAGGCTTGGAAAGTAGCTTCTGAAGAGATGTACAAGGCACAGGCCGAAGCGCAACAAGGTGGAGGAAGTGCTGCCCAAGGCGAACCTACTGCTGATAGTAGCGGTAACGCAACCGAAGGCGATAACGTTGAGGACGTAGACTTCGAAGAAGTCAAGTAGCCTGTCCTGAGCCTTTCGGCTTGGCTCAAGGTAAACTTCGTCGAAGGGTAGACTTGGAAGAAGTCAAGTAACTTAGATATATTTTTAATATCATACTATCAAGAAAAGGAGCGATAATCATCGCTCCTTTTTTATTTTGGAATGTAATTTGTTTGGGGAGGTAATTGAGTTAATTTTGTACTATGGTAAAAAACTATCCCCATATATTCTTTTTGGTTTTATTGGCTTTTCCCACCACTTCCTTTACCCAGGAGATACGAATCTTTACGGTATCGGATTTTGATTTGAAGGATAGCGTCAAAACCTGTCTTGTCAGTACAAAATATGGTAAGGAGGAGTATGATTTCAATCAGAGGGGGTTGCTTACCAAAACGGTTACCCGATATAATGAATCGGACTATGACGTAGTCTATTACAAATATCAGGACAGCCTTTTGGTCGAAAAACGGTCCGAAACCTACCGGGACAATAAATTCGACCCAGGAACTTCCATAGCGCACTTTTTTAAACTGGATACCATCGGGCAAACAAAGATTACGGAGAACATCATCTCTTATGATAAGGAGTTTTTGGACCAATATATCTACACCTATGACGATAAGGGCGATCTGACCAAAATTGTTAGGACCAACGATGAAGGCACGGATGAAACACAGGTCGAATACAAGAAAGACAAAGGCGAGTATACCATCACCTATTTACTGAACGATGTACCCTTAAAATCGATACGGACTTCCTTTCAGACAAAAAATGGGGAGAAGCAAAAAATCGTACTTACCAAGGAATTTTTAAAAGGGGAGGCCACCAAGGCCTATGAGGAAGTATTTGGACCCAATGGGAAATTGTTGGCCCAACAGGAGTTTGAATATGATTTGGAGACCAAAAAGTTCGTCCCTACCGTAAGGACTACCTTTGAATATGATACAAACGGTATGTTGGTACAGGAAATTAAAAGGGGCGAAACTATTTTGGATAAAAAGGAGTATATCTATCAATACGATAGGGAGGGGGAAGGTAATTGGGTGAAGCAAATCGTAACCCCTGAAAATACCTATACAACCCGGAAAATCACCTATTACGAATGAGGTGTCCGGGAATCTATCAAACCTTACGCTGTTCCCATTCCTCCCTCAAAAGCCCGTAACAGCATGTGTTTCTTTTAAACCCGTCCAATAGGTAGACATCCTTTCTAAGAATACCTTCCAGTTTGCATCCCAATTTTTCGACCGCTCTTCTGGATTTTATGTTTCTTTCGTCCACCCGAAACTCTACTTTCTCAAAATCCATGTCCACAAAGGCATGGTGTAGCATGAGCCGTTTCATTTCGCTGTTTAGACCGGTTCCTTGAAATTCGTTCCCGATCCATGTGGAACCAATATGAAGCACTTTGTTTTTCCAATGTATGTTCATATATCGGGTACTGCCCGCGTATCTGTGTACGGCCTTATCAAAAATGATAAAGGGAATGCCCAACTTTTGTGCCTGTTGCTCCAAGGCCAAAAGAACGTAATTCTTGAGGGCTTCTGGGGTTTCGATATCGGAAGGGGAGTATTGGACCAGTTTCTTTTGGGAAGCAATGGGAAGGAGGTTTTCATAGTTCTCCAAAGTCAATGGTGATAGTTTCACCCGGTCGTTTTCCAGAACAATCTCCATATTAATAGGCAAAGGAATTAATGATTTCTTTTTTCAGTTCGTGGCCACCGTTAAAAGTAATTTGTTTTGCGGTGCCCTGAAAAAGTTGGTCTAATTTTTCGGTTTCCTCTTCCAATCTTTTGGCGTTGATGTATTCGTCTTCTGTACCAACCACGGAATACACGGCTGTACCATCCTTTATCAATCTTTCAAAATCGGTCGCTTTCAATTCATCGGGGATACCCCCCGCGTATAAAATCAACTTGGAACATTTTAGGTTTGTTTTTGCCAAAAGTCGTGTTGCAACGGATACCCCTTGCGAAAACCCGAAGACGATTAATTGGCAATGACTCGGGATGTTTTCGGATTCCAAAATCTTACCTACATAATTGAGGATATTTTGGGTTTCTTGCTCCCTGTCCACCCGTGTCAACCAACTTGCTCCCACATGCCTATATTTTCCGTTCAAATAATACTTTGAAGGCGCCTGGGGCGCGATTATATAGTTTTGGTCACTATCCAAATCCTCGAAATATCTCAAAAAGTATTTGCTTAGAAAACCTATGCCATGAAAGGCCAACCAAACATTTTTGGTTTTGGGCCCCAGATCATTCAGGGTTTCATAGGAATTGGTATGTTGGTATTGGACATTTTTTATTGTGGTCTGCATAAATCCATGGTGTCTATTCCTGCCTCTTGGTGTTCTATTGCTTAATTTTACAAAAAAAAAGCATGGGCGAACACAAAGATAAGATACTTGAGGTCTGCAATAACTCCTCAAAGAATACCCTCATGGAAACCTTGAACATTTCGTATGTAGATGTAGGGGAGGATTTCCTAATTGCTAAAATGCCGGTAAACCCAAGGGTGCATCAGCCGGACGGGGTGCTCCACGGAGGCGCTATGGTAGCATTGGCCGAAAGTGTAGGGAGTATGGCCTCCTATGTATTTTTGAATGCAGCGGAGTTCTTTGTTAGGGGAATCGAGATTTCCGCCAATCACGTTAAAAGTGTGAAGGAGGGCTTTGTGTATGCGAAGGCTTCATTTATCCATAAGGGGAGGACTACACAGGTTTGGGATATTCGCATAACGAACGAGGAGGACCAATTGATATCGGTCTGTAAACTCACCACGATTGCCCTTCCAAAGAAGTAAGATGGCGTATCCAATTTTAAATAGGGCCCAAGGTCAATTGGAGCAAGGTCTCCCTTTCGTGATTTATAAAAAACCGAAAGAATTTGAAATTAAGGGTGTTTTTCAGCGGGATACACAACTCCATTCCGTTACCGATTTTACCGAAAGTGGTTTTGTATTTGCCCCATTCGATACCGTGCAAAGTCCGATTCTAATACAATGCGATGAAGTCCTTTCCGAAGTTTTTACCCCCGGGAACATAAGTACGACCAAAAACCCTCTAAAAAAGGAAGTTGGGGCATCCGAATCCTATGAAAGAATGGTTTCCAGGGCCATCGAAGCTATCAAATCCGGCCAACTGGAAAAGGTGGTGCTTTCAAGAAAAAAGGAGGTGCGTGTTGCCGCCTCCGCACTGGTCATTTTTCAACGTCTGGTACATGCTTATGAAAATGCCCTGTGCTATTTATGGCATCACCCAAAGATCGGGACATGGTTGGGCGCCACTCCGGAAATTCTATTAAAGAGTAGGGGAAATTCCTTTGTAACCATGTCCTTGGCAGGAACGCAAATGGTACGGGAGGAAGTGGAAATGCCCGAATGGGAGAAGAAGGAACTGCACGAACAGCAGTTGGTGACGGATTATATAGCGACGGCTTTACAGGACACTACGACCGACTTAAAAATTGGGGATTTGGAGTCCGTCCGGGCGGGGCAACTATGGCATTTAAGGACCAAGATTTCGGGTCGTTTCGAAAGGGAAAAGCTTGGGACTTTGATAAGGGCGTTACATCCTACACCTGCGGTTTGTGGTATTCCAACCAAAAGGGCAAAAAAGTTCATTTTGGAGAACGAGCATTATGACCGAATGTTCTATACGGGATACTTGGGGGAATTAAACCTGAAAAATGAAGTGGAACGAAGCACGAACCCTCGGAATACGGAACAAAAAGCATATCGTTCCGTGTTGGAATCGACGGAACTTTTTGTCAATCTGCGCTGCATGCAACTGGACGGCACGGCGGCAAGTATTTTTATTGGGGGTGGAATAACCTCAGATTCAGACCCTTGGAAAGAATGGGAGGAGACAGAAAATAAAAGCCAGACCATTTTAAAGGTACTCTTGGATTAAGTGCTTAACAATTGGTTTTTGAAGCCCATAGGTCTTAATTTTGTAGTTGATGAATTACTCCAACATACCCGTGGCCCAATCCATTATTGGGCATTGTAAAGTCAATGGGATTAATAATATAATCATTTCGCCCGGTTCCAGAAATGCACCGTTAACCTTATCTTTTACAGAGGATCCTTTTTTTGATTGTTTTAGCATCGTTGATGAGCGTTGTGCAGCATTTTTCGCATTGGGTATGGCCCAGAATTTGCAACGGCCCGTGGCTTTGGTTTGCACTTCGGGGAGTGCGTTGTTGAATTACTATCCTGCCATTGCCGAAGCTTTCTACAGTGAAATTCCGCTCGTTGTCATTTCTGCGGATAGACCCTCCTATAAAATTGATATTGGCGATGGTCAGACCATCCGTCAGGACCATGTTTATGACAGGCACATTGGATATTCGGCAAATCTAAGGCAAGACCTTATCCACGCGACGGGAAGAATTAACAGATACCGACCCGAGTGGTTGGAGGGTAAGGATTTAAAGACGGAACAGGAACTTGTGGATACCTTTAATCATGGCGAACTGAACAAGGCATTTTCCATAGTGATCCAAAATAAGCTTCCCGTACATGTGAACGTTCCGTTTGAGGAACCTTTATACGATCTTGAAGAAATGGATTTGATGCTTCCCGATGCCATTCCGGCTCCTATGCAAAACCCATTGAACCTTCCTGATGAAGTCTTGGATAGCTGGAACAATGCCGAAAAAAAGATAGTATTGGTGGGGGTAAACCATCCAAATTCCATTTCAAAGGATGTGTTGGATACCTTGGGTAATGACGCCTCGGTTGTGGTTTTTACTGAAACCACCTCCAATATCCATCACCCAAATTTTTTTAACAGCATTGATTCCATTTTAGCTCCTATTGAATTAAGTGGTTCAAAGCATACCTTATTCGAAAACCTAAGACCTGATGTGCTGATCACTGTCGGTGGACATGTAGTCTCCAAAAAAATAAAAGCGTTTTTAAGGGAATATACCCCAAAGTACCATTGGCATGTAGGTGCCACCAAGGCAAATGATACCTTCTTTTGTTTGGGTAAGCACTTTGAATATTCGGTCAATGATTTTTTCCGCAAGTTATACGACCAGAATGGTAAAAAGTCTTCTCCTTATTTTGAAAAATGGAACCACGTAAAGTTGCAGTATATGAAAGGGCGGAAATCGTATTTGAAGAAGATTCCATATTCGGATTTTCTTGTATTTGATAAGCTATTACAATCAATTCCTAAAAACTATCAGTTGCAGTTGGCCAACAGCTCAACGATACGGTATACACAGCTCTTTGAATTGGACCCTACGCTAGAGGTGTTTTGTAACAGGGGCACCAGTGGTATTGACGGCAGTACGTCCACGGCAATGGGTGCATCGGTATATAATGAATCGCCCACGTTATTGATAACGGGCGACCTTAGTTTTTTCTATGATAGCAATGCCCTATGGAATGACTATATAAGGTCAGATTTTAGAATTATACTGATAAACAATGGGGGAGGAGGAATCTTTCGGATACTCCCTGGCAGGAAGGATACCGAGGCGTACGAACGTTTTTTTGAGACCAAGCATGCGCTGAAAGCTTCCCAATTATGTGAAATGTTCCATGTTGGTTATAGTACCGCGGACGACGGGAATAGTTTGGAAAAGGCCTTGGAAGAATTCTACAAACCTGCCGACTTACCAAAACTTTTGGAAGTACATACCCCTAGACTTATCAATAATAAAATTTTGACGGATTATTTTCATTTCATATCTTGTAAGGAATATTAACTATTAATTAAATAAGACACTAAAATTATGAGTAAAAGAGACGAGCTTATTGAAAAATATGCAGCCGACATCAAGGATAAATTCGGTGAGACTGCAGACATGGATTTGCTTACCAAAGTAACCGTTGGTTTAGGGCCATCAATTTACAACCTTGACGCCTCCAAAGTGTCTGGAGGTGACGAAAAGGAACTTGAAACGGTAAAGAACAACTACCTGATAAAGAAATTGGGACTAAGTGACGGTCCTCAATTAATGGAGGCTATCAAATCCGTTTTGGATAAATATGGTTCATCCAATAAGAACAAGCATAGAGCTGTTGTATATTACATGCTATGTAAGCATTTCAATAAGGCATCCGTTTATTAATAGATAGAATAGTAAAGTATTAAAAAAGCTGCTTCCTTTGGGGCAGCTTTTTTATTTACGACTTTGTTCAATTGCCCCGTTATTTATTGTACTAACTTTGCAACATGATAGAAATAGGAAGAAAAAATGTCTTAAAAATCCTTAGGGATACCAGTGTAGGACTGTTTCTTGGTGACGATGAAGGCAATGATGTATTGTTGCCAAATAAATATGTGCCTGAATCCTACGAGATCGGGGGGCAAATAGAGGTGTTCTGTTATTTGGATTATGACGAAAGGCCCGTAGCCACTACCTTGGAGCCGGATATTATGTTAGGGGAGTTTCGATTGCTTCAGGTTGCCGAAGTCAATGAGTTTGGTGCCTTTATGGATTGGGGCTTGGAGAAACACCTGTTAGTGCCTTTTAGGGAACAACGAAGCAAAATGAAGCAAGGCCAGTGGTACGTGGTACATTGTTATTTAGACGAAAAGACGGGCCGTTTGGTCGCATCCAATAAACTGGATAAATTTTTGAGCAATGAAAACCTAAATCTAAAGGAGTGGGAGGAAGTGGATTTGGTCATTATACGTCAAACCGAGTTAGGCTGGGAAGTCATTGTGAACGAAAAGCACAAAGGTTTGGTATATTTCAACGAAGTCTTCAAATCGATCAATATTGGGGACGTGATACCGGGTTGCGTGAAAAAAATAAGGAAGGACAATAAATTGGATATATCCTTGCAGCCCCTTGGGACAAAGGTTCTTGAGCCGGCCGCCAATAAGATTTACAATGTATTGAAGGAAAAGGGAGGCTTTTTGCCCTTGCACGATAAATCAGACCCAGAAGATATTATGGACATGTTTCAAATGAGCAAGAAAACCTTTAAGAAGGGTTTGGGGACCTTGTATAAGGAAAGAAAGGTTGCTTTGGAGAAGGACGGTATACGTTTGGCCCAATAGGCTGTAATTGTGGGTTGTAGTAAGTAAACGCTTGGTGTTCAATTTTTTATCAGAAAATTGTTACCTTATTTTTTGTGTAGTTTGCCGTTAGTCCTATTTTTGTTCCATTACAGAGTTAGAAGTGTGATTCGAACTCTTTTATTTGTTAAATTTAAGGTAGTTTTTTAGACCAAAATACTTCATCATATGCCCTTTATCGAAGAAAGCGATCTTTTAGAGTTGCATAAAGACATAGATAAGGCCCAAATAATCAATGAGCGCCTTCTAGATCAAATAAAATTTAAAAACAAGGAGCTTAAACGCAGTAAAATACAGCGAAATATTTTCGCGGGGATTACCGCTTTTTTCTTGATAGGAGGGTTGGCCCTTACTTCTTTTACGGCTGGTCTAAAAACCTCAAATTCGTTGGACAAACAAAACAATAATTTATTGGTATCCATAGATAGTTTGGATGCTATAAAAACCCGTATCGACAATTTAAAAGCTCAAAATGATGAGCTAAGCTTGGTAAAGGAGTTTTATCTGGCGAAACAATTCCTAGAGAAGGAAAAAATATATTCGGTGCAGGTTAAGTCCTTTGTAGACAACAATGTAACACTTGCTTCTGAAGCCTTGACCAATACCTTATTTGTAAAAACGAATCCTTTTTATTCCTATTCCTTGGGAACTTTCGAGACTTTGGAAGAGGCCAGATCGTTTAGGCAGCAACTGGTAAACCTTGGTTTTGAGGACGCCTTTGTGGCATCTTACAAAGAAGGGAAAAGAATTCAAATAGAAGATCCATATTAGAGTGACCCAGTTTAAGGCGTGGATAAACGCCGCAAGGTTAAGAACCCTTCCATTATCGGTGTCAGGTATATTAGTTGGTGCTACCTTGGCCTCGTACTTTGGCCACTCCAGCCCACTTATTTTTTGGTTGGCCATTTTGACCACCATAGGTTTTCAGATTACTTCAAACTTTGCCAACGATTATGGTGATGGCGTAAAAGGCACGGACAACGAAAATAGGATCGGTCCCAAGCGTGCACTACAAAGCGGGCTATTGACCCAAGGTTCTTTGAAAAAAGGAATCCTTATATCCATTATAATTGATTTATTATTAATATTGGCATTGCTTTATTTTTCATTTGGCATTAAGGAAATAGTATGGGGACTGCTTTTTCTACTTTTGGGTGTGCTGAGTATTTGGGCAGCGGTGAGATATACCGTTGGTAAAAATGCATATGGCTATCAGGGATTGGGAGATGTTTTTGTATTCCTCTTTTTTGGATTATTGTCTGTTATAGGTAGCATGTTTTTGTTCGTCAAGACTATTTTTTGGATTTCCTTTCTGCCCGCGATTACGGTAGGCCTTTTAAGCGTTGGAGTCCTAAACCTGAATAATTTGAGGGACCATGCGTCTGATGAGGATTCCGGCAAGATTACGATGATCGTTAAGATTGGCTTTAAAAAAGGGAAATTTTACCATTTTACCATTTTAATACTAGCTTTCATTTCATGGTCGGCCTTTATACTAGTGACCGCTACGGAATGGAAACATGGGATAAGTTTATTGGCCTTTGTTCCAATTTTTATTCATATGGTCACGGTGTGGGACAATAAATCTCCTGCAATGTTGGACCCGGAACTCAAGAAGGTCGCCTTGAGTACCTTTGCGCTGGCATTGCTCTTTTATTTTAGTTATTACAATTTTTTGTAGTTTTGAACGTTAACCCACTAAACAATTTACAATTTTGGAACAACCTATTAAAATACTAATCGTAGAGGACAACGTAATCATCGCAGATGATATGCAGTCCATGTTGGAGGAAATTGGGTATGAAATTGTAGATAATGTTATCGTTTATGAGCAAGCTGTTGAGGTTCTTAAGACAAAACAGGTAGACCTTGTCCTGATTGACATTATTCTTGCCTCCGATAAAACAGGAATCGACCTAGGGAAACATATTAGAGAAAACTATGACATCCCTTTTATTTTCGTAACCTCAAACTCGGACAGGGCTACTGTAGAAAACGCCAAAACGGTTAAACCCAATGGTTATTTGGTAAAACCCTTTGAGCAGCAAGATTTGTACACTTCCATAGAAATAGCCCTTTCGAATTTTATCTATGGTAAACAGGCTTCAGGTAAGACTACCAATAATTTGGAAGAATCCAACGAGGATGTGCCCATGAGCAATTCGATTCTAAAGGATTCCATTTTTGTTAAAAAACAGCATCTTTATTATAGAATTCAATTTGGTGATATCCAATTTATAAAGGCCGATAATGTCTATTTAGAGGTAAATACTGCGGACAAAAAGTTCTTGGTACGCTCTCCCCTTAAGGATTATTTGGAAAAATTACCTCAGAACAAGTTTTACAGAGCTCATAAATCGTATATCGTAAATGTAGACCATATAGATGCTATCAATTCAAAGGATATTATGATAAACAATACCTTGATTCCTATTTCAAAGGATTTTAAGGAGCTTATCATTTCAGCTATGAATTCTTAGAATTTTCATTAGGATTTAATCATATTCATAGTTCCGTTTATCGATAAAGTGTATAAAAAATCGGTTGAAATGGCATGATTGTCGTTTAACTGCATCTTCACAACAAAAAATCGACATTATACAACATTAAATCAGGACCGGCCCTTCTAAGTAATATTTTTGTAATAATAAGATATTCCGCAATACGATTTTTCGAATGATTGTTGGGAAATAGTTATTGTGAATTCTCTTTGGGATATAGATTTATGTCTTTGGTGGGATTTTTAAACATGCGGATATCTACTAAAATTACTTGAATTGATGGGGTTTACGGCGTAAATTGTTAGGGCAGAAATAACAATTATTTCAGTTGCAATTGTATAGATTATCAGAACGAATATCGCAATACGTCTATTACCTTCTTTTGAGCATGATATGAAAAGAGGTTTTTTGGTACTATTATTAGGTGTATTTTTTCTTCTGTTTACCTCTTTGGAGGTAAACGCACAGGATGTACCATTACAAGGCGAGAATTATTTTGAGCAGTTCAAGCAACTTCCCGATTCAGAAAGTCGAATCGATTTTTTCTTTGATACTTCCAACAGGTATAACCAAAATTCCGCTTACGACTGGTTGGATGCCGTAAATGTTTATTTGAACAGTTCCCAAAAGACCAGCGATAGTACTTCCGTGTCCGATTATCAATTGATCCAGTCGAAAATATACTATGATTTGGGTGATTATGAGAAGAGTTTGGCCATTGCCAAAGAATTGTTCGATGACATGGAAAAATTTCCCATGGAAAAGAAAGCGCTCATTCTCAATATCATGGACGATGACTATTCCAAGTTGGAACTTTATGATAAACAGATTGAAATCAGAAGGTTTAAAAGGGAATTAGGACTCACTGATAATGTTTCGTTTTATGACATCTATTCAAGTCTAGGTCAGCATAGAAAGGCTATGGAAGACTATATGACCGAGGAAAAAAAGAACTTGGAAGATGGCGATTTTTATGCCCAGGCGGTCTACAACAATAACATTGGAAATTACCTGCGACTGGATAAATCTACCCCTACGGCATTGGGTTATTTTAAAAAGGCAAAGGCTTTGATAGATGTCTATTTTAGCGATATCATCAATACAAAGACTGAAAATCAAATAAACGAGGGCAATCATTTAAAGGGCGTAATCGTTGGAAACATTGGAAAGTGTTATGTGCAACTAAAGGAATATCAAAAGGCCATCCCTTATTTGGAAGAGAGTATTGACCTTATCAATAAATACAATACGGGGAAGGTTTCCACGGAACTTGTAGAGAATACCTTGGAAATCGCAGAATGTTACCTTCAATTGAACAATTTTGAAAAAGCCACGGACTACCTGAGCAATGACCTCGCCCCAAAAAAAATTAGGAACGTCATCAAAAGAAATAGACTTTACGCTTCCTATTATGACAGGACCGGAGACTATAAAAGCGCCAACGAGTATTTAAAGCAGAATAATAGGATACGAGATTCCTTGGACGATAATGACACCAACATCAAAAGTCAGCAATTGGAGTCGGTTCTAAAACAGGACTTGGAGAATTCCAGAAAGATGGTGGAAGCCCAAAAGGCCGACTTGGAGAAATCCAGAAATGAGATTATCGAAAAGGACGAGAAAATCAGTCTTGTTTTTATTTCCTTGATTTTTACCCTTTTAGGATTTTCCGGGCTGGTATATACCTACTTGAAAAGTATAAAGAACCAGCGATTGATCGCGGAGCAAAAGCATTTTATAGAAAATTCCCTCATTGAAAAGGATTCGCTTTTGAAGGAGATACATCACAGGGTAAAGAACAATCTTCAAATGGTATCTAGCTTGTTGAGCCTACAAACCAAGAATACAAAAAGCAAGGCGGCCATTGAGGCTTTGGAAGAAGGAAAAAGTAGGGTAAAGGCTATGGCCTTGATACATCAAAAACTATATCAGAACGAAGATCTTTCCGTTATTGAAATGCAGGGCTATATTGAAAGTCTGATCAATAGCGTACAATCGGTCTATAAAAAAGGTGGGCATAATATTAATATCACCATCGATGCGGAAGGTGTGGAGCTGGATATTGACCGGGCCATACCCTTTGGACTCATGTTGAACGAATTGGTGTCCAATTCGTTCAAATATGCCTTTCCTAACGATGAGGAAAACGGTAAAATCTACATTCACGTGCGTAAGACGCAAGGGCAGGAAGGATTTTTTGAATATACCGATAACGGTGTGGGCTTACCGGAAGATTCAGAAGAAAGGGCGAATTCCTCCATGGGTATCCGTTTGATGAATCGTTTGGCCAATCAGCTGCAGACGACCCTAAATACCGACCGAACCGCCAAAGGGGTGCGTTTTTGGTTTCACTTCAAGTAGGATTACCTAACCTTACTATTCAAAACGAGTTTGTGCAATAGTTTTGGGAAAAACTGTTTCAGATATACACCAAATCTTTCTTTTCCACCAATATAGACTTCGAATTTTTTATCAATAATCGCCGCGATTATTTTTTGCGCACATACCGTTGGGGAAATCCCGTTTTTGGTGGCATCATCCTCCGTATTGGAAGAACTTCCATCACCAACCAAAGCATTTTTCGCTACGTTGGTCTGTACGAAACCAGGGCAAATCAATGTTACTAAGATTCCGTCTTTTGCATGTTCCATTCGTAAGGCATCGAAGAAACCATGCAAGGCATGTTTCGCCCCGCAATAACCCGATCGGTAGGGTGAGGAAAATTTGCCCATTAAACTTGTTACGGTGACAAAATGACCCGACTTCTTCTCTGTAAAATGGGGGAGCAAGCATCGGGTTAACTGTATAGCTCCCAGATAGTTGATATTGATTAGGTTCTGATATACTTTAAAGGCGGTGTCTTTTATCAAAGAACGTTGACTGATGCCCCCGTTATTTATCAAAATATCTATTTTGTCGAAGCACGAAATCGCTTTTTTGGGCATGGTTTCCAGTTCGGCCAATTTTGCCAAATCCAACGGGAGAACGGCAACGTTTTCGGGAAATTTGCAATTCTTTTTGACGCGTTCCAGTTCAGTTTCCCTTCGGGCCGATAGGATCGTTTTGGCCCCAAGATCATTCAACTGGTACGCCAACGCTTCCCCAATACCGGAAGAGGCACCCGTAATCCAGACAACTTTATTTTTTATACCGCCCATACAACTTTATTGAAAGTCAAAATATAGCTAAATTTGAAGGATTCGACTAGGATACCTATGGGGTATTTTATGTTGGAAAGTTTCAAGAACCCCCATGAAGGCCACCTTTAAAAAATACGTACTCAATTTTAAGACTCCTAGCGGGACGTCCAGAGGGGTTTTAAGGACCAAGGAGACTTGGTTCGTGGTGCTGGAACACGGGGAAAAAAAGGGAATAGGGGAGTGCGGATTATTTAAGGGCCTCAGTTACGACGATGTTCCGGGCTATGAGGAAAAGTGTAGATGGGTGGAGCGGAACATTCAAATGGGCAAGTCGGCCTTATTGACGGAACTTAGGGATTTTCCCAGTATCCAATTTGGTTTGGAACAAGCTTTTATTTCCTTGGAAAGGAAAAATCCGTTTACCCTTTTTAATACACCATTTCTACTTGAAAATAAACCAATTCCAATCAATGGCCTTATTTGGATGGGTGATGCCGATTACATGAAGGCTCAGATCAGCGAGAAATTGGAACAAGGTTTTTCCTGTATAAAAATGAAAATTGGGGCCATCGATTTTGAGGTCGAATTGGCACTATTGGAAACTATTCGAAAGGATTTTTCTTCCGATGAAATTGAGCTCAGGGTAGACGCCAATGGCGCTTTTACTCCTGACGAGGCCTTAAAGAAACTCGGGGCCCTAGCGGAGTTTCAGTTGCACTCCATTGAGCAACCCATTAAACAGGGAAATTGGAGGGCCATGCGGGAGCTCTGTAAGCGAACCCCGTTGCCCATTGCGTTGGACGAGGAACTGATCGGTATTACTGAGATTTCGAAAAAAAAGGAACTTTTGGACACCATTAAGCCCCAATATATAATTTTAAAACCTAGTTTGGTAGGTGGGTTTGCGGGTAGCCAGGAATGGATAGATTTGGCCGAAAAGGGGGGAATTGGGTGGTGGATCACCAGTGCCTTGGAGAGCAATATTGGATTGAACGCCATTGCGCAATGGACCGCTTCCTTAGAGAACAAAATGCCCCAGGGCTTGGGAACGGGGTCCCTGTTCACTAATAATTTTGAGAGTCCGCTAGTCGTAAAAAATGGCGGATTGTATTACGAAAAACATAAAAATTGGGAAGCAAATTTAATTGAACAAATATGTACATAGAACAGGCGTATAAGGGTTTAAGTGAAAGTTGGAGGTTTATACTGGGGGTGTTTGTGGTATTTGGGGCTTGGCAGATTTTTGGCGGCATTCCTTTACTTGTAGCTCTTATTGCAGCCGATGCAGCAGGGACGCTGGTGACGGGGGATTTGGGAAGTATGTCCGAAGCCTTGGGTTCCAATACCTTTTTGTTTTTGATGTTGCTCACTTTTGCTATTGGATTGGTTTGTTTGTTGGCCTACGTAGCACTGGTACACAAACAGTCGGTTACTTCTTTAACGACTTCCCGAAAGAAAATAGATTGGAGCCGAATTTTTTACGCATTCGGACTTTGGGCATCCATTTCCATAGCATTGATATTTCTCGATATATGGTTGGCACCAGAAGATTATGCCTTTAATTTCAAATTGGTTCCATTTCTAATTTTGACTGCTATTTCAATCATTTTTATTCCGATACAAACCAGTATGGAAGAATATTTTATGCGTGGCTATTTGATGCAGGGACTTGGAATCTTGACCAAAAATAGATGGTTTCCCCTAGTTTTTACCTCGCTACTATTTGGAATGTTACATATCTTCAATCCAGAAGTTGAAAAGCTGGGATACGGTATTCTCGTATTCTATATCGGGACAGGGTTTTTTCTGGGCATTCTTACCCTAATGGATGAAGGTTTGGAATTGGCCCTTGGTTTTCATGCTGCTAATAATTTAACGGCTGCCTTGTTGGTCACCGCGGATTGGACGGCTTTTCAGACAGATTCCGTTTATCGGGATATTTCTAATCCGGTATTGGGATGGGACGTTCTGGTCCCTGTATTTGTAATATTTCCCTTGTTGCTATGGTTGTTTTCAAAAAAATACAAATGGAGGAATTGGAAAGAGCGCTTGACAGGGAAGGTGTTGACACGTGAGGAATTTTTGTCCCAAGAAAATGGGTAGTTTTATATGACCGAGTCCTTGGTACATCCTAATTTTAAGATTAATGGGAAAGCAGTTTCCGGAGATGGACTATGGGAAGTTGCACATAGTTTTATCAAGGAAGGTCATGGTTATCAGGAAAGCGTCGGTCGGTTTCTATTGGATTGGATATCACCATCGGCAAAAATCCATGTAAACACATCGGGTTCCACAGGAAAACCAAAAAAAATAGAGCTCCTAAAAAACCACATGCGAAACAGTGCACTTGCCACAGGGGCGTTTTTCAATTTAAAATCGGGAGATACCTGTTTGTTGTGTTTGTCCTGTGACTATATTGCCGGCAAAATGATGCTCGTACGCGCTATGGTATTGGGGCTGGATATTTATATAGCAGAGCCCACTGCCACACCTTTGCAACAAATTGACCATCTCCAAACATTTCGTTTTTGCGCTATGGTACCCTTACAGGTGCAAGCTTCGCTGGACGCTTTGGAGCGCATAGAGACCTTGATTATTGGGGGTGCGTCGGTATCGAATGCGCTGAAGAAAGAACTGCTTCCCAAGAAAACATGCTGTTTTGAAACCTATGGTATGACGGAAACCATCACGCACGTGGCGGTCAGGGAACTATCGGAAGTATCCAAGAATCCCTTTCGAGCTTTACAAAACGTGCATTTCTCCTTGGATGATAGGGAATGTTTGGTGATAGACGCACCAAAAATCGCTTCGAACAAAATAGTTACCAATGATCGAGTTGTGTTGATATCGGACACTGAATTTCTTTGGTTGGGCCGATATGACAATGTCATAAATTCCGGTGGGGTGAAACTGTTTCCAGAAGCCATAGAGGAGAAATTGAGCACGTATCTGCAAGATGCCTGTATCGTTGCTGGAATTGAGGATGAACGTCTGGGGCAAAAATTGGTATTGGTCATGGAATCGGATTCCACACAAAAAATTGATTTGGACCTTTTCAAGGAAATAAAAATGCTGGCGCCCTACGAACGACCAAAAGAAATCTATTATCTTCCTACTTTTATAAGAACCAAGAACGGGAAAATTCAGAGAGAATTGACCCTTCAAAAAGCAATTAATAATCAATAATCTATTTTTTATGCGAAGCATTTTATTCCTTTTAGTATTCACTTTCGTTATAAGAGTTCAAGCACAATATATCCTGCCAGAAAGAGAACGAGCGACCGTAATCGACGAACTGTTGGATGACCGATTTAACAATCTTTTGCCAAAACTCATGGACGAGGCCAATATTGATATGTGGGTGGTCATCTCAAGGGAATACAATGAGGATCCTGTCCTGCGGACGATGTTGCCCGCCACTTGGCTCAATGCCAGGAGACGAACGATTCTACTGTTCTACAGGGATAAGGCCAACAATAAAATTGAAAAATTTGCGGTAGCCCGATACAACGTGGGGAAAAATATTGAATCGGCTTGGGACAAGGAGACCCAGCCGGACCAATGGAAACGATTGATGGAATTGATTTCGGAACGAAACCCGAAGCAAATAGGTCTTAACTATTCCAAGGACCATAATATTGCGGACGGACTCGACAAGACCGATTATGATGAATTCATGTCTAACCTCCCCAAAAAATACACCTCAAAAGTGGTGTCAGCGGAACAATTGGCCGTACGCTGGATTGAAACTAGAACGGAACGCGAAATGGTCATTTACAATCAGTTGGTGGACATTACCCACGATATCATAGCTGAAGCCTTTTCGGAAAAAGTAATTACCCCGGGTATAACCACGACTTCTGATGTTGTCTGGTGGATGCGCCAAAAGGTTACGGATCTAGGTTTGGAAACATGGTTTCATCCTACGGTGGACGTGCAAAGGAGCAATAACACAGGTGAAAATTCCGAATTTTATTCGTTTTCCAATAAACCGGACGAAATGGTCATCTTGCCCGGAGATTTATTGCATTGTGATTTTGGAATAACATATCTGAGATTAAATACGGATTGTCAGGAATTGGCCTATGTACTAAAACCGGAAGAAAAGCAGGCTCCCGATTTTCTGGTCAATGGTTTAAAGGATGGCAATAGGGTACAGGATTTCCTGACCAAAAATATGATTGCCGGGAGAACCGGAAATGAGATTCTTATGAAATCACTTGCCGAAGCAAAGGCAGCCGGATTAAGACCATCCATTTATACACATCCTTTGGGAATGTATGGACATTCGGCCGGTACAACGATAGGAATGTGGGATGCCCAGGGCGGTGTGATGAAGGATGATGGGGAAAACTATCCCTTGAATCCCAATACAGTGTATGCCATTGAACTCAATACGACCATTACGATTCCAGAATGGAAACGGGACATACGCATCATGTTGGAGGAAGCAGGATTCTATGGAAAGGATGGTTTCAGATATGTTAATGGTAGGCAAACCGAACTTTTACTCATTCCCAGGGTAAAAGGGCATCAAGGGAATTGATGCTACATTACTATTTTCACTGGGCAAAAAAATACAAAGTAGAATATCGATTGATTCAATAGTAATACTATTGATATTGGGATTATTACTGTTAACAATGTGTTAATAGTTAAATCTTTTCATCGGCTGTATTGATTTATTAGTAACTTTTATACACTAAATCAATACATTATGAAAAAATTGCTTCTTTTTTTCTGCATTATTCCATTGATGTCATTTGCGCAACAAGTGGATTCTAAAAATATTAAGGGAATTGTAAAAGATAATTCCGCTCCAATGGCAAACGTTGCCATAACGACATCGGCTACGCAAAACGCGGTGTACACGGATAAGGATGGTAAGTACAGTATAGGAGCTGTTTCAGGTGAGACCTTGACTTTTTCCTATACCGGCATGGAACCGGTGGAAATCATGGTCGAGGATGTAACCCGTATCCTGAATATTACCATGTATCCAAAAATAGAGCAGCTAGAAGAGGTGACGGTCACAAAAAGTGGTCGAAAATCACAAGAAGACTTACAAAAGGAATATGCCACGAACAAACGTTTGATTAAAACGGCTTATGGAATCTTGGATGCGGATAGGGCCCCAGGTCGTATCATGATGCTTAACGAGAATGATATAATGCCTATTGGAATCTGTATCCTGGATGTTGTTAGAAACGAATTTCCAGGTGTTATTGTAAATGGAGACTGTTATAATGGAGGTGACATTATTATTCGGGGTGTGGGGTCTATATCATTTGATGCGGCGGCAATTTATGATATAGATGGGCAAATTTTCACAAACACCCCAATTTGGGTGGACGTGAACAACATCAAGAGGCTGGCCATCCTTAACAATTTCGCTACGGCCACAAAGTATGGCGGACTTGCCTCTGGCGGGGTAGTGGTTATCAACACGGTCTCCGGTACACAGTACCCCAAAACCCTAGTGGACCAGGTCAGGCTACGCAACAACTTTTATGACCACGGAGCTGTTAGCCAGCAAAGTCTTATGAAAAATGCTCCGGAATACCTAAAGGAGCTCCATGCCAGTACGACGGATGATGCAGCGGAAACGGTATTTAGGAACTACCTTTCCAAATATTCCGGGTCGTACTATTTTTTGGTAGATAGTTACCGGTTCTTCATGGAGAGAGGTAATGAAACCTTTGCGGAGACTTTAATCCGGGAGAATTTTGGGCGTTTCAATGATAACTCCGTGGCCCTAAAATCCCTGGCCTATGTCCATGACAGTTTCGATGAATATGGTAAGGCCAATGAGCTATACAAGGAAGTCTTCATATTAAGGCCGCATTATGCGCAGTCTTACCTCGACTTGGCCAATAGCTATAGGCAGATTGGGGACTACCAGAAGGCGGTAGGCCTGCACTCCCGTTATGGTTATCTATTGGAGAACGGCTTCATGAGCGACGAGCGCGGGGAGTTTACGGGTCTTATGGACAGGGAGCTCAACAATCTCATCGCCCTTAAGGGCGGAGATTTGATATCCAAGAAAAACTTAAGGAAGTATGCCCTGGAGGATGATTTTAAGGGAACGCGCCTGGTCTTCGAGTGGGCGGATAGCGAGGCGGAGTTTGACCTCCAGTTCGTGAATCCGGAGAACCAATATTTCAAGTGGCAACATAGCTTGAAGGATAACGCCGACCGCATAAAGGACGAAAAGAAGGTGGGCTACTCCGTTACGGAATACCTGATAGACGATTCCCTGCCCGGTACCTGGAAAGTGAATCTTAACTATTTGGGCAACAAAAGCCTTACGCCTACCTATCTGAAGGCAACGGTCTACCATAATTACGGAAGCGCCTCCCAACGCAAGGAGATCAAGGTGTTCAAGTTGTCGACTAGGGAAGTAAACCAGGAACTGTTCTCCTTGAATATTGCTTCCAGGATTGTATCAAGGTAACATTTGATTTGAACATTAAATAACCTTTTTGAATTACAAATACTATCATAGATGTAAAACATTTGAATAATTTTAAAACTACGGTCATGAAAAACCCTAAGCTTACTACATTATTTCTGTTATTATTGTCCTTTCCATTGGGCTGGGCACAAAACCTTCGGGAAATTTCTGGTAAAGTATCAGATAGTTCGGGCCCTTTGGAAGATGTTAGGATAAGCATTAAGGATAAGGTTGATTCCAAAACATTTTCAAGTTTGGACGGGAGCTATACCATAAAAGCTCAAACTGGCGATATACTCTTATTTACATATGCAGGAATGAAGACCGTTTCTATTCAAATCGAGGATGTTACACGTTTTATTAATCCTATCATGTACCCATATGTGAATCAATTGGATGAGGTAATCGTGGAAAGCAGTAACAGAATATCTGCAAATGTGATGGCCCAAAGATATTTTGAGCGCAGAAATGGTATCCAAAGTGCCTACGGCTTTATAGATGGGGATAGGACCGCAGGAAACATACTTTTTTTGGGGCAAGAAGATATAATGCCGGTAAACCTTGGGTTGGCAAATCTTTTGCAAAACAGGTTTCCAGGAGTTTCAACAGGTATTTTACAAAATCTTGCAAGCGGGGTGCCCGTATTTTTGATGAGAGGAGCCTCAATGACCGCTGCGCCACAGCCTGCGATATTTGATGTTGATGGCCAAGTTTTTACAAATTTTCCCAATTGGCTTGACATAGGAAACATAAAACGTATTGCCATAATTACAAGTTTGTCCATGACCGTTAAATACGGGTCTTTGGGCTCTGGTGGTGTCGTTGTTATCAATACATTTTCGGGACCACCGACCCCTGAATCCCATTCAAAAAAATATTTGGGTAATAGCGAGTTTTATGAGGGGGATGCCGTAGGAATGGACGTCATTCGTAACAATTGGCCAGAATATAAAAAATCATTGTACGCAAGTACATCATTGGGAATGGCAAAATCCTTGTATGGAGAATGGTCACAAAAATATGGTAGTGCACCTTATTTTATTCTAGATGCCCAACACTTTTTTGCAACTGAAATGAATGATCCGGAATTTGCACAACAAATAGTTGAAGAGCATTATTCTGAGTTTCAAAATAATCCTGTTTTATTAAAAGCTTTGGCTTATCAATACGAAGTGCAAGGTGAAAGGAAGAAAGCAAATGACATTTATAAGGAAATTTTCTTGTTAAGACCTCATTATGCACAAAGCTACTTGGATATGGCAAGGAGTTATAGGGATTTGGGCCAATTTAATCAAGCGGCGGCCATTCATGCCAGATACAACTACCTATTGGATGAAGGTTTTATGGAAGCGGATATTCAAAGTGTACAAGAGATTATGTCCACGGAATTCAATAATCTGATATCCATGGAAAATGTTTTGGTAGAGAGACAATTAAACAATGAGTCTAATTTGGAAATACCTCTAATAAAAGGTACTCGGCTGGTATTTGAATGGAACGATGGTGAGGCTGAATTTGAACTGCAATTTGTTGGTCCAGTGGGACAATCCCATGTTTGGAAACATACTTTACGGGACAATGGTGACCTTATAGAAAGGGAGAAAAAATATGGTTTTTCCACCATGGAAGTTACTATAGATGAGGATTTGCCTGGTACTTTGGTGGTGAATGCTAAATATTTAGGAAATAAAAGTTTGACACCAACATACTTGAAGGCAACTATCTACAGTGATTATGGTAGTGATAAGCAGCAAAAGGAAGTAAAACTGTTTCCCCTTCAGTTAAAAGAGGTAAATCAAAAACTATTTAGTTTTTCCAAAGCCATAGGCGTTGCACTAAATTAATTGAAATTTGGATATTATTTGTTCTAAAAAATTGTCCCTTGTACTTTTTTTCGCCCTGTTTTATGCAGGTTTTGCGCAAAGAGATTACAAGGGACAAACGGTTGATGCAAAAACAGGAGAACCCGTTCCTTATGTGAATATTGGTATTTTGGATAAGGGCGTAGGTACCGTATCGGATGAAAATGGGATTTTTCATCTTCCTTTGGAGACTTCAAAATATGGGAATGGGGACTACATCCAAATATCTTGTTTGGGTTATGAAACAATTCGGATACCAGTTTCAAAAATTGAGTTTGAATACAACGAATATCCAAAACAAATCTTGAATCCAGCAGAAATTAGTTTGGATGAGGTTGAGGTAACAAATACTACTTTAGTTCCAATAAAGGAATATATTGGCTATCAAAACAACGGTTCTCCAAGTTTGGGTTATTGGAAGGATAATGTGGCATTGGGAGGGGAATTGGCCACTAAAATTAGAACTTCAAAAGGACCGAGGCAATTGAATTCCCTTGAATTTGAAGTGTGGAGTAATCCATCTGATAGTATCTTAATCCGTATTAACGTATATGATAGTGACGGTCCTTTAGGAAGACCCCTTACTAACCTTAACAAATCCGGTAAGGATATCCTAAAGACACTTATAAAAGGTAGGGGGTTCAATGATGTGGATTTAGAGCCTTATTATATCCATGCGACCGATGACTTTTACATATCGTTGGAACTATTAAAAGTATATGGCGACAGTGAAATTGAATTGGTTTTGGCGGCTGCGGACAGTGATTATGGCTCCTATAGAAAATACACCAGTCAGGACAAGTGGCAAAAGGTAAGCGATGTCAATATGGCCTATTATTTAGAAACATCCCCATATGTTTCCCAAGAAAAGGCGAAGCGATATGAAGTCAAGGTAGAGAAAGCTAGAAGAAAATTACGCATGCTATCCGGTTTTGCGATTCACAATGGGTCCATGCTTGCCGATGTAACCGTTAAAAACCAGCGTACCAGGGAAACTACAGAAACGGATGATTCGGGTAGATATGTCATCCATGCAGAAAAAAAGGATGTCATTATGTTTTCAAAGCAAGGGTATAAAAAAATGGTTTTGGAAGTTGGGGACCAGCAATTTGCCAATGCACTGATGCGTTTAGTTGATTGAAGCTTTACTACTAAACCTGCAACACCCCCATATTAAACGGTTTTTCAATAGGCGCATGATTGGCGGCCTCAATTCCCATGGAAATCCATTTTCGCGTTTCCAATGGATCGATGACCGCATCGGTCCAGAGACGTGAAGCAGCGTAATACGGTGACACCTGATCATCATAGCGCTTCTTTATTTTGTCGAATAGGGCTTTCTCCTTTTTCTCGGTGATTGTTTCGCCTTTCTTTTTTAAGGAGGCCGTTTCAATTTGCAGTAATACCTTTGCTGCCGAATTACCGCTCATTACCGCCAATTCCGCACTGGGCCAGGCTACGATCAATCTGGGGTCGTAAGCTTTTCCGCACATGGCATAATTACCGGCACCGTAGCTGTTTCCAATAACGACCGTAAATTTTGGCACCACCGAATTGCTCACCGCATTCACCATTTTTGCCCCGTCCTTTATAATGCCTCCGTGCTCACTCTTGCTGCCCACCATAAATCCGGTAACATCCTGTAGAAACACCAAGGGTATTTTTTTCTGGTTGCAATTGGCGATAAATCGGGTGGCTTTATCTGCAGAATCGGAATAGATGACGCCCCCAAACTGCATTTCACCCTTTCCGTTTTTCACCACCTTGCGTTGGTTGGCAACGATGCCCACGGCCCACCCGTCGATTCTGGCATAGCCTGTAATAATGGTCTGTCCGTAGCTATCCTTGTAAGGTTCAAATTGAGAATCGTCCACCAATCGCTTGATGATTTCCATCATATCATATTGCTCGGTTCTGGAACCGGGTAGTATTCCATAAATATCTTCAGGGTTTTCTTTTGGTTTTATAGCTTTGGAACGGTTGAATCCGGCCAGTGGAAAATCCCCAATTTTGTCCATGATGTTCCTGATGGTATCCAAGGCATCCTTATCGTCCTTGGATTTGTAATCGGTAACCCCACTAATTTCGCAATGTGTCGTGGCACCCCCAAGGGTTTCGTTATCGATACTTTCCCCAATGGCCGCCTTTACCAAGTAGCTACCGGCTAAAAAAATACTTCCTGTTTTGTCAACAATTAAGGCTTCATCGCTCATGATGGGCAAATACGCGCCACCGGCCACACAGCTGCCCATAACGGCCGATATCTGGGTAATACCCATGCTGCTCATGATAGCATTGTTCCGGAAGATGCGCCCAAAATGTTCTTTATCGGGAAAAATTTCATCCTGCATGGGCAAATAAACCCCTGCGCTATCTACTAAATAAATAATAGGAAGTTTATTCTCTATGGCTATTTCCTGAGCCCGAAGGTTTTTCTTGGCAGTAATGGGAAACCATGCTCCGGCCTTTACCGTTGCATCATTGGCGACCACGATGCATAGTATCTTCTTTATATATCCGATGGTGACTATGACCCCGCCTGACGGGCATCCTCCATGTTCCTCGTACATGCCTTCCCCGGCAAATGCCCCAATTTCAATCTGTTCGGATTTTGGATCTAATAAATAGGCAATTCGCTCTCGAGCGGTTAATTTTCCCTGTTCGTGTTGTTTTGCAATTTTCGCCTTTCCGCCGCCAAGTTGAACCTGGGCAAGCTTTTTCCGTAATTCGGATAATAGGAGTTTATTTTTATCCTCGTTTTGATTGAATTTAAGGTCCATTCTGTCCGTTTTCATTTCTTAGGCTAAAGATAAGGAGTTAAATTTGGGTAAATTGTAAACAAAATATAAAAGTATGGTAAGATGGGGTATTGTAGGTGCCGGTAAAATAGCACATTCGTTTTCAAAGGATTTAGCCTTGGTTTCCGGAGGTAAACTTACAGCTGTAGGTTCTAGAAGTCTTGAAAGGGCTAAGAAATTTGCTGACGAATATGGGGCTCCCCATGTATTTGGGAGTTATGATGCTCTTTTTGAAAGTGATACGGTTGACGTTATATATATCGCTACGCCGCATACGTATCATGCCGAGGTGGCCATCAGTGCAATGGAGGCAGGTAAACATGTACTTTGTGAAAAGCCTATGGGTGTTAACAAGTCGGAAGTAGAGCGAATGATAGAAGCTGCCAAAAAGAACAAGGTATTCTTAATGGAGGCCCTTTGGTCCCGATTCAACCCCACTATAAATGCCGTTAAGGAACTTGTTGACTCAGGTGAGATAGGGGATGTTGGATACCTATATTCAGATTTTGCATTTTATGCCTTAGATCGCGATGAAAAGGGACGATTGCTCAATCCTGAATTGGCCGGCGGTTCTTTATTGGATATAGGCCTATACCCAATTTTTTTAGCATATTTAATGCTTGGAATGCCTGCCGATATCTTGGCGAAAGTTCATTTTCATGAAACGGGTGTAGAAAAACAATGTAGTATGATTTTCGACTATCACAATGCACACGCTATGTTATATAGCGGACTAACTTCCGACTCAGAAATGAAAAGTGAAATTTCAGGAAACAAAGGGTCGGTTTTTATCAATCCAAGGTGGCACGAAGCTACCAGTTACACGTTGGTCAAGGATGGGGAAACAAAGACCTTGGAATTACCTAAAATAGGGAAGGGATATGCACATGAAATCGAAGAAGTACATAAGTGTTTACAAGCCGGCAAGTTGGAAAGCGATTTATGGAGCCATCAAAATAGTTTGGACCTGATTTATTTGATGGATACCATACGACAGAAAACAGACATTAAATTTCCTTTTGAATTATAATAATCAGATTTAAAATTGGAAAGGCATATTAAAAATTACGATATTTGATGTTCGCTTAAAACTTAAGGAAAGATGGGAATGAACAAGAACACTGTGTTGGCATGGGCCACTTTTATCATGATTTTGGTCGGGTTGATTTTAATAGCTCTTGGAGCTTTTCGATATAATGAAGTTGCAGGATGGGGCTTTGCTTCGGTCGGCATAGGATTTTTTGCCATTGCCTGGGTTTTTAATGCCCTAAAAGGAAGGGTTTAGGTTTACAAGTGAAGAGTTAAGAGTTCTGAGTTTTATTTTTTTTGAAAAAAGCAAAAAGCTATTGTATATAACTGTTTTTTCTTTAACCAACAACCAACAACCAACAACCAACAACCAACAACCAACAACCAACAACCAACAACGACTTACTATTCACTAACAACTAACTTATAGATTTTTATGTCTGACGATAAGAAGGTCATTTTCTCAATGTCCGGTGTGACCAAAACGTTCAAAACGGCCAATACTCCTGTTTTAAAGGATATTTACTTGAGTTTCTTTTACGGTGCCAAAATCGGGATTTTGGGACTCAATGGTTCCGGAAAATCCACGTTGCTCAAAATTATCGCCGGTAAGGACAAGAATTTTCAGGGGGATGTGGTCTTTTCCCCAGGTTACAATGTGGGTTATTTGGAACAGGAACCTGAATTGGACGATAACAAAACCGTCTTGGAAGTGGTAAAGGAAGGTGTAGCGGAAACGGTGGCTATTCTGGATGAATATAATAAAATCAACGACATGTTCGGCCTTCCAGAGGTATATGAGGACGCCGATAAAATGCAGAAGTTGATGGACAAGCAGGCGGCACTTCAGGATAAGATAGATGCTTCCAACGCTTGGGAATTGGACACCAAGCTGGAGATTGCCATGGATGCACTCAGAACCCCTGAAGGTGATAAGAAAATAGGGATATTGTCCGGAGGGGAAAGAAGAAGGGTAGCGCTGTGCCGATTGCTGCTTCAGGAACCCGAAATTCTTTTGTTGGATGAGCCTACCAACCATTTGGATGCAGAATCCGTACACTGGTTGGAACATCATTTGGCCCAATACAAGGGTACGGTCATTGCCGTGACCCACGACCGATATTTCTTGGACAATGTGGCCGGTTGGATCTTGGAATTGGATAGGGGGGAAGGTATCCCTTGGAAAGGAAACTATTCCTCTTGGTTGGATCAAAAATCAAAACGCTTGGCCCAAGAAAGCAAAACGGCCTCCAAACGCCAGAAGACCCTGGAACGAGAGTTGGAATGGGTACGACAAGGTGTAAAGGGCAGACAGACCAAACAGAAGGCCCGACTCAATAATTACGATAAGTTGATGAGTCAGGACCAAAAACAACTGGACGAGAAACTAGAAATCTATATTCCCAATGGCCCTCGCTTGGGAACGAATGTGATTGAAGCGAAAGGTGTTAGCAAGGCTTATGGCGACAAACTATTATATGAAGATTTAAACTTTAAGTTACCGCAAGCCGGAATTGTGGGAATCATAGGTCCCAACGGAGCAGGTAAGACCACCATTTTTAGGATGATCATGGGTGAGGAAACCCCTGATAAAGGTGAATTTGTGGTTGGCGATACTGCAAAAATTGCCTACGTGGACCAAAGCCATTCCAATATTGACCCCGAAAAAACTATCTGGCAAAATTTCAGTGACGAGCAGGAATTGATCATGATGGGGGGAAGACAGGTAAATTCCAGGGCCTATTTAAGTCGGTTCAACTTTTCCGGAAGCGAACAGAACAAAAAGGTAAACATGTTGTCCGGTGGGGAACGAAACCGACTCCATTTGGCGATGACCCTCAAAGAGGAAGGAAACGTGCTGTTGTTGGATGAACCTACGAACGATTTGGATGTAAATACCTTAAGGGCCTTGGAAGAAGGTTTGGAGAACTTTGCAGGTTGTGCCGTGGTGATATCCCACGATAGGTGGTTCCTAGACCGTATCTGTACCCACATCCTGGCCTTTGAAGGGAACTCACAAGTTTATTTCTTTGAAGGTTCCTTCTCAGACTATGAGGAAAATAAGAAGAAACGACTTGGTGGTGATTTAATGCCGAAGCGAATTAAGTATAAAAAATTGATTCGGTAGAACCCTCATCGAGGTACCTATTTAAGACCTGTCAGGTTTTCAAAACCTGACAGGTCTATTTTGTTATTGCTTCAACGGTTTTTGAACCGTTTCCATTACTTGGTCCTGTATTTTGGCCTTATCTCCCACGACGATCAAGGTCATATTTTCCGGCTTGATATACTTTTGGGTCATTTCCTGTACCTTTTCAGGGGTAATGGCATGCATGTTCTGAACTTTATTGGTCAAAAAGGACTCGTCAAGATCGTGCGTATCCAAAAATATCAATTGGCCAATGATACCATTGGGGGTTGAGTTCTGAAGTACGTAGATACCGGACTCATAATTAATGATACCATCCAATTCTTCCTGGGTTGGGGGTTCATCCTGCAAGCGTTTGATTTCTTTTTGTATTTCGGCCAAGGAAGCACCTGTGTGTTCGGTAGTTACATCCGCGGATTCGTACCAAACGCCACTCTTGTAATTGGTGTCCAAACTACTATAAGGTGAATACGTATATCCCTTGTCCTCACGGATATTGCTTGTTATCCTGGAAGCAAAGGAACCTCCCAGAATGGAATTGGTAACATCCAATGCCACAAAATCGGCATCCGAAGGGCCAACCGTGGGGAGTCCATAGTATATGGTAGATTGGGGAGCATCGGGTCTGTCAATGATTTTTATCTCATTGGCGGTTACGGGTTCCGCCACGTTGTATTGGGCCTCCGTACCTTTTTTCCAATCGCCCAAGGCACTTTCCACCGCTGTTTTGACTTCATCGGCGTTAAAATTACCGGCCACATAGACCGTAGTCCTCAAGGCACCAAAATGGTTGTCATAAAAGGACTTAATATCGGCAACGGTATAGGAATCTATCAATTCATCCGTTGGATATACCCTTCCGTACGGATGGTTAGGGTAAATTGTAGCGTAAAAGTCCCTGTTTGCCTGTGCCTGGGGTCGGGATAATTGTACCGAAAGGTCCCGTTTCATGTTATCCTTTAACCTGTCCAGTTCACTTTCCGGGAATTTAGGGTTTCGAAGGACATCGGCCATTACTTTTATCGCTTCCGGGGCGAATTCATACAGTACGGAACTGCTTATGGACGAAGTGTGTAACCCAACGCCAATGTTCAGGTTCCCACCCATTCCAGCCATTTCGTCGGCAATTTGCTTGCTCGTTTTCGTGATGCTTCCCTCCTCCAGCAAATCGGCCAAAAGATCGCTCAACCAGACCTGGTTTTCGTTCTCATCGATATTCCCAGTCTTTATACTGAAGCGGATCGTAGCTTTTGGAATAGATCCGTATGGAATCATTACCAATTCTAGTCCGTTGTCAAAGGAAACAATTTCTTTTTTAGGTAAGGTGAAATTTTTAGGTTCGCCTCCTTTTGGGGGCATCTCTTTTTCCTGTGCCCAAACTCCCATGGAGAATGTTAATGCAACAATAAATAAAATGGAACGCTTCATTAGGATTGTGTTTTATCGTTATCTGCCAAAAGGGGATTTACCCTTAGCACGGTTCTATTTGTTTTGGTCAAAAATTCGTCAATGGTTTTCTTGACGATTTCTGGGGTAATTTCCTTAAAGGAATCCTCCAAGGTATTTATCCTTTGAGGGTTGTCATCAAATAATGCAAAGGAAGCAAGTAGGTCTGCACGGCCCAAACCAAAAGTTCCGCCAATGTCATCATAGAGTTGTGACCTGATTTTAACGATGGCCCGATCTATTGTGGGTTGGTCTATGGAATCCTTTAGTCCGTTCATGACTTCATCAATGGACATCAAAATTTCTTCTTCCGATGTATCCGTATCATAGGTAAGGTCGTACATCCAAAGCATGGGACCTTGGTAATTGAACATATTGCCCAAGTAGTTGATGCCGCCGCTCACGTTTGACGTAAACCCTTTTTCCTTTTCCAGTTTTTGGGCCAAAAGGCTGTTGTCTCCCTGAACCAAAATTTGGTCCAAAAGGCCCATGGCAAAATATTCCGGCGAGTTTCTTTCCGGCATATGATAGGCTAGGGCTATGGCCGGTTTATTGGCCAAGGGATCATCCTTTACAAAGGTTTTTTCCTCCGTTTGTTTTGGCTCTGAAATATCTGGTTTTGCTGGTAGATCCGATGCAGGAATATCTCCAAAATATTTTTGAATCCAAGCCTTGGTCTCTTCCATTTCAAAATCACCCACCACGGAAAGTGCCGCATTGTTGGGAGCGTAATAGGTCTTAAAGAAACTCGATACATCTTCTAGATTGGCGGCGTCCAAATCTTCCAGGTCCCCATAAAAGTTGTGTGCATTATACCAATTGGAATTGGCATATTGTGGCATATCCAACCATGGGAATCCGCCATACGGCTGATTTAGAACGTTTACTTTCACCTCGTTTTTTACCACACCTTGTTGGTTGGTCAGGTTTTCCTGGGTGATGTCCAAACCTCGCATTCGGTCCGCTTCTGCCCATAGCATGGTCTCCAATTTATGGGAAGGGACAATTTCAAAGTAGTTGGTAAAGTCAAATCTGGTTGAACCGTTAAGGACGCCTCCGTTTTCCTGAACGAGTTTTATGAATTCCATTTTCCCCAAATTTTTGGAGCCTTGGAACATCATGTGTTCAAAAAGGTGGGCGAATCCGGTCCTATCCTTCGGTTCTATCCGAAACCCGATGTTGTAGTACACCGCCACGATGGCCGTTGGCGAGGTTTTGTCCTGCGAAAGGATTACCTTGAGTCCGTTGTCCAAGGTGTAATATTCTACGGGTACCTTGAATTGTGCCATTTTCTGACTATCGGCATCCTTCTTTTCTTCTTGATTTTGACAACCAAGTATGCAAAGAAATAACACAGGAAGTAGAAACATTCCGAATTTTAATTTCATACAGTTTTATTTTAGGTGATTAAACAATTTTCATTTAGTAAGACTCATTTCTTACTGCGATGTTACATTTTATCAATATTCTTCATTTGGGTACCAATCCAATTGGACCACTTCAATATTGGTATTGCCGGCGTTTACCAGTTCCTTGAATTTTGAAACATCGCTTACATCTGGTCTGCCCCTGTAATGATAAGGGTAAACTTCTGCGGGTTTAAAATCCAAAACGGCCGAGGCGGCATTCTCCACCGTCATCGTATACGGCAGGTTCATACAAACAAAGGCCTTATCTATATTTTGAAGGTTTCGCATTTCAGGAATGTCCTCAGTGTCCCCGGAAAAATAAACGCGTTCATCCCCCAAGGTGAGGACATAACCGTTGCCCCTACCTTTTACATGAAAATCCTTGGCCTCTTCTCGCAAGTTGTACATGGGGATTGCCTCAATTTTTATACCTTCCAGCGCTGCAGTTTCACCGTTATTCAAAATTTTCAACTGTGGATGGAATGCTTCCGGAAGTTGGTCGGCTACGGCTTGCGGGACTACGATGGCAACATTGTCCGTATTCAGTTCCTGTAAGGTTTCCACATTGAGATGGTCGCCATGTATATCGGTTATTAATAGTAGATCAGGCTCATTTTGACCTTCAAAAGCTTTCGCCCCTCCGGTAGGGTCCACATAAATGGTGACACCGTTCCATTCGAGTACCGTTGTGGCGTGTTCAATAGGGACAACCCTTAAATTGTCCAATACTTGGGATGGAGATTGGGGTGGAATGTTTGCTTTGGAATTGTAAGATGGTACAGCATCAACATCTTTACCTTTCTTGTCCTTACAAGAAAACAAAAGGGTTGCCGAAAAAAATAGTATCGTAAGTAAATTTCTCTTTTTCATAATATGATTTTAATTAAAGTAATAGTTCCATTTTTATATCGGATCGTGCATAGGGAGAATTGTTTTCCAGAATCACTTCCCTAAACCCAAACTTTCTGTATATGTGAAGCGCAGGTTTCAGTATGGTGCTGGAATATAGTTCAATACGCTCCCATTGATTACGCTTTCCCAAAGCGATGGCGTGCGCCAACATCTGTTGACCGATTTTTAAACTTTGGTGTTTCACCTCCACCGCCATTTTTCCCAATTCGTAGATTCCTCCCCCCTTTTTTAATAGGGAGTAGCAGCTCACGGGTTTTTGGTTCCAAAGACCGATGAATATGAGTCCTCCTTTATCCAGGATATGTGTCTGACAATCGTTGAGAAGTTCATGATCTTTATCCTCCACATAAAAAAATCGTTCTAGCCATGCCAGATTTAAGTCCCTAAAAACATCCTTGTATTTTGCCTCAAAAGCAATGATTTCCAGCATTATATTTGGAATCCTAGTATCTTTAAATGTATTAAAAGTACATAGTCTTTGAAAACGGATTTAAAATTATTTAACATTAAAAAATCTAAAATCCGCATCCGTACGTATATAGAGTGATACAAACAAACACTTTAGTTGAAAATCAACAAGATTAATTAAATATTACATTATGACCGAAACAAAAAATAACAATGGTTTGAAAGTCCTAGCGGCTTTATTGGGTGTAGTGCTCTTAGGTACTATTATCTACACTGTTAGTCTTTATCAGGATAAGAAAAAGACTGAAACCGTTCTAACCAAGGAGAAGGAATTGGTGGTTGAGGACTTGAATAGCTTAAAATCCGAATACGATAAGGCTATTTTAGAAAGTAACGCTACCAATGAGGAATTGGTTACGGCTAGGGATAATATTGCAAAATATATCGATTCCGTAAAAACAATGAAAGCCGATATTTCCGCTTTGTCAAGATATAGAAGACAAGTGGATGTACTTAAGGCCGAAAGAGAGCAGTTGTTGAAACAAGTGGATTCTTTAACCCGATCCAACACGATGATTGCCATGCAACGTGACAGTACGTATGTTGAGTTAGAAAAACAAACAGTTTTCAATGATTCTTTGGTTGTGCAGAATACGCAACTGGCCGATGCCGTTGCCAAAGGTTCCGCTTTGAATCTTTCAAAATTTAATGTAGATGCCGTAAAAGAGCGTAATAGTGGTAAATTGGTCTCAACGCAAAGAGCCAGGGCTACTGATAAATTTAAGATCTGTTTCACGGTTGCCGATAACGTTATCGCCCAAGCCGGTGATAGGGAATTTTATTTAGAGGTATTGGATCCCCAAGGAAATGTTATGGGCGAAAGTTTCTCCAAGACAAACGATGAAGGTGCTTCCATTACTTACAGTAAGGCTACGGAATTCTATTACGAAAACAAGGCTTTGGATGTTTGTGATTACATTAACAAACCAGCTAGTGATTTCCAAGATGGAAACTATATGGTGAATGTGTATGATGATAAGCTTAAATTATTGGGAACTTCCAAGTTCGCTTTAAAATAATAGAACACTATCCATTACATATATAAAAAGGGCGGTCTTTCGTAGACCGCCCTTTTCATTTTCTACAACAATTTTTATTTAAGACTTCCTACCATATCTTCAGGTTTTACCCATTCATCATATTCTTCGGCGGTTACATAACCTAGATTCACGGCTTCCTCTTTTAAGGTGGTTCCGTTTTTGTGGGCCGTATTCGCTATTTCGGCCGCTTTGTAATATCCTATCTTTGTGTTCAAGGCTGTAACCAACATCAAGGAGTTGTTCAAGAGTTGCTTGATGACACTATGATTCGGCTCAATGCCAGAGGCACAGTGTTCCTCAAAACTTATGCAGGCATCCCCCAATAGTTGGGCGGACTGTAAAATATTCGCCGCCATCATTGGCTTGAATACGTTCAATTCATAATGTCCTTGTGTACCTCCAACCCCAATGGCAACATCGTTGCCCATTACTTGGGCACATACCATGGTCATTGCCTCACATTGTGTAGGGTTTACCTTGCCCGGCATAATAGAACTACCTGGTTCGTTCGCCGGAATGATTATTTCCCCTATTCCCGATCTTGGTCCCGATGCCATCATTCGTATGTCGTTTGCAATTTTGTTCAACGAAACCGCCAATTGCTTCAGTGCCCCATGGCTCTCAACAATGGCGTCGTGTGCGGCCAGGGCCTCAAATTTGTTTTCTGCGGTTTTAAAGGGTAAACTGGTAAAATCTGCAATGTATTTGGCTACTAGTACGTCATAGCCTTCGGGTGTGTTCAGTCCGGTACCAACGGCGGTTCCTCCCAAGGCAAGTTCGCTCAAGTGGTCCAAGGTGTTGTGCAATGCCTTTAGCCCATGGTCCAATTGGGAAACATATCCGGAAAATTCCTGCCCAAGGGTTAGGGGAGTGGCATCCATCAAATGTGTCCGACCAATTTTAACAACATCCTTAAATTCCTTTGCTTTTTTATCCAAGGTATCCCTTAATCGCTTTACTCCGGGAACGGTTACCTCCACGATTTTTTTATACGCCGCAATGTGCATGCCAGTTGGGAAGGTATCGTTTGAAGATTGGGATTTATTGACATCATCGTTGGGTTGAATGGTCTTTTCACCTTCCCCGATGACCTTTCCCGCAATTTCATGGGCCCTGTTGGCAATCACTTCGTTCACGTTCATATTACTTTGGGTGCCAGAACCTGTTTGCCAAATTACCAATGGAAATTGTTCATCATGTTTACCAGCCAAAATTTCATCACAGACTTGGGAAATTAGGTCTCTTTTTGCTTCGGACAATACGCCTAACTCGCAATTGGCATATGCGGCCGACTTTTTCAAATACGCAAAACCGTAAACTATATCCAATGGCATGGATGCCGAAGGTCCAATTTTAAAATTATTACGGGAACGTTCCGTTTGTGCCCCCCAATACTTATCCTTGGGCACTTGTACTTCGCCCATAGTGTCTTTTTCTATTCTGTAATTCATGATGTTAATTATTTTGAATAACAAATTTAGGGGTTTGCCCAATTTTTTGGACTTCAATGCCTATTAAATATTTTTTTAAGTTTGACTTGGAAAATGTATCATTTTCAAAGTATCTTTGGAACATAAAACGAAGTATCATGTTTGAATTTGACCAATATTTAGGATTTCTAGCTTTTTTAACCATACTTACCATAGGTTTTTGGTTAATGATATTCTTGTTGACTTTTGTAGTACCATATTGGTTGTTTGGAAATATTCGTGAGCTTTTGAAGGAAAGACGTGAAAAGAAAAAAGCCGCAAGACAGGCTTAAAATATAGTAATTAAAAAGGGGAAGCATTTTGCTTCCCCTTTTTTTTGTATTCGTTTCTCCATTAACTTCCAAATTCTTCATCGTCTCCGGAGTCGTCCCTTTGCTGTCTTCTTTCACGCTGCTTTTGCTGGTTAATTCGATATACAAAGGAAAGATTGAATTGCCTTACCCGCCATTGAAATTCACTATCTGAAGTAAACGTAGGAGTCTGTGTGAAAGACATACGCTTTCTTGAGTTTAATAAATCGCTAACATTAAAGGCTATGGTGCCATTGTCTTTTAGAATGTCCTTACTAAATGCCAGATTTATGGAAAAAATGCCTTCGTTTTCTGTTTGGGCATTGTTGGTGGGGCCCCGATAGAAGGCGTTTGTTTGCCAATCAATTTTTCCTGGTAATGTAACCTTGGAACTAAATCTAGAAAACCAGCTCGTGTTTTTGGCGCCAAAATCCACACCATTAAATATACCGCTGGAATTAAACTGGAAAAAGTTAAAACTTCCGTTGATTCTCCACCATTTAAAGGGGTTGTAAAGTATGCCAACTTCTCCACCTATTCGCTCATTGGTTGAAAGATTAATGGGCAAAGAGCGTATAATTGCGATACCATCTGTTGTAAGTTGACCTGTTTCTTCTTGGATTCTTTCAAAGGAATTTGTCTCTTTTTGATAATACACAGAAGTTGTAAGTGTAATTTTTTCCCATCTTTTTAGATATCCTATATCATAGGCATTAGCAAAGGCTGGATCCAAATCAGGATTACCTTGAAAAATATTTGTTCTACTGGAAAACGAGGGAAATGGGTTTATGAAGAATCCCCTAGGTCTATTGATACGTCGATTATAACCCAAAGAAATATTTTCGTTTTCGGCTAGTTCATAAATAAGGTTCAAAGTGGGGAAAAGGCCCAAATAATTCTTGTTGAAATCCAAATCAATTTCCGGTCCCAAAATTTCCCGTAATGTTTCAATATCTACGCCGGTTACTTGACCTTTTAACTGTGTGTTTTCCAGTCTTAGACCAGCAAGAAATGAAAATTTCCCGTATTTGTTCCCATATTGGGTATACAGCGCATTTACGTTTTGATTAAAGATAAAACGGTTTGTCAAGCCTGGATTGGGTTCAAAAACACCAGTATTAGGATTACGTTGCTCCAAGGCGAAGTCATTGTCGTTTTCCTCAAAATTACCTCTATAGCCCGCCTCAAATTGTGCATCTCCCATAGGAAGTACATAATCAACCTGTACCAGTACTTCATTTTGTAATTCAATCTGATCTATGTTTTGAGCATCAATAATGGAATCCGTAGGAAAAAATTGGTCTTCACTAATTATGATGGGTTTTATCTCCTCATCAAAGGAATATTGAAAGTCAGCCGTTAATTTATGTCCTTCATCATTAAAATTATTGTTGTAATTAAGTGAAAGTTGATAGCTCTTTTCATCCTCTAATTCAATTTCCCTTCTTAAAGTTCTGCTATCAATATTTGTACCTATGAAACGTGTTGTATTATTATCCGTAACATCTTCTCCATCGTTCAACCTTCCAAAGCCACTAATGGTCAATGAAGATTGATCTGTTAGAAAGTATTCTATTCCTAAATTGGCATTAAATCCGCTATTGTTTCTATTGATATCCCTATCCTCGATAATTCGGTCAAAGGCACCATTAAAATAGGTGTTGTCAAAAAAGCCGTTTCCGGGACCTTTGTTATACCTATAGCCTATAGTAGTAAAAATATTGAAGTTGTCCGTACGAAGGTTAAGGTTTGGAGTAATGGAAAACGCATCTGGATAGCCTACAGTTGTATTTATGGTACCATTAAATCCACGGGTCTTTTCTTTCTTTAAAACGATATTTAAAATACCGGCGGTGCCTTCTGCATCATATCTCGCGGATGGGCTCGTAATCACCTCCACTTTTTCAATAGCATCAGCAGGTAGCTGTCTAAGTGCATCCGTGGAACCAAAGCCCGCAAGGGCGGAAGGTCTACCATTGATCAATATCCTTACGTTTCCATTTCCTCTAAGGGCTATGGCACCATCTACGTCTACAGTAACTGAAGGAATGTTATCCAAGGCATCACTTATGGTCGCACCACTATTCGTTAAATCCTTTCCTACATTATATACCTTTTTGTCCAAGCGTACCTCTACGGTGGTGCGTTCTCCAACTAACTCTACTTCGTTCAGTTGTGCAACATCCAGCGCAAGTTTAATGGTGCCTAAATCCGTGGATTTGGTAAAATTTTGATTAGGAAACTCCTTTGATTTATAAGAGATATATTCTATTCGTGCATTGTATCTTCCAGGACCTACTTCTACGGAAAATTTACCGTTGATATCCGTAATTCCGCCCGTAACCCGTTCTGGATTATCAACACTTTGTAGTACCAAAGTTGCATATTCCAAAGGTTGGTTATTTTCTTCATCTAGAACCGTACCTGTAATCGTTACAGGAGATCGACCGTTCCCTGGGCCTCCTTCTGGTCTTTGACTTATAACTTGTAAAGTGAATAATAGTAGGAGTAAAGGGAAAAGTTTTCTCATAGGTTTAGTTTTTGTCTTTCTTTCGTTGTTTCTTTTTTTCTTTTTTGTTCTTTTTTATGGTTTTGTCCACTCCGTTTTTTTGGAGTTCTACAAATGCCTCATATTTTTCTAGAGGTAAACTTGCTTTTAATTCTTCATCCTGCCGCTGCGTAATCTTATCATAGACCTCACGCATTTTTTCAGGTGGAAGTTTTAATATTTGTGCCTCAATTCTTTCCTGAACGTATTTTTTCAATATTGAACTTAGAATGGCACTTTCAAAATCGTTCAATTGCAAGGCCTCTGTAATGGAGGGCATTTCACCGTCTACCAATTCTTCGGCCGTCTTGGGCTTTACCTCTTCGGGAGTTTCTTGGGCCTGTGGTATGGCACTTCGTCCTCTTCCATATCCATAACCCCTACCATAACCATATCCTCCCATACCATTTCCAAACTGGGCGTATGTTTCTACACCAGCGAATAGAAATAGGGTCAATGTGATAATGCTTAAGCGATTCCATTTCTTTGTACTATTCATAATGTTTGATTTTGAAATTGAACTTTGGTTTAAGTCGCTTTGGTTAATTATTTGTTAATAGTTTCCGCGATTTTAAGGACCCTTAAGAAATCAGGTTCTTAATATTTTCTGGTGGCCTACCTATTACCGCCGTGTTGTTTTTTATAACTATCGGTCTTTCAATGAGTTTTGGGTTCTCTATCATGGCATCTAGGATTTCTTCTTCGGTCAAAAGACGATTTCTATAGTTCTCTTTCCATATTGTCTCGTTTTTACGGACCAAATTCTCCGCCGAGATACCCAAACACTGAAGAACTTGTCGCAGTTCCTCCTTTGAGGGAACATCCTCCAGATATTTAACTACTTCAAACTCCTTGCCAGAATCCTCCAATATTTCCAGACCCTCCCTGGATTTTCTACATCTGGGATTGTGATAAATTTTAATCATTGTTGAAATATAATGTGTTTATTCTTCCTCTTTTTGTCCCATCATCATAAGGTAGGCCTTTAAAAAAGCATCTATCTCCCCATCCATGACCGCATCCACGTTGCCTGTTTCTTCAGCAGTTCGCACATCCTTGACCAATTTATAGGGGTGCATTACGTAATTCCGTATTTGCGAACCCCATTCTATTTTCATTTTGGAAGACTCTATTTCCTGACGGGCCTCCATCTTTTTCCGCAGTTCTATTTCGTAAAGTTGGGACTTCAACATTTTCATTGCGGTGGCCCTATTGTCATGCTGACTTCTGGAGTCCGAACATGAAATTTGTATGCCTGTGGGATGGTGCACCAATTGCACCTTTGTCTCGACTTTGTTCACGTTCTGTCCTCCCGCGCCACTAGATCTTGCCGTGGTGATCGTGATATCGGCCGGATTTACGTCTATCTCTATACTGTCGTCCACCAAAGGATACACATAGACAGAAACAAAAGAGGTGTGTCTTTTGGCGTTACTGTCAAACGGGGAAATTCGTACCAATCTGTGAACGCCGTTCTCACCTTTTAGCCATCCAAAGGCATATTCACCATCAATTTCCAAGGTGACCGTTTTAATACCGGCAACGTCACCTTCCTGAAAGTTCAGTTCCTTTACCTTGTATCTATTTTTTTCGGCCCACATCATGTACATCCGCATTAACATGGAGGCCCAATCGCAACTCTCGGTACCGCCCGCACCTGCGGTTATCTGCAGTACGGCGGGAAGTTCATCACCCTCTTCGGAAAGCATATTCTTGAACTCCATTTTTTCCAAGGAATTCAAGGCTTTTTCATATTGAGTTTCTACTTCTTCCTCCGATACTTCCCCTTCCTGAAGGAACTCAATAAGCACTTCCAGATCGGTTACCAATGTCTTGGCGGCATTGAAGTCATCCACCCATTTCTTTTTGGACTGGATGTATTTCATTTGTGCCTGTGCCTCTTGGGGATTGTCCCAAAAATCGGGTGCCAAGGTCTTTTCCTGCTCGTTCTCTATTTCAATAAGTTTGGCATCGATGTCAAAGATACCTCCTTAACGCACCAAGGCGATCAATAAGACCTTTATAATGGTCTGTAGTTACTATCATCTGAGATAATTTTCGGTAAAAATACTATTCTTTTTTACCAAATTTGATATAGTTTGTTCCGATTATTGCTGTATGAGGTGTTGCTGATTTTTAACGACAACGGAATACGTAGTTTTATGGTTCTCGGCCGAATGGATTACGCGCTTCTCCGGTAAACAATCCATGGAATCCTTGCCATGGCAGATTTTGATGTGATCGGCATTGACCATCCTATTGTTGGTAGGGTCAAATCCCAACCAACCGTAACCTGGGACAAAGGCCTCCGCCCAAGCATGTATTTGCCCGTCGCCAAGGGATCCATTCTCACGATTCACAAAGCCCGATATATATCTACAAGGTATATTGTTGTTTCGGCCCACGGTACAGAAAAGATGTGCCAGGTCCTTGGAATTGCCCAATTTTGAATCCAGGATTGTCTCCATTCTAGACGTGCCCTCAGGTGCTCCCGATGCAAATTGGAACTTGGAATGTATCCAAAGGTTCAACTTTACAAGGTTTTCAAAAATTCCCTTATTTGGGTCGAACTGGTAGCAACCATTTTTGCCCTTCGGTAATCCCGTAAGTGGGGTTGCCCGTAAAAAACGCTCAAAGTGCACCTTATATTTGAGCGAGCCGATTTCTTCTAGTGTGTTTAGAATATCCTCGGACTTCGTTGGCTCAGGTATCTGTAGTTGGGAAGTACGTACTCTAAAGGTAACTTTAAAGGAAAATTGGCTGAACGCCTTTTTTGGATGAACCTTAATGGTTCTAAATCCAAAACCGTTTATTGATAATTGGTTTACACAGTAGGTGGAGTTTGAAGAATCGAATTCCAGTATCTCTTGAAACTCGTTTTCCAAGGGGATTATCAGGAATTGCCAATACCCTTCGGCCTTCTCATTTTCAAAAGTAGTAATGGATTCGTACAGAATGGTATGCTCTTTCCACATCTTGGATGTAAAAATAGCTTATTTGTAGACATTAATAGTTGAAAAACTCTTCGTCTACCTTATTGCTGATTTCCTCCAGACTTTTGAGAATACTTTCTATAAAGGATTTTATATCCTTTTCAATTTCCTCTATGTATTTGAATTCATATTCGGATCGAACGCGGCCAATCAGAAACGCTGTGGATTCCTTATTGTATTTTCTTTCTGGGTTTAGAATTTTCACATGCTCGTAAAACTGGTTCAAAGCATTCATGACGGATCTTGGGCAATTGGGGTTCAAAATGAGGAATTCCAAGGTGGATATGCTAGTAGGCGGTTTTTTATAGTACCTGCGCATCATGTCATAGGACTCCGCACATTTCAGTAGTGTGGTCCATTCAAAACTTTTCCGAAAACCATCCTCAAAATCGCTCTGGGACAATAATGCGTCGTTATATTTGGAATTGATCATACGGGTAATCTGTGTCGCTCTTTCAATATTTACGCCCATCATGATGATAGCGTAAACGGAATCGTGCAATAGCGTACCCCTAATTTTACCCCTAAGTATGGCACTCATTTCCGTCACATTGGTCGTGAAATCATGGAGCCCGCTTCTTACGAAAACCTCTTTGGGATAATTTAGGACAAAATGGTAGAATTTGTTGATGGATTCATAGAGTTCCGTAGAAATAAGGTCCCGTGCACTGTTGGCATTTTCCCTGGCATATTTTACATTGTTCAAAATGGACGATACAAAACTGGGGTCCACGCCAATTTTGAACAATACCTCTTCCTCCACCAGTGTTCCATTGGAATCCTTATCAGGTTCCCCAACCATAAACAACATCGACCTAAGAACAAACTGTCTGTCCTGGGAAATTTGGTTAGGTGCGTCCAGGGACGAAAAATAATTGACGTTCATATAACGCGCAATGTGCTCGGAACGTTCAATGTATCGTCCCATCCAGAAAAGATTATTGGCTACTCTTGCTAACATGTAGTATTTATTTTTTTAAGACCCAAGTGTCTTTTGACCCGCCGCCTTGGGATGAGTTCACGATTAAATTTCCTTTTTTCAACGCCACACGGGTCAATCCCCCTTTTAAAACGAACTCCTTGTCCTTGCCTAGAATGGTAAACGTTCTTAGATCTACATGACGCTGTTCAAAAGATTCGGAATCATCGATATAGGTGGGATGTACGGAAAGTGACATGATGGGCTGGGCGACATATTTTCTTGGATTTTCCTTTACCTGTTTTCGTACTTCCTCAATTTCCTGTTGGGTAAGCCTGTTGCCTATGGAGATACCATAACCACCTGCTTCGTCCACAGGTTTTACGACCAGGTCCTTTATATTTTCCAATACATATTGCAACTCGTCCGGTCTGCTACAATGATAGGTATGCACATTGTTTAGGATGGGTTCCTCTTTCAGGTAATATTTAATGATGTCCGGCATATAGGTATAAACCGCTTTATCATCGGCGACTCCCGTGCCAGGTGCGTTTGCAAGTGTTACGTTCCCTTTTTTGTAAGCGGCGAATAGGCCCGGTACGCCCAAAGCGGAATCCGGCCTAAACTCCAATGGATCCAAAAAAGCATCGTCAATTCGCCTGTAGATGACATCCACTTTTTCAGGTCCCTTGATGGTTTTCATGTACACAAAATCGTTTTCCACGAACAGGTCACGTCCTTCTACAAGTTCGACCCCCATGGTCTTTGCCAAGTAGGAATGTTCATAAAAAGCGGAATTATACATGCCCGGGGTAATTACAACGCAATTTGGGATATCTACACCTTTTGGTTTTACGGATTCCAATTGCTCCAAAAGGTTTTCTGCGTAGTCCGTAACCGTATAGGTCTGGTAATGGTTAAAAACCCCAAAGAGGGCCCGTTTCAGGGCCGTGCGGTTGCAGATTACGTAGCTCACTCCGGACGGACATCTAATATTGTCCTCCAAAACATAATACTGGCCATCTTTGTGTTTAATGATATCGGTTCCCGATATATGATTGTAAATGCCACCGGGTGGATTGAGCCCGTTCATTTGATCCAAGTAATTGGCCGAAGACGTAATGAGTTCCAAGGGAACGACCTTATCCTTTAATATATTTTTATCGTGGTAAATGTCCCACAGAAAAAGGTTCAATGCCTTGGCTCTTTGAATTGATCCCCTTTCAATGATGTCCCACTCCTCCGGGTCGATAATTCTTGGGAATAGGTCGAAGGGAAAAATCTTTTCCTGAACATTGTCCTCACCATATACCTGAAAGGTTATTCCCTGATTGAAAAAAGATGCTTTGGCCTTGGAGTTAAGGTTGATATAATCCTGGATGGAATGCCCGCCATAAATATCAAAAAGCTTTTGATAGATATCCTTTATGTTTCCTTTGCTATCGTAAATTTCGTCATATAAATCAGGGTTTCTCTGATAGGAGGAAAAAATTTGGTTCTCAACGTTAGACATACAATTTGTTTTCATAAAAGGTAAAAAATTTTATAGAAAAAACGCTTAGTATTTCAACATAAATAGGGTGCTTAAATTTACTTTTCTATAAAAATCCTGCGACTTTTTTGTTTAAAAACGTGTTTCTCCAATTAGGACACCATCGGTTAAGAATTTAGCCGTAAATTATCTATTTTTAACTCCTAACTAAATTTTGAAACCAAACATCCAAGATGCTTTTTTCACGTATTCATTTGCGACTTATTGGATGTAAACAGTAATTTTTAAGAATCAATACCCATTAATAAATGAAAAATGCATCCCCGTTATGGCTGTTTTTGGCCATACTATCCCTATCACCGGTTTTTGGTCAGTTTTCAGAGAAAAAGAAGGATTTCCAAAAGTTTGAAGGCCTTTTCGATTTCTATTACGATTCCAAAACCGACAAAATTTATCTAGAGGTACCCCAATTGGAAAAGGAGTTTCTATATGTTTCTTCCTTAAGCAGTGGCATCGGAAGCAATGATATTGGCTTGGACAGGGGGCAATTGGGAAATGAACAAGTAGTCTTTTTTAGGAAGGCCGGAAACAAGCTCCTTTTGGTACAGCCTAATTTAAAGTTTAGGGCCTTGACGGACAATGCCCTTGAAAAGAAATCCGTGGAGCAGGCCTTTGCAAAATCCATTTTATATGGTTTTCCCATTGAAGAGGAAAAAGATGGGAAATATATTATAGATATATCGGGGTTTTTAGTGCAGGATACCCATGGTGTTACGGAAAGACTCCAAAGCACCGATCAGGGAAGTTATACGCTGGACAAGGAAAAAAGTGCCATGGCGATGGACCGCACCAAGGCCTTTCCAAAAAATATTGAATTTGATATTACCCTAACCTTTAAGGGAAGTCCCAAAGGAAGCTATGTGAGAAGTGTGGTGCCCAACCCCGGATTGATTACCGTGGCCCAGCATCATTCATTTGTGGAACTCCCCGATGACAATTTTGAAAAGCGCGAGTTCGACCCCAGGTCAGGGGCCTATCCCTTTTCCTATTACGATTATGCGACTCCCGTTGAGGAGTCCTTGATAAAAAGGTTTATCCCTAGGCATCGGTTGGAAAAGAAAAACCCCGATGCCGAGGTCAGTGAAGCGGTAGAACCTATAATCTATTATTTGGATAACGGAACCCCGGAACCTGTTCGTAGTGCCCTTTTGGAAGGTGGCAGGTGGTGGAACCAAGCATTTGAGGCCATTGGGTATAAGGATGCTTTTCAGGTAAAAATGTTGCCGGACGATGCGGATCCCTTGGATGTTCGCTATAATGTCATTCAATGGGTGCACAGATCTACTAGGGGATGGAGCTATGGTTCCAGCGTAGCGGATCCCAGAACCGGTGAAATAATTAAAGGACATGTTAGTTTGGGAAGTTTACGGATCCGTCAGGATTTTTTGATAGCACAGGCTTTGATGAACAAGCCTTTTGAGGAAAGGGACGATAATTACCTGCCTATGTTGGATTTGGCCTTGGCGAGAATCCGTCAGTTATCGGCACACGAAATAGGGCATACTTTGGGCTTTTCGCACAACTTTGCCGCCAGCACCAATGGAAGGGCTTCAGTGATGGATTATCCACATCCCCAGTTTTCGGTCAAAAATGGTGAAATCGATTTTTCCAATGCGTATGATACGGGCATCGGGGAATGGGACAAGGTAATCGTGGCCTATGCCTACAGCGATTTTCCCAAAGGTACCAACGAGCGGGAAGCGTTGAACGAAATTTTGGAAAAAGCAACTTCGGATGGTCTACGGTACATATCCGATCAAGATGCGCGTCCGCAAGGCGGGGCCCATGTATTTGCTCACCTTTGGGACAACGGAAAGTCCATCAGCGATGAATTGTTGGATATGTTGAAGATCAGGGAGACCGCTATTGCAAACTTCTCTATAGACAATATCCGCACCAATGAGGCCAATTCCGTTTTGGAAGATGTGTTTGCACCCTTATATTTTTTCCATCGGTATCAAACAGAAGCGGCAACAAAGATTATAGGCGGTTTGGATTATAACTATACCGTAAAGGGGGATGGCCAATTGACCGTTGCCCCTGTAGATAAGCGAACTCAGGAACAAACCTTAGAGACAATTTTAAGGACCTTGGATGCCGATGAAATTGCAATCCCAAAGGAGAAATTGAGTTTGTTCCCTCCCAGGGCCATTGGTTTTGGAAGTACCCGGGAATCCTTTAACGGCAAGACGGGCGTCACCTTTGACGCACTTTCCGCTCCAGAAACGGCCGCCGATATGACCCTTGGACTATTGCTGCATCCGGAAAGGGCTTCCAGATTGATCCAACAAAAGGCGTTGGACCCAAACAATCTTGGATTGGAAGAGGTATTGGCCGAAGTGGTTTCCAATACCTTTGGAAGGAACCTGAAAAATCCCTATAGCAATGAGGTTCAGCAAAATATCAATTTTAGGGTGCTATTTCATCTGATGAACTTGGCAGCGAGTGATGCCGTCCATCCACAGGTAAATGCGATTGCCAACATGCAGCTCAAAAAATTGAATACCATGAATATGGAAAATGCGGCTATCAAAGGGGAAATTAGCCGTAGGATTACTGATTTTTACGAACACCCAGATGAATTTAAAGTTGTCGCTGCGCCAAAGATTCCGGATGGTTCGCCCATTGGCATGGATTGTTTTCATTAATTCAAAGTAGCTTCCTGTAATGACAATAAATTTGATAAGTGATACGGTCACCAAACCTACCGCTGGTATGCTGGATGCCATGATGTCTGCCCAAGTTGGGGACGATGTGTTCAAAAATGACCCTTCAGTTAATGCTTTGGAGGAGAAATTGGCTAAAATGTTCGGGATGGAGGCCGCCCTTTTCTTCCCGAGCGGTACCATGACCAATCAGACCGCCATAAAATTGCATACCCAACCCGGGGAGCAATTGATCTGTGATAAATATGCCCATGTTTTTAATTATGAAGGGGGAGGGGTGAGTTTTAACAGCGGCGTTTCTTGTCGGCTCTTGGATGGACACCGGGGCATGGTTACCGCAGCACAGGTAGAATCGGCCATAAATCCGCCGGATTTTTATCACAGTCCGTTGACTTCCTTAGTATGTATTGAAAACACGACGAACAAAGGGGGTGGTGCCTGTTGGGATATTGAGGAATTGAAGAAGATAAAGGCGGTATGCGAAAAGCACGGTTTGCATTATCATTTGGATGGCGCCCGATTATGGAACGCCTTGGTGGCTCAACATGAATCGCCAGAACAGTATGGTGGCCTCTTTGAAACCATCAGTGTGTGTTTGAGCAAAGGCTTGGGATGTCCGGTGGGTTCCGTACTTCTGGGAAGTAAGGAACATATTTACCATGCCTTAAGGATACGAAAAATATTGGGTGGGGGCATGCGCCAGTCGGGATTTTTGGCCGCCGCGGGAATCTATGCTTTGGACCATCATATTGACCGACTCTCAGAGGATCATCAAAAGGCGGCAGAAATTGGTGAGGAACTAACGAAGCTGTCCTTTATAAAGAAAGTGGAACCCATAGAAACCAACATCATCATTTTTGAAATTGAGGAGGATTTTATGTCCAGTGCCCACTTCAACTCCAAATTGCAGGAAAAGGATATCCATATCATAAGCATGGGGCAGGGAAAGTTGCGTATGGTAACGCACATGGATTATACCAATGAAATGCACGACTATTTTTTGGAAACCTTACGGCGTTTCTAGGTTATCTAAAATTGGCCCTTTTACGGTTCCAGGATGTTTCGTAGATTTTTGATGCCGTTTTCCATACCGGCTTCGGAGTTGTAAAAACCACTACTACCAATTACGGTTCCTTGATCGTTTTTTAGATTGAAAAGAAATTTACCCTCGAAATTCGTTTTGCGTTCAAACCTTTTGGTTGGAAGGTTGACATTCTTTAGTTCGTTAAGCGTGTGCTCCAAGGATTTGGAATCCTTGAATTCCACACTTTCCAAAAGCACTTTTCCAGTGGCAGATTTTACCACAAACTGGTAAAATTCATCATCCTTGTTTTTAACCTCGATCATACCAATTCTTTCTTTTAAAGATAGGTAATTTCAAAGAATAGGGACTGGAAAACTTTCAAGCCATCGCCATAAGGTTCAACGATAAGTCTTGTCTAGATATCACAACTCTATTTCTTGGGAGTGCCATGTAGGCCTGCCAAACAGTAGTTTACTTGAACAAAGAATCCATTCCTGGAATATTGGGCATTCCTTCCTTGGCAACAGCCGCCAATTCGGTTTCGTTTATGCTCGTCGCCCTTTTAATGGCCTTGTTCAGGGTTAAGATTAGAAAATCCTCCAACTGCTCCTTGTCGGACAAAAGTTCTTCTGAAATTTCGATTTTTTTTATTTCCTTATTGGCGGTGATAGTTACGGAAACGGACCCATCGGAAGATTTTTCATCGATAAGGACCGTGTCCATCCGCTTTTTGGTCTCTTCCACTTTTTTTTGGGTTTCCTTTAGTTTGCCCATCATACCCATCAAATCTCCGAACATAGCTGATTTTTTTGTTTTCGTTTATATTTCAAAGGTACTAAAATGTTCATATTCGTTGCGGATCCAAAATCGGCCTAACATACAGAAACGCTCCAAATAATAAGTTCTATTTTTGCGACCATCTTCAAATTGAAAAGAGAACAGAATGACACAGCGCAATGCACCGGTAGCCAAAAAACGACCTAAGGAATTAGTTGCCCATAACGATGTTAGAATCGATAATTACTACTGGCTTAACGAGAGGGAAGACCCTGAGGTTTTGGCCTATTTGCAAAGTGAAAACGACTTTTACAATGCCATGACGGCGCATACCAAAGCTTTCCAAGAGGCACTTTTTAAGGAAATGAAGACCAGGATCAAGGAAGATGATGCCTCCGTACCCTACAAGCTAGATGGATATTGGTACAAGACCAGATATGAAGTAGGGGGTGAATATCCCATTTATTCCCGTTTCAAGGAAACCTTGGATTCCGAAGAAGAAATCATGTTCAATGGGAACGAGATGGCAGAAGGTTTCGAATATTTTAGTTTGGGCGGAATCGCGGTCAGCCCCAATAATACTTTGGCCATTTTTGGTGTGGATACCGTTTCAAGAAGGGAATATGCACTTCAGGTAAAGAACCTCGAGACAGGTGAAATATATCCAGATAAAATAGAGAATACCACAGGTGGCGGTGTTTGGTCCAACGATAACAAAACCTTTTACTATACCAAGAAGGAACCGGTTACCCTAAGATCGGATAAAATATACAAACACGTTCTGGGAACCCCCGTAGCAAAGGATGAGTTGGTGTTTCATGAGAAGGATGATACTTTTAGCACCTTTGTGTACAAGACAAAATCTAAAAAGTATATTGTAATAGGTTCCCATAGTACCTTGACCTCGGAGTTTCAGATGCTCTCCTTGGAAAGACCGGAGGAAGGTTTTAAGGTATTTTCCCCTAGGGAAAGAGGGGTGGAGTATTCAATTTTTCATTTTGAGGACTCTTTCTATATCCTGACAAATAAGGACGGTGCTACCAATTTTAAGTTAATGAAGGTGGGAGAGGATAGCACGGAATCCAGGAATTGGCAAGAGTTCATTCCGCACAGGGAGGATGTGCTATTGGAAGATGTTGATATTTTCAAGGATTACTATGTTCTTTCCGAAAGGGAAAACGGACTCAACCAGATTCGGATAGTCCGTTGGGACGGTTCGGATGCCTATTACCTGCCTTTTTCAAGTGAGACTTATACAGCCCACGTGGGCAACAATCGGGATTTCGACACCCAAATTTTAAGATATAGCTATAATTCATTGAGAACTCCAAGTTCTGTAATCGATTTCAATATGGCCACCAAAGAGGAGACCGTCATGAAGGAACAGGAGGTACTTGGGGGAAATTTTGATAAGGACAATTATATTGAAGAACGTCTTTGGGCCACGGCAAGGGACGGGATAAAAATTCCTATTTCCTTGGTATACCATAAGGATACGGTTTTAACCAAGAATACCCCGCTTTTACAATATGCCTATGGCTCATATGGGTACACCATAGACCCCTATTTTTCAACGGTACGCCTCAGTTTATTGGACCGAGGTTTTGTCTATGCCATTGCCCATGTAAGGGGTGGTGAGTATTTGGGGAGGAAGTGGTATGAGGATGGAAAGCTTTTAAAGAAGATGAATACCTTTACGGATTTTATCGATTGTTCGAAATACCTGATTGAACAGCAATTGACAGGTCCCGATCATCTGTATGCCATGGGTGGTTCCGCAGGTGGTCTTTTGATGGGCGCTGTCATCAATATGGCCCCTGAGCTTTACAATGGAGTAATTGCTTCAGTACCCTTTGTTGATGTGGTCACCACAATGCTTGATGATTCAATTCCACTGACTACCGGGGAGTATGACGAATGGGGCAATCCAAACGATTTGGAATTCTACAACTATATGAAATCCTATTCTCCGTATGACAATGTAAAGGCCCAGGGTTACCCCAATTTGTATGTCTCCACGGGATTGCATGATTCCCAAGTGCAATATTTTGAACCTGCCAAGTGGGTCGCCAAATTAAGGGAATTGAAAAAAAATGATACCTTTTTATTTTTTGATATCAATATGGAAACGGGTCATGCAGGGGCTTCCGGCAGGTTTGAGGCACTTAGGGAAGCCGCAAAGGAATATGCATTTCTGTTGGATTTGGAAGGAAAAATAGTACTGTAGAAAAAAAATAGTAGATTTGTAGCAAATTTTAACAAATCTTTGATTTGCTAAAAACAAAAATCGTACCCCCCTATGGAAAATAAGATAAAGGCTAACAACAATATCTTAGAATTAATTGGGAAAACACCCTTGGTGAAACTTAACAGGATTACCGAGAATCTTACAGGTGACTTTTATGCCAAAGTTGAGGCATTCAATCCAGGTCACTCCTCCAAAGACCGCATCGCAATCCACATAATAGAAGAGGCCGAAAGGAAAGGCCTCTTGAAGGAAGGCAGTACCATTATTGAGACAACTTCTGGGAATACTGGTTTTAGTATTGCCATGGTAAGTATTATCAAGGGGTACAAGTGTATTCTGGCGGTCAGTTCTAAGTCTTCTGCCGATAAAATCGATATGCTACGTTCCATGGGTGCGGAAGTGTATGTTTGTCCTGCCCATGTGAGTGCGGATGATCCAAGGTCCTACTACCAAGTAGCGAAACGTTTGCATGACGAAACCAAGAACTCCATATATATCAATCAGTATTTTAATGAATTGAATATGGAGGCCCACTATCGATCAACAGGTCCTGAAATTTGGGAACAAACAGCCGGACAGATTACGCACTTGGTGGCCTGCAGTGGGACGGGTGGTACTATTTCCGGTACGGCCCGATATTTAAAGGAACAAAACCCGAATATCAAAATCATTGGAGTAGACGCCTATGGTTCCGTTTTAAAGAAATATCACGAGACGGGAACTTTGGATACCAATGAAATCTATCCGTACAGGATTGAAGGATTGGGTAAAAATTTGATTCCAACTGCCACGGATTTTGAGATTATCGATGAATTTATAAAGGTCACCGATGCGGAAAGTGCACATACCGCAAGGGAAATTTCCAGAACGGAAGGCATTTTTGTAGGGTATACTAGCGGAGCCGTTATGCAGGCCGTGAAACAACTGGATGAATTGAACACCTTTGATGCGAACAGCAAAGTCGTTGTTATCTTCCCAGATCACGGTTCACGGTATATGAGTAAAATTTACAGTGACCAGTGGATGGAAGACCAAGGCTTTTTGGAGGCCAATCCAGTGGAAGCGAAACAGGAAATCCAGTTCATTAAGTAAGCTGAGGTTTAAGAATACTACCAAAAGCGGGCTTTTTGCCCGCTTTTTTTTATTCATAACTACCTTAGGGAAAGCCCACGAGGCATTCTTCGAAGACGAACTTTTAATTTCGTGACTAACCTAGGTATAGTAAACCCTTTGGCGGTGCCAATAAATTATTTGTGAATGCTGTCCAAAAATTTTTACTTTTGCAGGCAGAACCAAAACTAGGTGATGAGAGATTTATTTGAAAGAATCATAGAAAATAAGGGCCCGTTAGGTAAGTGGGCTTCACAAGCAGAGGGATATTTTGTATTTCCTAAATTGGAAGGTCCAATTTCCAATAGGATGAAGTTCCAAGGAAAGGATGTAATTACCTGGAGTATAAACGATTATTTGGGTCTTGCAAATCTACCCGAAATAAAAAAGGTAGATGGTGAAGCAGCAACGGAGCACGGAGCGGCGTACCCAATGGGCGCACGTATGATGAGTGGTCATACGGACTACCACGAGCAATTGGAACGGGAATTGGCAGAATTTTCCCAAAAAGAGGCTTCCTACTTGCTTAATTTTGGTTACCAAGGGTTTATGTCGGTTATCGATGCATTGGTTACAAAGGATGATATTATTGTGTATGACGTGGATTGCCACGCCTGTATTATCGATGGTGTTCGATTGCATATGGGTAAAAGGTTTACGTTTACCCATAACAATGCCGAGAGTCTGGAAAAGAACCTTGAGCGAGCCACCAAAATGGCGGACCAAACAGGAGGAGGTATTTTGGTTATCTCCGAAGGTGTTTTTGGGATGCGGGGCGAACAAGGGATTCTTAAGGAAATTGTCGCGTTAAAAAAGAAGTTCAACTTTAGGTTATTGGTAGACGATGCCCATGGTTTTGGAACGTTGGGCAAAACCGGAGCAGGTGCAGGTGAGGAGCAAGGTGTTCAGGATCAAATAGATGTGTATCTGGCCACATTTGCCAAATCCATGGCTGGTATTGGGGCTTTTGTTGCGGCCGATCAAGAAATAATCGATTACCTAAAATATAATTTGCGTTCCCAAATGTTCGCAAAATCCCTTCCCATGGTTTATGTGAAAGGAGCTTTAAAACGTTTGGACATGTTACGTACCATGCCGGAGCTTAAGGCGAAGTTGTGGGAAAACGTTAACGCCCTTCAAAACGGTTTAAAGGAGCGAGGTTTTGATATTGGGACCACTACTAGCTGTGTCACCCCTGTATATTTGAACGGTAGTATTCCAGAGGCGATGGCATTGGTAAAGGATTTGAGGGAAAATTACGGTATTTTCTGTTCTATTGTAGTATATCCAGTGATTCCTAAAGGGTTGATTTTGTTGCGTTTGATACCAACGGCAACCCATACCATGGAGGATATTAGCGAAACTTTGGATGCTTTTTCCGCTATTAGGGACCGATTGAAAAACGGAACCTATAAAAGATTATCCGCAGCGGTTGCAGCGGCTATGGGAGAGTAGCGTTCGATTTTTCAATAAGTAATAAATAAAGCCCAAACATTAAGTTTGGGCTTTTTTATAGGCTTTTTCTATAGGTTCTTCTTCTTTTGTAAACCTCTGGGCTAAAGTGCTTCCACATTTGCTTTATGGCAATGTTTTCTTCCAGTTCCGGAGTCCTATAACACATTTTTATCCCCTTCTTCTTGAATACCTTGTAATATTCATTGAATATGATGGCGGTTACACCTTTGTTCTGGTATTCAGGGTGGATGCCTATCAAATAAAAGATAGCATCCTTACTGTTCCTTTTTGCCGATAATAGATGAAAAATCCCAAAAGGTAACAATGTGCCATTGGCTTTTTGCAAAGCCTTGGAATAAGAGGGCATTACGATGGCAAAGGAAATTACCTTGTCATTTTTGTCCAGAATAAATTTGATGTACTCCGGATTGATAAAACTGATATATTTTTTTTTGAAATAGGCCTTTTGTATTTCGGTAATGGGAACAAAGGAAGAAAGCTTTGCGTAGGTTTCGTTAAAAAGGTCGAACATCTCGTCCACATAGGGCATAACCTCCTTGGTGCTTGTAAAGTTCATTTCTTTTAGGCCATACCTCTTTTTAACAATGTCATTAAGTTTGGTAAAGAGTGCAGGATCTGCATTACTAACGGGGAATTTGTTCTCCATGTACTCCTTCTCCTTTACAAATCCAAAATTGGCGTAATGCTTTTCATAATAGGGATGGTTATACCAAGTGACCATAGAGCCAATATGGTCAAAACCTTCCACAAGTACTCCTACTTTATCCAGATTGGAAAAACCTACCGGTCCCTCCATAAATTCAAGTTGGTTTTCCCTTCCTATTTCCGCAACTTTTTCCAAAAGTAGTTTGGAGACATTGGGATCGTCTATAAAATCGAACCAACCAAATCGCATTTTCTTGATCTGTTGCTGCTCAATTTCCAATCGGTTGATGATAGCGGCGACTCTACCAACAATGGAATGATTTTTATAGGCTAGAAAAAATCGGGCATCCGCATCTTTGAACACGGGGTTTATATCCTTGTTAAAAGAGTCAAGTTCGTCCTTTATAATAGGGGGAACCCAATATTTGGAACCCTTGTAGAGCGAAAAAGGAAAGGTTACGAACTTCTTTAGCTCCTTGGTATTTGCAACCTCTTTTAATGTGATCATCGATGCTTCTTAGAAGCATCAATATTAGGAATATTAATCAATACCTAAAAATTAAGCAAAGGTTAAAAGTACTAAGGGTATCGAAACTTAGAAGTCAATTTCGCTGTCGTCCCTATTTCCTTTTTTCTGGGCCTTTTTGAGTTTTCTCAATTGCTTTTTGGACGGTCCCAAATCCACGTCTTCCGCACCGCTTCCCCGGGATTTTCTATCTTTTCGTTTCTCCTTTTTCATGGAGTTTTTCTTGATGGCACCCCCATTTTCATTGGACTTTTGGTCTTCGATGGGGACCAATTTATCTTTGTGGAAGTCAAACCTATAGGACCCCCCTATATTCACAAAAACACGGGACGGTGTGTTTTTAAAACTTGCCCCTAGTCCCATATCCACTTGAAGTTGCTCATTGAACAAATAGGCAACCCCTCCTCTAAGCAACAAATCTGAATAGCGATCGCTTTGTATCCCCTGATGTTCCAAAAAGGTACTCCATTTGGGGTTTCTAAAGGCATGTGAGAAGGAAATTATATAACTCAATTCCGGGTCATCCGTTCCAATTCTGTCATATGCCGTATTGGTGATCATTACCATTCTTGGCGTCATTCTACTCTGTGTTGCGATCATTACCCTAGGCGAAACGGTGGGTTCTCCCGGATAGTAGGGATTGTCGCCCAAAACAAAATTGGCTCCCGCATATAGGGAGACGGCGGGCAACAAATTTTTAAACTGGAACTTATGGTTGGCGCGCCAACTGTAAAGATTGGGTTTGTTTCGCTCCGGATTTTTATACGGGTCGTAGATTAAATACTTAAGTCCCAATCTGTTCCTGGAAAAATCCCTTCTCTTGGCCTTAAGGTCGAAGAATTCGTATATAATGTCCTGATCTTGAAAAGTACCTTCATAATTTAGTTCCAATCGCTCAAACAACAATCCGTATCGCAAGGAGAAGTTTGATCCCCAAGAATCGGATTGCGTGTTCAACAGTGTATGGTCGCTCTGTTCATAAAATAGACCCATTTCCAGCTGCACAACATTTCTTCCCACAGCATAAGCACTTACGGAAAGTCCAGGCCTGTTGGAATTTATAACATCCGTATATTGGGCCAGGACGGACATAGGTGCAATCAATAAAACCAGTAGTTGTAATAGGATTCTTCTGCTACTAAAGGGCTTGCCCATGGAAACGACTTTATAATTATTTTAATACTTTGAATCTAGTTATACAACGTGATAATTGTATTTTTGATATGTAGCAATCCAAATAAATGGCATTTTTAAAAACTATATTGGTAATTCTCTTGGTGTACTACCTGCTGAAAATTTTGGCAAGGATGTTCGCGCCGAAAATATTGAATTACGCGGCCAAAAAGACCGAGTCACATTTTAGGAAGACTTTTGAAGGATTCCAGCCAGAATCCAATCAGCAAGAGGAGCAAGTGGGTGATGTTATCATCAATAAAAAGTCGGCCAAGAAAAAGAGCAATTCCGAAAAAGTTGGGGAATATATCGATTTTGAAGAAATAGACTAGTTATCTTTGTCTAACCAACCATTGGAACATGAAGAAAGGTCTAAAATTCTTTATTACCCATTTTTTTGTCACCGTATTCTTTATCGTCGCCGCACTGGCCTACTTTCATCCAGTACTTCAGGGAAAGGTAATTTTTCAGAATGACATTGCCCAGTACACGGGCATGGCCAAAGAACAAAACGATTTCAGGAAAAGAACGGAAACAGAGCCTTACTGGACCAACAGTGCTTTTGGGGGCATGCCCACGTATCAGTTGGGGGCAAACTATCCCCACAATTACGTCAAGGAATTGGATCGGGCCATCCGATTTTTACCAAGGCCCGCGGATTATCTATTTCTTTATTTTATCGGATTTTATATTCTTCTCTGTTGTTTGAAGGTAGATTATAAACTGGCCATTGTAGGGGCTTTGGCCTTTGGCTTTTCGAGCTATTTGATCATCATCATTGGAGCGGGGCACAATGCAAAGGCCCATGCATTGGGATATTTGCCCATTCTTTTGGCGGGCATCGTGTTGGTTTTCAGAAAGAAATACCTATCCGGATTTTTAGTGGCGGCCTTGGGAATGGCACTCGAAATTGTGGCCAACCACTACCAAATGACCTATTATTTCATGTTGCTGGTACTGGTTTTGGGGATAGCGTATTTGGTCGATGCCATCAAACGAAAGGAATTAAAACACTATGTTATCTCGGTTGGAATTTTGGTAGCGGCTGTCGCATTGGGTATTGCCGCAAATGCCACAAGCCTTCTGGCCACGAAGGAATATGCAGATTGGAGTACCAGGGGCAAAAGTGAACTGACCATTAATCCTGATGGTTCCCCAAAGGCGAGCACGGATGGATTGAGCAAGGAGTACATCACGCAATGGAGTTATGGAATTACGGAATCCTTAAACTTGTTCGTTCCCCGGCTATTTGGTGGGGCAAGTCAGGAAAACCTAGGTGAGGACTCAAAATCCTTCAACTATTTGATAGACAAAGGACTGCCCAGGTCCAGTGCCTTGGATTTTGTTAGCGGACTACCTCTTTATTGGGGAGAACAACCCGGGACATCCGGTCCTGCCTACATTGGGGCCATTATATTTTTCCTGTTTATTTTGGGATTGTTCTTGGTCAAGGGAAAACATAAGTGGTGGTTGTTGTTCGGGGTGTTGATGTCGTTGATGCTTTCCTGGGGAAAGAATTTCAGCGGACTCACAAACTTCATGATCGATTATTTTCCGCTGTACGATAAGTTTAGGGCGGTTTCCTCCATCCAGGTCGTATTGGAATTATGTGCGCCCCTCTTGGCCATCTTGGCCTTGAAAAAGATATTTTCACCTAAAGTCCCTCCCTCGGATAAGTTGAATTCCTTAAAATATGCCGGAGCGGTAGTTTTGACTCTAGGAGTCTTGTTGTTCCTTGTCAAGGGAATGTTCGATTTTACGGGGCCTTCGGACGAACGGTTGCGCATGACCGGTTTAGAGGAACTTCCTGAAATGTTGCGACTGGACCGTAAGGCCGTGTACACGAACGACCTTATTCGGTCATTGATTTACGTGTTGATAACCGCTGGCTTGGTCTGGTTTTACCTCAAAGGGAAACTCAAGGAGAATTGGGTCGTATTGGGTATCGGAATGCTTGTGGTATTTGATTTGGTAGGGGTGAACCTTAGGTATGTGAACGCCGATAATTTTGTGGCCAAACGGAGGATGCTGGAGCCGTTTCAGGCTTCGGAAGCGGATAAGCTGATTATGGAAGACGATGGGGTATATAGGGTTTTTGATCAGACCGATGGTTTTGATTCGGCAAAAACAGCCTATTTCCATCAAAGCATTACGGGATACCATGCGGCCAAACCTGCCGGTATACAGGACTTGTATGAATTCCATATCTACAAGGGGAATCTTTCCGTATTCAATATGTTGAACGTTAAATATGTGATTCGGCAAGATCAGGAAGGCAACATATTTCCCATTCAAAATCCAGATGCCAATGGAAATGCTTGGTTTGTTAGAAAGCTGAAGCCCGTAGAATCTGCCAACGAGGAGATACTCGCTTTGGATAGTCTGGACACAAAGAACGTCGCAGTCTATAATTCCGAAAAAGTAAACAATATCAATCGTCTTGATTTTCAAGTGGATTCCACCGCCACTATTCAATTGACGGATTATGAGCCCAATCATCTGACCTACAGTTCCTACAATCCTAATGCGGGAGTCGCGGTTTTTAGTGAAATGCACTACCCACAAGGTTGGAACGCCTATTTGGATGGACAACGCACCGACCATTTTAAGGTAAACTATGTGTTAAGGTCCATGCGTGTACCCGAGGGAAAACATACCATTGAATTTAAGTTTGAGCCGGAAGTCGTAGAACAAGGTAGCACGATTGCCTTGGCAAGTACCATTCTCCTTGGTTTGGTGCTTTTGGGTGGCATTGGATATTCTTTTTGGAGAACCAAAAAAGGAGAAACTTCCCAATGAAACGCGTTTTGGTCATCACGTATTACTGGCCCCCGGCAGGCGGCCCCGGAGTACAACGATGGTTAAAGTTTGTAACCTATTTTCGGGATTTTGGTGTGGAGCCGGTGGTTTACATTCCCAAAAATCCACATTATCCTTTAAAGGATGCCTCTTTGCTTGATGAGGTTCCAAAGGATATCAAAATCATTGAAAATACAATTTTTGAACCCTACGGACTTTCAAAATTGATATCCGGTAGGAAGACCAAACGAATAAGTTCCGGTGTCATTTCCGAGAAGAATCAGTCCGTATTGGAACGGGTCATGCTTTGGATACGGGGAAATCTTTTTATTCCCGATGCCCGGAAATTTTGGGTAAATCCGTCCGTTAAATTCTTAGAGCCTATTTTGAAGAAAGAAGGCATTGAAACCATCATTACCACGGGACCACCACACAGTGTACATCTTATCGGACTTAAATTAAAGGAGCAATTGGGGCTGCAATGGATAGCCGACTTTAGGGATCCTTGGACCACTATTGGATATCACAAAAAACTGAAGCTAACGACATCGGGACAAAAAAAGCATAAGGAACTTGAGCGAAAGGTCTTGAATACTGCCGATAAAATCGTGGTCACGAGCAAGACCACGAAGCAAGAATTCCAGGGCCTTACCCCAAAACCCATCAAATTAATCACCAATGGTTTTGACATGGGGGAAAGAAAGCCCGTGACACTGGTTGACAAGTTCGCCATTGCCCATATTGGATCCATGCTTACCAAAAGAAACCCACGTAATCTTTGGAAGGTTTTGGGTGAATTGGTACGGGAAAATATAGGATTTAAAGAGTCCCTACAACTTAATTTTGTAGGTGTTGTAGGTCAGGACACCTTGGATTCCCTGAACGAATTCGGATTACATGAATTTGTTAACATCATTGGATATGTACCCCATGAGGAGGCGGTTTTATATCAGCTGAAATCACAAGTATTATTATTGGTGGAAATCGATTCCGAGGAAACAAAAGGAATCATTCCTGGAAAATTCTTTGAATATGTAAGTTCAGGCCGACCTATTTTGGGAATTGGACCTGTAAATTGGGAAGTAGCGGAAATGATAACCGAAACGGCATCGGGTAAGGTTTTTAACTACACCCAGGAGTCGGAGCTTAAGAAGGTACTTTTAAACTGGTTTCAGCAGTTTCAGAATAATTCATTAAAATCATCGGCTACGAATATAGAGCGCTACAGCAGGCGTGAACTAACGAGGCAATTGGCAGATTATATTTAGCATGGGCATCGTACTAAAACAATCCTTGAGCAATACCATGGTTACCTACCTTGGATTTGCCATTGGTGCGGTAAATACGCTATTTCTATATACCATTTTTATGCAGCCGGAACATTATGGTCTGGTTCAATTGATTTTGTCCGTATCCGGGGTTCTTATGCCTATTCTGGCCCTTGGAGTGCCCAATAGCCTTGTAAAGTTTTATAGTAGTTTTAATTCGGAAAAGGAGCAGGACCAATTTTTGGGCATGATGCTCTTTCTGCCGTTATTATGTATCGTTCCTATAGGTGTGATCAGTTTTTTTGCCAATGAGGCCATTGGCAATATGCTATCAAATGAAAACCCGGTTGTGCGGGACTATGTTTGGCAAATATTCCTGATCGGAATTTCCATGGCCTATTTTGAGGTTTTCTACGCATGGGCCAGAATCCGGATGAAGTCGGTTTTTGGAAATTTCATGAAAGAGATTTTTTGTAGGATAGGGCAGAGCATTTTACTGGTTCTCCTTTGGTTACAGGTTCTGAATGTGCCTCAATTCATCAATGCCTTGGTGGGGTTTTACATTTTGAGAGTGGCTATCATGAAGTTGTATGCGTACCGACTTCGGTTTCCAAAATTGGCCGCTGTACTACCTTCCAATTGGCGGGAAATCCTTCGATACAGTGCCTTGATTATCTTGGGAGGGTCTACGGCCATTGTACTTATGGAGGTGGACAAGGTCATGCTCAACAATTATTTGCCCATTGAAAACGTGGCCTTTTATGCCGTTGCAGGCTTTATGGCTACCGTAATTGCCGTACCCAGTAGGGCGATGCATCAAATAACCTACCCCATGACGGCCGAATATATCAACGCCAATGATATGAAGTCGCTTGGAGGATTGTATCGGAAAAGCTCCCTGACCTTATTCATAGTTTCATCCTTGCTGCTGATTTTAATACTGCTGAATTTACAGGATCTGTACAAACTTTTGCCATCGGATTATAGTGAGGGATATATCATTGTGTTTTGGATAGGTTTGGTAAAAGTCTATGATTCCTTGTTGGGCAACAATAACTCTATATTGTTCAATTCCAAATACTATACATCTGTGTTGTTTTTTGGTGTTTTATTGGCCATTTTGGCGATAGGTTTCAATCTTTGGTTGATACCAAAATTTGGGCTGCAGGGAGCTGCCATTGCCAGTTTTTCGGCGTTTTTTATTTACAACTCATTGAAGTTGTACTACGTGAAAACCAAGTTTGGTCTTCAGCCTTTCACAAAGGAAACTTTAAAAGTCTTTTTGTTGGTACTAGGGTTGGCGCTTGTTTTTTCCGCGATACCGTTTTCATTTCACCCCATCTTAAATATAGGGGTCAAAAGTATTTTAATTTCGGTGGTTTATTTATTGATACTTTATAAATTCCGAATTTCAGAAGATATCCATGCCGTTTTGCATAGATATTTGGGTAGAAAATAATTTATATTTGACGTGATTCTTCCGATTTTCGTAAACCGTACTGCTCTTTATAAACTTTAAGCAAAACTAAAAATAGGTTTACAATTAAGGGACCAAAAATTAGACCTACAAATCCAAAAAGGGGTATCCCCAGAAGTACACCAATAAGGGTTATCAATGGATGGATACTATCCAATTTTTGAAGTAACAAAAGCCGAATAAGGTTGTCAGTAGAACCTACCACGACCATTCCGTAAATAAAAATTCCCCACGCCTGAAAGTCGTTTCCACTGGCTAGACTCAAAACGAATACCGGAAAAATCCCGACAAAGGTCCCAATAAAAGGTATCATGGATCCTATGGTGACGATTACGAACCAAAACCACGGATTATCAATGTCGAAAATAAAAAAGCCTATAAGAGCGATAATTCCTTGTGCAATTGCTACCAAAGGTATTGCTATTGCGTTGGAACGGACCACCTTGTCTATTTCATTTCCCAGGGTAACCAATGTTTTATTGCTCAACGGAATATATTCCATTAAGGAATCCCTCATTTCCTTTGGACCTATGAGCATGTAATATAAGATGATCAAAAGCACCCCAATGGAAACAACTATGTTAAGGGTACCACTTGCAAAGCCCGAAAAGTTGTCAGTAACCCATCCCGATGCCTGTTGCGGGTCAATGGCATTTGAAATATCATAACCTAAATGCTTTTCCAATACGAAGACTTGTTCCTTAAAAGCACTGATAACTTGTTCCGATTTATCGGCCAAGTTACCAATTTTAAATCCTAGCATATAAATGGCACCGGATAATGGGATGCAGATGCCAATGGTGGCCATAGTAATCAGTATAATTGCGGACCACCTTTTTCCCAATCGGGTCTTTTGGAGTCTTTTCATCCATTTTCTTAGGATGACATACAACGTAAGTGCTCCCAAAACCCCCGAAATATAGGGTAACATGGAGTCGAATATGAGCCAGCCAAAAAAAAGGATCAATATTAGCAGTAATAATTGCCGGATCAACTTTGGATGTATTTTTTTCAATCTACTTATGAAATTAGGTTTTTGGGAAGCTACCAGGTTTTGATCAAATAGATTGATGCACATGGTGAAATATGTAGTCTAATTGCAATTTGTATCAAATTAAATTGGATTAAAATATGTCAAAGAAATTCCTATCAGCAAAAAAAGCCCTGCAGCAAACGAATTTGCTACAGGGCTAAACAACTAACCAACCTAAAAACTATTTTTAATTATTCATAATTCCTTCGAGAAGCAGATCTTGAATTGCTACTTCTGGTAGTACCTCGGGACGGAGCTTTTTTCACCGACCTTGTAGATCTGCTTACCGTGCTCCTATCGTTAGAAGGAGTTTTGGAAACGGTCCTTTTAACGGTTCTCTGGGTTACGGTTCCACGATCGCTACCACGGTTCACCGTACTTCTTTTGACAGGTGCATTATAGGTAGTGGTACTTCTTTTAACCGTAGTACTTCTTGGGGTTCTGGTTACTTCCCTAGTGGATACTACTTTTCTTTTTTCGTTACCTCTGACCGTATTGTTACTACCACGGTTTACCGTTGTGGCACTGCTTCTGTTCACGGTAGACGACCTTCTAACGGTATTGTCATAATTTCGTCCGTTGTTTCTTGAAGCTACACTTCTACCAGATTTAAAATCATCACTTCTTCTAGCCGTATTGGTATTGGAACGGACGCTGTTATTGTTTCTATAGGTCACGCCCTTATTACCTCTGTAGGAGTTCTCCCTAACCGCCACTCTATTGTCATTTCTATAAATACTGGCCCGCTCGCGCCTTACTTGATTGTACCTGTGCTCCCTACCGATCTCTACATAAGCCCTACGGGTGTTGAATCTGTAAGGTCTGTAATAGGTGTATCTAATTGGCGTGTAGAACCTTCTGTAAGGTCTGTTGAAAACCAAGGCGAATCCTATGGCCGGTCTTACGAAAAATCCATGGAATGGTCGGTATACATAATGTCTGTTATAGATGTTTATGAATCCGGTATGGTAATCGTAAAATCCCCTGTTATCATAGAAAACGAACATCCCACCAACGCTGCGTACCCTATTGTTTCTATATCTAATATCCACGTCGCCTATTTGGGTAACCCTACCATAAAAGTCGTAATAAATAGGAACGTTTTCCACTTGAATCACCGCACCGTAATCATCATACTGTGCGTAAGGGCTATAATCATATCCTGAGTTGAAGGTTATTCCATTTCTTCTTCCATTAACATAATCCTCAATGTAGAAATCGAACTCCCCATCTGGATATACTGAAAACGTAATGCCATTTTCAACAAAAATAAATGAGTTGTTGTACCTATAAGCATTGCGCGTTGCAACCTTATCTTCTACTGTACTTTTGGCCAAGACACCTGTAGTGCCCAAAATTACCGCTGCAAAAAGGAGTACAAAATTTTTCATGATATAAGGTTTTAAATTCTAAGTGCAACTATTTGCACTCGCCTGATATAAAACAAACAGCGTGCCAAAAATTTATCAATCCATGTAAAGTATTGATAAACAGAATATTAAAAAGTAATTAACTCCCTTAAATTTCTATTCTAAAGGGATTATAGCTTTACCTGAAGATATTTCGCCGTAAAAGATTTGGAGTTTTTTGCCACTTCCTCAGGGGTGCCCTCTGCCAAAAGATATCCCCCGTTTTCGCCGCCACCGGGACCTAGGTCGATTATATAATCGGCACATTTGATAAGGTCAATGTTATGCTCAATTACGACAATTGAGTGTCCTTTCTTTATCAAGGCGTTGAAGGATTTCAAAAGTTTTTGGATGTCGTGAAAATGGAGTCCGGTCGTTGGTTCGTCAAATATAAAAAGTGCCTTGTCCTTTGTAGCACCTTTTACCAAAAAGCTAGCCAATTTGATACGTTGTGCCTCACCACCGGATAGGGTAGAGGAGGATTGCCCTAAGGTTACATAGCCCAAGCCCACATCCTGTAAAGGTTTAAGTTTGGCAACAATCTTATTTTGTAACCCAATTTCAAAAAAAGAGATGGCATCGTCAATGGTCATATTGAGAACATCATCAATATTCCTATCGTTGAAGGTGACCTCCAATACGTCCTTTTTAAACCGTTTTCCGTTGCAGGTATCGCATTCCAGATGAACATCGGCCATGAACTGCATCTCTACAGTGATTTCACCTTCTCCCTTGCACTTTTCGCATCGGCCACCATCCACATTAAAGGAAAAATGTTTCGCTTGATAATTTCTGATTTTGCTCAGTTTTTGGCCCGCATAGAGGTTCCGTATTTCATCATAGGCCTTTATATAGGTAACCGGATTGGATCGGGAGGAGCGTCCTATGGGGTTCTGGTCCACGAACTCCACATGTTTTATGTGCTTATATTTACCCTTTACGGAACTGAACTGGCCGGCCTTTTCACCATAACCTCCCGTTTCTTTGAGAATGATGGGATACAACAGTTTTTTTACCAAGGTGCTCTTTCCACTGCCCGATACCCCCGTAACCACGGTAAGCATATCCAAGGGAAAGGTCACGTTGATGTTTTTAAGGTTATTGGCTCTGCACCCAATAATTTCTATATGGTTTTTGGAAGTCCTTCTTTCGATGGGGACCTTTATTTCTTTGGTACCGTTCAAATAACTGGCAGTTAGGGAGGTGGAATTTAGGATATCCTCCATGGTGCCTTGGGCTACGATGTTACCGCCATGGGTACCGGCTTCCGGGCCAATATCGATTACCTCGTCCGCAGCTTTCATGATGTCCTCGTCATGTTCCACAACGATGACCGTATTGCCCAAATTCCTTAGGGACAGCAATACTTCGATCAGGTTTTCCGTATCCTTGGGGTGAAGCCCAATACTGGGTTCATCCAAAATGTACATGGAACCTACCAGGCTACTCCCCAAGGAAGTGGCCAGATTTATCCGCTGGCTCTCCCCACCGGATAAGGTATTGGACTTTCTATTCAGGGTTAGGTAATTAAGTCCTACTTTGTCCAAGAACCCCAAACGAGTATTGATTTCCTTTAAAAGCCTGTCGGCTATTTTGGCATCATGTTGAGAAAGTTCCAAATCGCTAAAAAATGGTATCAATCGCTCAATGGGCAGTCCCACCAAATCCGAAATGGACTTGCCGCCAATTTTTACATATTCCGTCTCCGGCCTTAGCCTTTTTCCATTGCAAACATTGCATTTTGTCTTGCCGCGGTACCGGGAAAGCATCACCCTGTTCTGGATTTTATAACTTTTTTCCTCCAGTGTTTCAAAGAATTTATGAAGGCCGATGAAATGCTTGTTCCCGTCCCAGACCAATTTTTGTTGTTCTTCCGATAGTTCAAACCAGGGTTTGTGAATGGGAAAATCGAATTTATAGGCACTGTTCACCAACTGGTCGCGGTACCAGCCCATGCTTTCGCCCCGCCATGGAAAAACGGCATTTTCATAAATGGAAAGTGCCGTATTGGGTATTACGAGGTCTTCATCGATACCGATAACATCGCCATACCCTTCACATTTAGGACAGGCCCCATAGGGATTGTTGAAACTGAAAAGATGTACGTTCGGTTCTAGAAATGTCATGCCGTCCAGTTCAAACTTATTGCTGAATAGGCGTTGCTTCGAATTTTCCATCTCTTCAATGATACACTGCCCTTTCCCTTCAAAAAAAGCGTTGTCCACGGCATTTGCCAATCGGTTATAAAAATCTTCATCGTCCTTGGTTATGATTCGATCTACCACTAGGTCAAATTCCTTTCCAATATCGGCAGGTGCCTGATCTATTCGAATTATCTTGCCTTGGTATTTTATACGGGCATATCCTTGCTTGGAAAATAACTGGAGCGATTTTACAGAATTCCGGTCCTCCCTAATTTTTATGGGGGCCAAGAGCAATAATTTTGTATCGGTTTCAAAGTTCTTAACATATTCAATAACATCGGATACGGTATTCTTCTTTACCTCATTACCTGATATGGGCGAAAAGGTTTCCCCAATTCGGGCGTAGAGCAGCTTTATGTAATCGTAAATTTCGGTTGTAGTGCCAACGGTCGATCGTGGATTCGTTGAATTTACCTTTTGCTCAATGGCTATGGCCGGGGCAATGCCTTTTATATAATCGACTTTGGGTTTGTCCAATTTCCCAAGGAATTGCCTAGCGTAGGAGGAAAGGCTTTCTACATACCTTCGTTGCCCCTCGGCAAAAAGCGTATCAAAGGCCAAGCTCGACTTACCGGAACCCGATAAGCCTGTTATAACTACCAATTTGTTCCTGGGAATTACAACATCGACATTCTTAAGATTGTGCAATTTAGCACCCTTTATAATTATGTTTTTTTTAGGGTCAACCTGGGATAGTGTAGTCATAGCATTCAATAAAATTGCAAAGATACACTATGGAGTTTAGCTAAAAATCCAAATGCCACAAATCTCATTTCATCGAGTAGTTTTTCACATTTTTTTTGGAGTATTTATTTTTTTATATATTTGAACTTCAATTAAAAACAAGTGCCTATAGCCTAAAATTACTTTTGAAGTTAAAAATGATGTAAAAATCCGCTTGCCCCATGGGCTTTCGGACCCCCGATTTAACCCACAAAAGTAAGGCTTATGATACAGGAACTTGAAGATTCCCATTTGGTTAAGGATTACATGAACGGTAATGAAAGGGCCATTGAGGTTCTAATCAACCGTCACAACGCACGTTTGACAGGTTTCATCTATTCCAAAGTAGGGGACCGGGAACTCACCGAAGATATTTTTCAGGATACCTTTATGAAAGTCATACGCACACTCAAGCGAGGTGCTTATAATGAAGAAGGTAAATTTTTGCCTTGGGTAATGCGTATTGCCCACAATCTAATTATAGACCATTTTAGAAAAAGCAATAGAATGCCCATGTGCGATGGAACGGATTCGTTCAACATTTTTTCGTTGATGGGTGACGAAAAATTAAATGCCGAAAAGCAATTGATCAAGGAGCAGATTGATACGGATCTGTTAAGAATGATAAAGGAACTTCCCGAGGACCAACAACAAGTTTTGCATATGCGTCTATTTAAGGATATGAGTTTTAAGGAAATTTCTGAAAATACGGGTGTAAGTATCAACACGGCTCTGGGCAGGATGCGTTACGCGTTGATCAACCTTAGGAAGCTTGTAGAAGCCAATAGTATAGTTTTAACGAATTAATTGGTAACAGGTCGAGTGGATCTACTATATTGGTTCCGTTGGCGTTTTTTAGATGTAACCAAAACGGAAGAATATGGAAAAAATTTACCAGACTACAGAAAACACTTCTAAAAAAGTATCCGCGAAACCTGAAACGATCAAGTTTCTACTGGATTATTCAAAATCACTCAATATAACGGAAGCCAAAGGCATACAATTTGAAAGTAATTTGAACTAGTTATATTTTCTACTATACTACAGGAACCCCGGGAAAGCATTTCCCGGGGTTTTGTGTTTTATCGATTAAGGTACTACTAGCGGAGGTTTACCACATCCAGGTATTTACATAGCCTTTTTTAAATGGCGTAAGTAACTATTAAAATGTGTATTTATTGTATAGAAAATAAGTTTCCATGTTTTCACATCAGAAAAAGGCGGTTTTACAACATACTTTTTCCTACAGGGTGTGATTTATCTAGTTTTATATCAGAATTGAACGACTAATTACAATTAATTAATAACCAAATCAGGATCCCCACCCTGTCACCTAATGAAAGTAACTAATATGGAATTACAGATTGAAGATTCAGAACTAGTAAGAGATTATATCAGCGGCGATGAGAAAGCATTGGAAATCCTTATCCACAGACATAATCAACGTATTACAAGCTTTATTTATTCCAAAGTATTGGATAGGGATATAACTGAGGATATTTTCCAGGATACCTTTATCAAGGTTATCAAAACCCTTAAAAAAGGAAACTACAGTGAAGAGGGCAAGTTCCTACCTTGGGTAATGAGAATTGCGCATAACCTTATTATAGACCACTTTAGGAAAAATAAAAGGATGCCAATGTTTGAGGGGAATGAGGATTTCAATATCTTTTCTGTAATAGGTGATGACAAATTGAATGCCGAAAAGCAGTTGATCAAAGATCAAATTGATACGGATTTAAGGGAACTGATCGAAGAATTACCGGATGATCAAAAAGAAGTTTTGATTATGCGTATCTACAAGGATATGAGCTTCAAGGAAATTTCCGAAAACACTGGAGTTAGTATCAATACGGCACTGGGGAGAATGCGATATGCCCTGATCAACCTTAGAAAAATAATCGAAAAACACAATATCGTTCTAACGAATTAATCCTACTCAAGAATAGCTGAACAATATTTCCATTTTAGTTGCGTTAAATTAATGTAACAACAATGGAAATATGGAAAAAATTTACTCTAATTATCAGGAAAGAACTGAGTTTAAAAAAGTTTGCCCAAAAACGATCAACTTTTTGTTGAGTTTTTCAAAAGCTTTGTACGATGTAAAATACAAGGACTTGGAGTTCGAAACTTATTTAAACTAGAATACTGACCCGCTTAGCGGGTCTTTTTTTTATGTAAGTATTCATCGATTACGGATTTCCTTCCAATCGTTTTGGTGATGATATCCTTCTCAAGATCCCAACCTCTAGCTGGCGAGTAATCCCTGCCGTACCAAATGATCTGTAGATGTAGGTCGTTCCATAATGGCTTGGGAAACAACCTTTTGGCGTCCTTTTCAGTTTGCACGACATTTTTTCCGTTTGAAAAGCCCCATCGGTACATCAACCTATGGATGTGCGTATCTACTGGAAATGCTGGTCTACCAAATGCCTGTGAAACCACCACACTGGCGGTTTTGTGACCTACGGCCGGAAGTTCTTCCAATAATTCGATTTCCTTAGGAACCTCCCCGTTGTATTTTTCAATCAAGATTTTTGACAGTCCATGTATTCCTTTGGATTTCATGGGTGACAGCCCAACGGGTTTAATGATTTCCCTAATTTCCTCCACGCTCAGTTTTACCATGTCAAAAGGATTGTCCGCTTTTTCAAAGAGTAGGGGGGTAATTTGATTGACCCTAACATCGGTACTTTGGGCGGACATGAGGACCGCGATCAAAAGGGTGTACGGATCCTTATGTTCCAGAGGAACGGGAATGGTGGGATATAGTTCCTGTAATTTTGAAATAGCGAAAGATACCTTTTCTGCCTTCGTCATTTTTGTTTAATTTTATAAAAATAATATTGAACAAAATATAAGATAATTGACTATGAAAACACTAAAGGAAGGGGATAAGGTCCCTCAATTTTCAGCCAAAGATCAAGACGGCAATACTATTAATTTATCCGATTATAGCGGAAAGAAATTGATTGTTTTTTTCTATCCCAAGGCAAATACCCCGGGCTGTACTGCCGAAGCATGTAACTTAAGGGATAATTATAAAGCTCTTCAAAATGCTGGTTATGAGTTGCTTGGTGTTAGTGCCGACTCCCAGAAACAACAATCTAACTTTAAGAACAAGTATGATTTTCCATTTCCGCTCTTGGCCGATGAGGACCACACGGTCCTGAATATATTTGGGGTGTGGGGTCCAAAAAAATTTATGGGACGGGAATATGACGGTATTCACAGAAAGACGTTTGTAATCAATGAGGAAGGTAAAGTGACCAAGGTTATCGACAAGGTAAAGACCAAAGACCACGCCGCCCAGTTATTGGACTAAAAAAACCCCCGTATAGGGGGTTATTTTTTTTCTATTTCCTTTTCAATTTCTTCCGGTTTCGAAAGTTCTTTTTTGTTGAATAGGTTTTTCTCCTTGATGATTTCTGCAATACCTTCTGGCAGCATTTTTTCCCATCCGTCTTCACCGTTCATGATTTTTCTCAGTACGTCCCTAGAGAAAATATCCATGATATCCGGTTCATAGTCTATAATGTCCATGACCTTACCGTTATACTTGAAGAATTTGTAAAGCTCCTTCATCCTTGGATGCACCTTTACATTGTTGCTGGTCATGACCTGGCCGGTATCCGGGTTTTTCATTGGATACAGATACACCTGTAAATCTTTAAAGAATAATTTTCCGAAGGCCTCCAAAATACCACCGCTCAAGTGGCGATAGTACTTTTCATCAAAAATATCGACAAGATTGTTGACTCCCATGGTTAGTCCGATCCTATTCTTGGTGTAATTGTTGAAATACTCTACCAGTCTGTAGTATTCCTGAAACTTGGAAATCATAACGAAATGCCCAAGGGAGCATAGTAGTTCCGCACGGTCCATAAAATCTTCCTCGTCAATTTCTCCGGATGCTTTTAGGTTGGACAACGTGATTTCAAAGATTACAATACTGTTTTCTTGATCAACCTGTGGATCTCTAACAAAAATGTCATAGGACTTATGGAACATGTCCATATTCACTTTGGTAACCGGTCTAAAACTACCTCTAAGGGCTAAAATATTCTTTTTGTAAAGTACTGCGGCAGGCAAAAGGTTGTTTCCGTCCGGACCGAACATTACCGCGTCGGTCATATCGTTTCTGATCAGTTGAAGGCTCATCAATCGGTTGTCCACATCCTTGAAATTGGGCCCTGAAAAATTGATCATGTCAATTTCCAAGGTGTCCTTGTCTATATGATCATAAAGATATTTCAACATTTTCTTGGGCTTGTGGTACTTGTAAAAAGCACCATAGATCAAGTTAACTCCCAAGATACCTAAGGTCTCTTGCTGCAGCCTGGCCTCGTTTTGCTTAAATCGAACGTGCAGGACTATTTCGTCGTATTCTTTCTGTTTGGGGTCCAATTGATATCGGATACCTACCCAACCATGTCCCTTATAACGTTTTGAGAAATCTATGGTGGCAACGGTATTGGCATAGGAAAAGAAAACCCTGTTAGGGTGTTTTTCCCGGCTGATTCGTTCCTCCATCAACTGCATCTCATATTTGATCATGGTTTTCAGCCTGGCCTGGGTAACATAGCGGCCGTCTTCCTCCACGCCATAAATGGCATCGCTAAAATCCTTGTCATAGGCACTCATGGCCTTGGCAATGGTACCAGAGGCCCCGCCAGACCTAAAGAAATGGCGCGCTGTTTCCTGTCCGGCCCCAATCTCGGCAAACGTGCCGTAGATATCGGGATTTAAGTTTATTCTTAAAGTTTTGGCTTTGATCGAGGGTATATTCTCGAAAACACTTTCTCTCTTTAAAACTGAGGCCATTCCTATAAATTGTTTCAACAAAGTTATGAAGAAAGGGCAACCTAACGGCGAAACCAATCAAAAAAATGCGGCTTCCCATTAAATTACGTAGGGGCCTATCGCTTTGCCGTAAGCTTATTCCTATTTGGGCCGCTATTTCTTAAATAAGGATTACATTTGGTGAATATGGATGAAGACCTAAAAGTTACTTTTCTAGGAACGGGAACTTCCCAAGGTGTGCCCGTCATTGGCAGTGAACACCCGGTGTGTTTGAGCGAGGATTCCAGGGACAAAAGACTTCGGGTGTCCGTCTTGCTTTCTTGGGGAGGCTATAACTATGTGATTGATTGCGGACCGGATTTTAGACAACAAATGTTGGTCAATAAGGTTAAAAAACTGGACGGGATCCTGTTTACCCACGAGCATTCAGACCACACGGCGGGCATAGATGATATTCGGCCTTATTTCTTTAGGCAAGGGGATATTCCCATATTCGCCCATAAACGGGTGGTGAAGTCCTTAAAAAGACGCTTTGATTATATTTTTCAAGATAAGGACAGGTATCCGGGGGCACCTTCCGTAGCGATCAATTTGGTGGAAAAGGATGCCGATTTTGAGATAGGGGACAGACGGGTAACTCCCATTCAGGTAATGCACAACAGGCTAAAGGTTTTTGGCTATCGCATAGGTGGTTTTACCTATTTGACCGATGTAAAATCGGTTGCCGAGGAAGAACTTGAAAAGATAGTGGGCACCAAGGTATTGGTGGTCAACGCCTTGCGCATAGAGCCGCACCATTCCCATTTTAATTTGGAAGAAGCACTGGACTTCGTTAAAAAGGTGAAACCACAGCGCACCTATTTTACCCACATAAGCCATTTGTTGGGTTTTCATGCCGAAGTTGAAAAGAGTCTTCCTAAAAATGTACATTTGGCCTATGATAATCTCACCATTTCGATATAACCCATGAAGAAGAATATATATTTATACCTGTTTATTTTTTCCGCCCTGATCTGTCTATATCTCGCGGTTAGAGGTAGCAAAATGTCCGAAGTGAATACGGCCAGGATACAAAGCTTGGAGGGCAAGGTTGAAAACCTTAAGGATTCCCTGCAACAAAGTGAATTGCGTGCTTTGGAAATGCAATATTTTTCCTTGGAGAACAATGACGATGCCCTGGCCTATTATGACCATTTGGAATTGGAAAATCCTACGCGTTATATTTCCGATAAATTACTGGAAACCAATGAATCCAAGGGGGATAATCCGCTGGTACCTTATGAGGGCATGCAAAACGATTTTAAGATCAACAAGATCAAGGTGCTGAACCACAAATGGATTTTGGCCGATTTTTCGGATGGAATGTACTGGGGCGAAATCTTGATTCGCTACGAGCTAAAGGACGATCTGGGTGTCGATTTTACCTTGATAGACCATTTATTATACACCCGAAGCAACTAGCGGTTTGCTTCCAGCCACTTTTTAAAGGCATAGAAATTTTGCGGTGCCACCCCGTGTCCCACAGGAAACTCCTCAAATACATGGGAAACACCCAATTTTTTTAGAAGTAGCGGAGCCTTTTGCGCCCATTCAATCGGGATCACTTGGTCCACCTGTCCGTGAGAGGCATAGATTTTTAAGGAATCGAAATTATTTTTGGTGTATCCTTCTTTTAGAATCCGCTCGTTGATATAGCCGCTTAGGGCGACCACTCTTTTGATTTTTTCGGGGTAGGAGAGGGCAACGGCATAGCTTAGGATGGTACCTTGACTAAATCCCAAAAGGGTTACATCTCCTTCATCCAAATGATAGGCAGTACAGGCCTCGTCGATAAACGTGCAGATTTTGTCCCTGGATTCAATCGCCTGCGCATCGTCGCTCCATTTTCCCTGTTCGTTGTCAAAATGAATGGCGTACCAAGCATAGCCAAAAGGTTGCAGGGTATAGGGTGCCCTCACTGAAATGATGCAATACTCGTTGGGCAATTCGTCCGCAAAGGAATAAAGGTCTTCTTCATTGCTGCCGTAACCGTGCAACATAAACAGTACGGGGGATTTTCCCTGCTTTATGGAGGAAGGTTTTATGATGTGTTCCAAGGATAAGGGGGCCGTCGTCATGTGCTATTGAATAAAGGTGAACCATTTTTGAAAATAGGTTCCAATGATGGGGACAAGTTGCTTTTTGTTGTTCAGGGCACCCAAAAACCCATAAAACCAAAGGGCCAGATAACAAATATAAAGTCCGTAAAGGCCGTACTGATTGTACCAAACACTGGAAAAAAGCGCAAAGGCATGGAACAACAGGTGTATCCCAAAAGCCTGCCGTATATGGAACCTGGCAAATTCATGTTTGGGCTCCACGTTCATGGTAATGGCGATAAGGGCCCCAATGAGGGTCAAATAGGAAATGATGGCCGTGTTTTTTCCGGCTACTGCATTTGCTGCCATACTACTCGTTTAATTGGACTTGGTTGTTGGCAATGGTTCCCAGCACTTTTCCCTTCAGGGTATGGCCCAGAAAAAGACTGTTCTTTGAACTGCTTTCAATATTGGATTCAGTAAAGGTATATTCCTTCGTTGGGTCAAAAAGCGTCAGGTTGGCTTTGGCACCTTCTTTTAGTTCCGGATTTTCGATTCCGAAAGCTTCCCTGCCCCGGGTTAGGATGTCAATGGTTTCCTCGATTGAAAAGAGTTGGTTCAAGGCCCCAAAACTACTTTCAAGTCCTATCGTACCGTAATCGGCATTGTCAAATTCTACCTTTTTTAGTTCTATGTTCAAGGGGGTATGGTCACAGGTCACAAAATCGATGGTGCCATTTTTGACCGCTTTTAGGAGTTCCTTGGAGTCCTTGGAAGTTCGTAACGGCGGCAAGATCTTGTAATTCGCATCAAATTCTTCCAACGTGTCGTCCGTATGGAACAGGTTGTGAACGGCCACGCTACAGGTAACCTGCAGCCCTTTTTTCTTGGCCGCTGCCACCAATTTTACGGAATCTGCGGTGCTTATGGTAGGGATGTGCAATTTACCTCCGGTATATTCCAGGATGAACAGGTCCCTGGAAACCTGAAGTTCTTCGGCCATGGCAGGTATACCCTTTAATCCCAGTTTGGTACTTATGATCCCTTCGTTAACGATGCCCTTTCCGGCAATATGGATGTCCAGCGGAAAGCTCATCACCATACCGTCAAAATTTTGTGCATACTGCAAGGCTATTTTCAAAAGGTTTGGGTTGGCAACGGCATGCTTGAAATCATAAAAGCCTACGGCTCCTGCGTTCTTCATATCGTATAGTTCTGCCAAGGCTTCCCCTTTGCCACCAACGGTGAGGTTTCCCAAGGGGTGCAGCTTGGTCAAATGCCCCTTGCCCGCGTTTTTTAGAAAGACGATATCAGAACTACTATCCGGCAGCGGAAAACTGTTGGGATTTAGAACGATGTCCGTAAATCCGCTCTTGGCGGCCGTATGTAGCCCATTTTTAATGGTTTCCCTTTCCTCATAGCCCGGTTCGCCAAAGCTAATCCCGGTATCCATCCATCCCAAGGAAACATGTAGATTAGGAATATCTAAGATTTTGGTTTTTGCCGGTGCATCGATAGCGGTGGCAATCTTTTCTATGAGGCCGTTCTTGATTAAAATATCTCTCTTCTTCAGGTGAATTTCCTTGGTCGCCCCATTTACAATCTTTACCGATTTTAGAAGTATGTTCATCTAAGCCTTATTTTAAGAACCTCTGAAGTGCGGATTCCGTTAGTACAAAAACCAGTGCTAAAATAGCAAACCATTTCCAAAATTCGTTGACGCTGTTGGATTTTTGGACATCCTCAAAAAAACTGATAATGGAGTCAAAGACCCGGTCATTTTCAATGGTATCGATATCCAAATATCTGAGCTCACTTTCCTTGCGGTCGTAGTTGAAACTTATTTGGCCAAGGGCCTCATTACCGTTGCTAATTTGAAAGATTCCGTCCGTTTTGGGGTTTTCATCAAAGGTCAATTGCACTTTTTTGGGCAGGGAAATTTGTTGGGGAATAAACTCATAATCGTCCTTTGCAACCTTCAAAATACGGTCCTTGGAAAGGGAGACGGGTATTTCCAGGGTCGCTTGGGTCCCCAGGGTCTGGTACAGTTGGGGCAATTTTAGACTATTGCGGGCGATGTTATAAAAAGTGGGAACTATGAGGGGCGAATTCTTAAAATTCGAATTTTCCTGGTTCAAGGCCGATGCAAAGAAAAAGGCGTTTTCGTTCCCTATCAAAAATGCGTTCCCGTTCTGGAACGTAAGGACTTTAGGACCTTCGGAACTAAAACTGTAGAAACTTTCTACCTCCGGATATTGAAAATTCGTCACGCGTTTGTTGAACACATTTTTATAAATGGGATGCTCGAACGCAATACCGGAAATGGAGGCCTTCTGGGGTAGCAGCGGGCCGTAGCTCGTATTGAGATAGGATGCGGAAAGACCGTTATAGGAGGCTATATCAATGCTCTGTGCGGGAATCACCACAAAGCTGCCCCCGTTCGCAACAAAGGTACGTAACGTACTTTGCAATCCGGCAGGTATCTGCTCCAATTCATTCAATACCAATAAATTATAGTCTTCAATGGCACTGTAATTCACTTGGCCCAAGGGCGTAGTTGTGAAATCAAATTCATCCGGGCCGTAAATTCTTCTGAGGAATTCGGGGTCGTTTTCCGAAATGGCCAGCACCCTGATTTTCTTCGGACTGTCCAAATTGAAATAAAATTCGTTGTCGTATGAAAGTCCGGTGTCCGAAATAACGATCCTACCGGCGATGGGCGCATTGGCGGGTACTGAAAAAGTGACCGATGCATTTCGGCCGTTCGCAAAGGGCGCAGCTGTTTTCGCAATTAGATTGTCCCCATTATAAAGGGAGACTGGGTGGCTTTCCAGGGTTTCATTGGAGGATAACACAGCGGTCAATTCCACCACAGCATTGTCCGATTCCGAAATATAGACCGAATCAATGGACACGTTCACCAAATCCTGGGGCACCTGTTTTATAAAATAGATGTCGGGGTTTTCCTCCGTATCGGGTAGAGGTCCCAAGCGTTCTTGAAAATCGGAAATAAAAACGGTCCTTTTAATAATGTCCGGGTCGTTTTGGAAGAGGGTAGCGCTGCGCAACAGCACCTGGTCCAAGGACAGTTGATTGGTGCTGGGTGCCAGGTCGATGAGCTCATTTTGTATGTCCGCAATTTCCACGTCCTCGAACACCCGATCATTGGTCAACAGGGAAAACGAGCTGTTTTTTGGAACGTTCTGTATGATTTCCTGCACCATGTTCTGTAGGAGGGTACCGTTGTCCAATTTCGCCTCCATGCTAAAGGAATTGTCCAGGTAGATGACCGTTTGCTGGGGTTTTAGTGCATTTTCATTGGCACTGAAGGGCTGGGCGAACGCAAGGATCAAACTGGCAAAGATTCCCAGTCGGGCCAAGAGGATGAGCCACTTTTTGAGTACACTGCTCCTTCTGGATTCAGAAACCACCTTTTTGAGCAGTTTTACATTGGTAAACGGCGTTTTTTTGAATCTGCGGAGCTGAAAAAGATGAATAATGATTGGAATGGCTAGAAGCAAAAGGGCCCAAAGAAGTTCTGGATATTTAAACTGCATTCCTTAACGTGATTGGTCAAAGATAGGGATTTTGTTCGTAGGAGTAGCCGTGGTTTTTTTATTCTTCCGGTGATTAACGTAACCGAAAAATCAGCAGAAAAAGAAATAGTCCGTCATGTGCTTCAAACCCAGTTTCTTAAAATACCCTCTTATTTCCTCTTGGGCCATTTCATTGGCTACGGTCACGATGCTTTGTGAAGCACCGATTTTATCCAGTTCTTGAAACGGAAGTAGGGTCTTGCCATAAATTTTCTTCCCGATTTTCTTTGGGTTGTCACAGATCCATGTGAATTCGATATGCTGTTCGATCAGGGATTTGGCAATCTTTTTCCCCTTAAAACCCGCGCCCCAGACAACGAGTGTCCGCTTGGGGTCATAATCCAACTTTAAAAAATAATGGAGCTTGATGTCCAAAAAGTAGTTCTGGGCGTAGTGTTCGCTTGTTCGGGAAGTGCGGTGGTCATAGTCCCTCCAATACAGCAAGGTTTTATCGCAGGGAATGATGTTGAGTCCGGCTTCATAGAACCGAAAGGTAAGGTCATAATCCTCCGGATATCTGTGTGGGTTAAAACCGTCACAGGCATCAAAATCGGTTCTATGCACCATCCAGCAGGGGGAGGGAATGACACATTCCTTATAGATTTCGCTAAAATTGCTGCCCTTTGCCGTGAGTCGGTTGAGCCATTTTTCATAGCGGTCGTAGCCATCGCTGATGCCTCGGTGCGAGAAATATGTTACCTGCCCCACGGCAACATGTCCCGGGCCATGTTCCAGCAACGAATTTGTCATAATCTGTAGTCGGTCTGGGGTCATGATATCGTCGGAATCCATCCGGGTGATGAAGGTTCCGCTGCTTTTGGCATAAGCCGTCTGCAAGGCATGGATCACACCGGCACCGGAATTTTCAAAAACCTTGATGCGTGCATCCTGTTTGGCATTTTCCTGTACGATTTGGAGACTTTCATCCGTTGAGTGGTCGTTCACGGCGATGACTTCCCAAGATGGGTAGGATTGGGCCAAAATGGAATCCAGGCATTCCCGGAGATAGGGCGCCGTGTTTTTAAAGGGAATAAGGATGCTTACCAAGTTTGCCTTCATTCCGGAAAAGTACTAAAATAAGCACTTTATAAGCAGCATTTAATGGGACGGTAACTTCTATGGCTTTGTAGACCGGAGCCATTGTTGCCATCTACAATGCCTTACGGTCCTCCTTTTCCCTATTTTGGGGCATGAATAAAGGATCTGATTTTGAAAAATCCAACTAAAACATATCCTGGAAAATAGCATAAAAAATAGAAGTTTGAGGTCCCTTTCAATGACCAAATAATATAATCGTTGGCTCTCATTCTTGAAGGTCAAAGAACGATTATTGATTTTAACTATTAACGTAATACCTACTTTTGGTCAAAGGTCTTTCCATAGGCTTTCGCCTTTAGAGGGGTTTACCTCATCATTTTGGACATTCACAACATAAAATTGCCCTTGTCTTCATTATTCTTAAAATTGGTTTATTATTAGAAAAAATGAGTGTTCGCAGTTTTTTGGTTGTTTTACTGTTATTGTCCTCCATATTGGCGGTTGCACAGAATCTACCGCCAGTTGGCAATGACGATTTTTACAATGTGGGTTACCAAATCCCATTGGCGATAGATGACCTGCAGGGTGTTTTGGCGAATGACACGGATGCCAATTTTGGCACCAACCTTCGATCTAGGACAGCTCCTGTTAGCGGACCAAGTTCAGGAAGCCTTACCTTGGATACTGATGGTAGTTTTTTGTACACTCCCAATACAGGGTTCGTTGGTACTGATAGTTTTACCTATAGGGTATGTGATGAGGGTACTCCAACGGAGGTAGTATCCAGATTTGATTTTGACGATCCCAATTTGGCCCTGGCTACCATTGGACCAAATGCAACTTCCGTAAATCCTGCCGCAGGTCAGACGGGCTGCGGAACCTATTTTCCATCAGGTGCCGGTGGTTCTGCAGGTTTTGACATCAATATACCTAACACGGGAGGTATTTTTGATTTTACCAGTTTTACGGTTTCCTTTGAATACGAAGATCAAGAGAGTACTGCAGATATAATAACTGCCGGAAATTTTAGGGTATACCACATTTCGGGCAATAATATGGGGCTACGGGTAGACGTCATCAATGGATCAACCGGTTTGCCGGATTCCTTTACTGTGAATTTAGGAAGTTTTGTTTCCGGTAATGTGCCATATACCATACATTATGACGAACTCTCCGGAAACGTTACCTATACGGCAAATGGTGCAACCAGCGTTTTTGCATTGGCACCCGCCTTTTCTCCCCTAAATACGGGGTTGGCTACAAACATTATTTTGGGTAGGTTCATGGATGGTAGTGGATCTTCAAGGCCCTCATTGTGCAGTATGGAATTTGTGGACAATAGCTACCTGTGCGATACCTCAACGGTATATTTAAATGTTGTCGCCAATATCGTGACGAATAGAAGAATTACGTATAGGGTAAAGCGCAATTGACGAGCCTTTGTTGTTTTTGACCTTCCCTTATTCTGTCCAAATGGCACCTATGACCTAAGGAATTTAATACATTACGCATTGTGGACTGGGTGGCAAAAGTTGTAGAAGAAATGGATGCCATCGGATTTTTTGAATATTTCTACTATTGGATTATTTATTTGAATTGAAGCAGGTGGTAAGGCTTCCAGTTTATGGTATTTCCCGGAATAGGCACGACTACGTACACACAAAAACCCTCCACAAATTGCGTTTGTTGGTTTTGTATGTTCAATCGTTTATGAAATTGGACTTTTGGTAATAAGGGATTCACTTCGTGCATCCCAAATGGTAATCCCTGCCAAGCGTAAAACCCTCCACAAACTGCGTTTGTTGGTTTTGTATTTTCAATCGTTAATGAAATTGGACTTTTGGTAATAAGGGATTCACTTCGTGCATTCCAAATGGGTAATCCCGGGCAAGCATAAAACCCTCCACAAACTACGTTTGTTGGTTTTGTATTTTAATCCGCTTACGAAAGCACGCTTTTGACACTTCTTAAAGTACAAAACCCGCAACTCTCGTTGCGGGTTTCTTTTGCGGAGGAAGAGGGTCTTCTTTAAATTGAAAAAACCACTGTTTTTAGGGGTTGTAAAGGGTGGGTAATTTATACTGACACCGAAAGGGACACCTTTTTAACAATATTTTAACAGTTTTGCGCTTTTTGATTACCAAATGGGTACAATTAGATGTAAAATATATTAAATAGCCTTAAAACAACAGAATTTTTAAATTGGTCTATGCCATATAAAGAAGTCAAGATTTTAAATAGACGACCAATTTAACTATGATATTAAGACCTATCAATCGGTTATTTAGTGACATTTCTATCTAAGAAATCTAATTTGCATGGCAGGCAAGAGGTCGCCGGTTCGAATCCGGTATTCTCCAAGCTAACAGTAAGGCTTCAAGAGTTTTTAACTTTTGGAGCTTTTTTCATTTGCACGCAATTTGCAAGCAAAAGAGGTTTTAAATTAAGCTCTGTATTATTTGATTTAAATTGCTAGGGTTTAATAGTTCCTCACTAGTTGTAGAGTACTTTTTGTAAAAATATCACATACTTAGATACCTCAACTTTCATTCAATATTTTGGAAATTTAGTTCCCTTAAAAGGTTTGTTAAGGAGAATATTAAAAAAGACTAAGAATAGGACACTCCTAAAGATAGCTTCATGTTTGGGTAAAAGCAACTCCAAAAATGGCCGATTGTTGATACCAATTTAATTTCTATTTATTCAAACGAAATTTATACTTCTTAATCATTATTTTCAAGAGAAAAAAATCTATCTCTGTTTTACCAATAGTTTTCGCAGTATTGCATTTTACAGTATAAACTTTAAACAAAAGTATCATAATTAACAAATTTATTGTAATAAAAACATTACATTTAAATAAAAATGGAAAAATGTTTGAAAAGTATTTTTACGTTGTTTTTTTAAGCTTACTGAGCTTTGGATGCAGTGAGAATGACGAAGTTATAAATGAGACTCTTTTGGGTTCATGGGAACTTATGGCCTATTACAATCAAAGTACAGGGGAAATGAGAACCTCCCCAAGTGGATCGGATTCGATTAGAATCACTTTTCAAGAAGATGACTTTCAAGGTACAACAGGTAGAAATACTTTTTTTGGAGATTATACAACCGAGTTAAGTACACTATCTCTTCTTTCATTAAATGGAACTGAAATTGCAGAAAGCGAATGGGGAATACTCTTTTTTCAAACAATAGCATCCACTTACGATTCAGACCAAGAATTGTTTTTTATGGAATATAACATAGAAAACAACATATTGAATATAGAATATGATGAGTCAAATTTAATGCGCTTTAAAGCTGTGAAATGAATATGTATGGCAGGAGTTTTTGACTATTTCATCTTGTTAAAAATAGTTTCCTATAAAGGATGTTGCCGATAGATATTGATTAGCACATATGGCAAATACAGGCTATTAATCTGGTATATGAATCTCCTTAAAATATGTAATGAAAAAAACTATACTACTTTCAGTCATTCTAATTCCATTACTAGTAATCGGCCAAATCCAAACTGATATTGAACCTTATTCAGCCTATTACGATATTCAAGAATCGGCCATTACACAAAGAACTAAATTTGTTTCGCCTACGAAAAGTATTTCCACGGCTCTTTTAGAAGACGAAGAAGATAGACGAAATGGTAAGCCCCCAAGGTTCGGCTTACGAAGGGAAACAGAATTTAATACTGTAAATTCTGGTGTTTGGATGGATTTGCCTAATGGGGACAAGTTATGGCTTTTAAGTATTAAAAGTCCCAACGCCAAATCAATAAACCTCCTTTATAGTCAGTTCCATATTCCACGGGGCGGAATGCTACATATTTATAACAAAAAGAGAACCCACATTATTGGTGCATTTACAGAAAGAAATAATAAGGGTTCATATGAAAAACCAGGGCAATTTGCTACTGGATTAGTTTATGGTGATGAAATAATATTGGAATATTATCATCCGGAAAGCGTCGAACAACAACCGATCATTAATATTAGCGGCGTCATACATGGGTATAAATACATTGACCTTTTAAAATACCAGTCAGAAGATGATCCCGAATCTGGAGGATATGGACAATCAGGCTCATGTCAAGTTGATATCAATTGCTCAGAAGGAAACGGATGGCAAGATGAGAAAAGAGGGGTAGCTTTATTGTTAATAAATGGCGGTACAAGATGGTGCTCAGGTTCTCTTGTTAACAATACAAGTCGTGACGCCAAACCCTTCTTTTTATCCGCAGATCATTGTTTGACAGAGGATAATCTGGATGCTCAAGGTAATACAAATGCCTCTCAGTACATGTTCTATTGGAATTATGAAAGGGCCGGATGTAATAATGGAGGGCCAGAGCCGACTATATATTCAACAACTGGGGCAAGTTTGAAGGCCAATCGGGCCGATTCCGATTTCGCTCTGTTTCTATTAACAGAATCTCCAAAAGATGCAGGATACAATGTGTTTTTTAATGGCTGGGATCGAACGACAACTCCAATGCAAGGAGGAGTAGGAATCCATCATCCTGCTGGAGATGTTAAAAAAATATCCACACATAATGTTGTGCCTGGACCAGGTTCAGTTTTCGGTGCGAATACGCATTGGCGAGTAAATTGGCTACAAACATTAAATGGACATTCCGTGACCGAAGGAGGTTCTTCTGGCTCTCCCCTTTTTATGAACAACGGCCGTATAATTGGTCAATTACATGGTGGTGGTTTTTTGGATTGCCAAGTACCAGAATTAGACCCAGGAGAATATGGGAGATTTGATGTATCATGGAATGGGTCATCTCCAACGCGTAGGTTAAGGGATTGGTTAGATCCCTTCAATACTGGAGAAACATATCTTAATGGTCAGGACATTTTTAGTGATATAGTAGGGGACGACTGTGCGTGTGCTTCCCCAAATGAGGTCTATACTCTAACGAACCCTCCTTCTTCAATCAACTGGCAATACCCCACTTCCCTTTTGACTTCTGTTGGAACATCTGGTTCTACAATAACCTTGAAAGCGAAAAATGCGTTTGTAAAGGGATATGCTGTAATCACTGCAAGGAATGCATCCAACAATGCTATTGTCAGGATTAGAGAAATATATGTTGGCAAACCTGAAACCCCTATTAGTAACATTTCCGGTCCATCTACGGTAAATTATGGTGCATTGGTACGTTACACTTATCATGGTGTTGTTCCAGGTGCCAAATCATTTGATTGGTGGCTTCCGTTCCCATACACAGAAGGTCTTCCGGTTGTGACAGATCCAGCAAAATGGAATATAGTTTCAGGTGGAACTTTTAGCTCTATGCGATGTCAAGTTGGTCCAAATGATGGACTTGTACAATTCTTTGGTGTTAATCCCTGTGGTACCAGTGGAGCTAAAACAAAGAATGTTACAGTAGTAGGCTCAGGAGGTGGTGGAGGCATTCCATTGTTGGCGAGTATAGGTGGTATAAATAATACCAATCTTGATAAGAAATTAGAAGAAGAAAAGTTTTTGGTTTATCCTAACCCAACAAAAAATCAATTATCGTTATTAATGGATCCTGAATTTAGAAAAAAGGTCTATGAAATATCACTATTTGACGTAAGTGGGAGATTACTGTTCAATTCTCAAAATAAAAGTTTAAATCAAATAGATTTATCAACTTATCAAACTGGTATCTACAGCTTGAAAGTTACATCGCAAGATGGAAATATGACAAAAATTGTTGCCGTCGAGAAATAATTTTCAAAATTCTGGATTTATTTTCACTATATAAAACTGAACTGGTGGACTCTGCTTCGATATTCTTGAGAAAGTCCTAGGTCATAATTAAAATAAATCTGACATTTTGGTTTTGTAATTGGGCAATGTGTTCCGTAAAACGAACGATTTTTAGAGTGGTTTTTCCCAAAGAATGTTTGGCTTTATGCTAGAGATATTAAACTTGAAATAAACGAACACAAAAATTCGCCTCTCCTACAGCACCAGTTTTCAAACTCTGCTAGTTTTAATTGTTGATAACTCCGTTTTCTACTATTAAACCACCTATTTGCCCATATTAAGAACAATTCCATTTGGCATCAAATAAAACCAAATAAAATCTAAGGGTTCATCAATGCTATTTAATCTGAACTGATTTGATGTAAAAAACTGTATATCAAATATTTGTGAATAAAACTATCTATTCCATCATACTTTCGTTCCGCCTTCTTTTTATCTTTATCCAAAGAATTCTTCAAAAGAAAACAAAAGCGCTTTTGTTCATTTTTAATCTATAAAAGAAACAAAATGGACAATTTTTTGATACTTGAACGGCTCGACCGTTTGGAACGGCTTTTGATAGCCAATAAGGAAGTGCTGACCTTTGATGAGGCCTGTGACTACACCGGTATATCAAGAAGCTATCTGTACAAGCTTACCGCTGCGGGGCATATCCCGCACTCCAAGCCCAATGGGAAACTGATTTTCTTCGAAAGGAAAAATTTGGTGCGTTGGCTGCTCCAAAACGAACGTAAGCCATTGCCGGAAAGCAAAACGATTGGGGACACGATGCCCTAGTCGGATTCATCATTAAAATCTGATGATTCACCAAAAGTGGCTAGAATCACAATATTTCAAAAAGCACCAATATGGAAACAGTACCATACATAAGGGTCGGGACCACTTTTTACAAGTTGGTCAGTATTCCGACCATTTCCGGACATTTCAACGAGCAGCTGGTCCCGTGGAACGAGCATATCATAAAACAGGACCATGGCAAGGACTATCTGGGTAGGGTTCCCAAATATGACGGTTTCGCCTGCATTCCGTGCCATGTGGATTTTAAAAAGGAGCACCATGGTTTTTACAATACCTATTCCCCTTTGGCACATGAACCCAAAGAGGGAAGCATCAAAAGAACACGGGCCTTTTTGGGGCATATCTTCGGTAACCAACTGGAGCTTGGGCTGGACTATTTGAAGCTTCTGTACCAAAGACCAGTGCAGGTACTGCCCATCCTCTGTCTGGTGTCCACCGAAAGGAACACAGGGAAAAGCACTTTTCTTAAATGGCTCAAGGAAATCTTTGGCAACAACCTGACATACCTGACCAATGACAGTTTTGCAAGCCAGTTCAATGCGGACTGGGCCAACAAGTTGCTGATATGCGTGGACGAGGTACTGTTCAATAAAGAGGAACTCACCGAGCGCATCAAGTACTTAAGCACCACCAACCGGAACAAGCTGGAGGCCAAGGGCAAGGACAAACGTGAAGTGGAATTCTTTGGAAAATTTATTCTGTGTAGTAACAACGAGGACAGTTTTATCAAAATCGATGCCCATGAGACCCGGTTCTGGGTGAGGAAAATCCCATCCCTTAAAAAAGAAGATACCGATTTCTTGGACCAGTTAGCCCAGGAAGTGCCCGCTTTTTTGCATTTCCTTTCAAAAAGGGAATACAGCACAAAACAAAGAACCCGAATGTGGTTCACAGCTAAACAGGTTTATACTCCTGCCCTTAAGAAGCTGGTGAACAATAACCGAAATAGGGTGGAGAAGGAACTGGCCAGTCTATTGCTGAGCGCCATGGAAAAGTTCGAGATGGACTCGGTGGACCTTTGTCCCATCGATGCCCTGCACATACTCAACCGCACACGGGTCAAGACCGACCTGACCCAATTGAGGCGGTTGCTGAAAAAGGATTGGAAACTGGACAACCAGTCCAATTCAAACAAGTACCAAAAAATCACCATTTGGAACAACGGCGAGATAAACACCGAGGACGCCAAGGGAAGGTACTTTACCATAAAAAAGAATTTTTTGGTCCAAAATTTTGATGATTTGATGACAGATTGATATAAGCCCAGTGTTCATAAGGGTTCAGGCTGTCATCACTTTGTCATCATTCTGTCATCAAAATAAAAAATGATGACAGGGACAATGAAGAAAAAAACAAAAACGATGAAACGATGACAAAATGATGACGGGGAAACCACCAGTATTTATAGGGTCTCCCAGAGGTTTGTCATCAAATCATCAAAAATCGATTAAAAACTGAACCATGAGAGAAAAAAGAATGGACTGCGAAAAAGCCCGCAACATTGACATCGTTTCCACGCTGGCCAAGTTGGGGCACTTTCCAGTCCGGAAAACGGAAAAGGAAGCTTGGTTCCTAAGCCCGTTCCGGACAGAGACCCAAGCCTCTTTCAAGGTATCATTGAAGAAAAACTATTGGATAGATTTCGGGACCTTCGAGGGGGGCAGTACCATAGACCTGGTCATGAAAATGGAGAACTGTTCCGTAAAAGAGGCAATGGAACGACTGTCCGGGAACATGGGCCATTTTTCTTTTCACCGGCGGCCGAATCCAACCAAGAAGGAACATAGGGCCAATCCTATTGAAATCATCGAGGTAAAGGAAATCGAACACTTGGCCCTGCAAAACTATCTGAGCTCCAGAAAGATCTCGACCAAGACCGCAAGAAAACTTTGCAAGGAGGTCCATTATAAGATAGGAGAACGGACATACTTTGGCATCGGACTACAGAACAGGTCGGGAGGCTGGGAACTACGGAACAGCTATTGGAAAGGCTCCACATCGCCAAAGGATGTTTCATTGATCAAGAACGATTCTAAAAAATTGGCGATTACGGAAGGTATGTTCGATATGCTCACCCTTTTGGAACTTAGACCAGAGCTTCTTAATACCCATGACCTTTTGGTATTGAACACTACGGCCTTTGTAAAGCGGATGATTTCTGAAATAGAGGATTATGAAAACGTAGGGCTGTTTCTTGATAGGGACAAAACGGGACATGGGATGACGGAACTTTTAATTGAAAAGTGCCCGAACAGTAGGGATATTTCCTTCCTCTATGAAGGATTCAAGGATATAAACGAATGGAAGGTAAAAAGCGCGAAGGATGAAGTTTGGCAACGAATTCAAGATGTGTCATTGTCATGACAAATCTTGCCTTTGCTCCCGAAGGTCGCAAAAGATTTAGTAAAAATGAAGAAAGAGTTTGTCCAGTTCCGGTGCTCGGTCTACGAGAAGAAACTGCTGAAGGTCAAGGCCCGAAAGAGCGGTCTTTCCGTCAGTGAGTACTGCAGACGGGCAGCTTTTGATGACCGTATCGTGGAACGGATGACGGACGAACAGATAGAGGCCTATAAACTTTTGGTCAAATACCAACGGAACTTCAAATTGATCACGAACATGTTCCGCAAGCGGAACCCCAGGTTGGCCGAGGAAACGGCGCAGCTGGCCGAAGAGATACGACAACACCTTTTAAATTTCAAGAAATGATAGGCATGGGAAAATCCATATCGCACACTGCGGCCTCAATGAGCTATGGGATGAACCAGGAGAAAGGATCGGAGATAGTCCACAGCCAATATCTGGCCGGGGAGACCCCAAGGGAGATCACCGAGGAGTTCAAGGTCATCCAAGAACAGAACGAACTGTGCCGGAAGAACACGCTGAGCTTTGTGCTCAGTCCCAGCATCGAGGACGGCAGGAAACTCGAAAGGGAACAGCTCAAGGAAATGACCGAGCGGTTTATCAAGGAAATGAACCTCAAGCAGCACCAAGCGGTTGCCTTTGTCCACAGGGACAAGGAACATGTGCACGTCCACTTGTATGCCAACAGGATAAACTTTCAGGGCAAGGCCTATAACGACAGCTTCATCGGAAAGCGGAGCCAACAAGTGGCCGAGCGGGTGGCCAAACAAATGGACCTGACCACGGTGAAGGAGGTACAGCAGGAAAAACTGTACCGGATGCAACATGTCCGCTCTGAAATACAAAAAATCCATGAAAAGGTCATGGCCAAGGAACGTCCAAGGGATTTTGATCAGTACATCAAGTCGATGGAGCGGAACAATGTAAAGGTCATTCCCAGCATCAACAAGCAAAACCAACTGCAGGGGTTTAGATTCGAATATAAGGGAAACAACCTCAAGGGAAGCGAAGTGCACCGTTCGATGTCCATGGGCAGGATCGCCCGTCAAATGAACTTTGAAAGGAACATGGCACAGCGGATTGCCAAGGACAGGAGCATGCAGCTTTTGGGCAGGACAGTGAATGTCCCGACAAGTCTGACCCAGACCATCATAAAGAAAACCATCAAATTGGCCATCAAGGTGGTCAGGGACACAGGAATAGGAATATAAACACAACGAAATGGCAAAACTGGATGAAATAGCGGAACTGTTGACTGAGGAGATCAACGGATTTGAAAAGAGTATCGGCCGATTGGAAAAGGCACATGAAAATTTGAAAAACCTTCCATTAAGGCCAGATACCAGCGAGTTAAATGCGCTTCTAAAGGAGTATGGCAACAACCAAAAAAACAACATTGAGGAACAACAAAGACTGATGGAAAGGATTCTTCATAAAGTAGAACGGTCCGTTCTCTTGCCCAGTTGGGCAATAAAACTAACTTGGGGATTGTTAATTATGGTCCTGTTGGTCCTTGGATTTTCAATCTATCAGGTGTCAAGGATAGCCAAGAAAGAAGAGGCAGCATATATAAAAGGTCACGATGATGCCATTGAACACTATGGGACATTCTTTAAAGAAAGCCCAGAGGCAAAGGAACTCTATCAAAAATGGCTGGAGGGAAAAGGCAAAAAGTAGGACAGCGCCCTATCCTATTTTTGCTATGCGCTTATCTTCCCGAACGCTGCAAAAATAGGACAGGATCCATGTGCGAAGTTCATGGTAAGACTTGGGACAAGCTAAATAATGATAGGGTTAAGATATTTTCAGCTAAAGAAATCCTTAATCAATCCAAATTCTCTAATTTTAACGAATCAATTAAGTGAAATAAATACCCCAAATTTACTGTCAGCCCTAAAAATTGGTTTTTATATTATCTGATTTTCAGGGATAACTCAGCATAAGGTATGCCAAAAAATATTTTAGTGATAGAGGATGAGCACAATGTTGCAATCTTTATCAAGCAAGGGCTTCAAGATGCCGGTTACGGAACCTTATTGGCGTATGACGGGCATACGGCATTTGAACTTTTGAACCAAAATACAGTTGATCTTGTGATACTTGATATTATCCTTCCAGGAATGGATGGAAGGGAAATAGCGAGAGAGATAAAAAAAAGGGGTGAGAGTGCACCACCTATCCTTATGTTAACAGCCTTGGGTACAACCGAAAACATTGTGCAAGGGTTGGATTCCGGTGCGGATGACTATCTGGTCAAGCCTTTTAAGTTTACAGAATTATTGGCACGTATTCGGGCATTGACTAGAAGGAATAAAGTGGGTATGAAAATTGGCCATAAATTAATTATCCAAGATTTGGAATTGGACTCAAATGCTAAGTTAGTTAAGAGGGCTGGTTCTGAAATCAAACTTACCACCACAGAGTTTCGTCTTCTTGAGTTCTTGATGAAGAACAAGAATATAGTATCGAGCCGTATTGACATCTTGGAAAATGTCTGGGACATCAATTTTAATATGGCAACCAATGTTGTTGATGTATATATCAACTATTTACGGAACAAAATCGATAAGGATTTTGATAATAAGTTAATCCATACCGTCATAGGTATGGGTTATGTCATCAGGGAATAACATCGGAAACGCTAATGCCACTTAAAACAAGAATAACCATAATTTTTATCCTGCTTACAGGATTATTGCAAATCCTGATATTTCTATCTATTTACTTCTTTGCCAAGGAATATACAGAGAACGAGTTCTACTTAAGGCTTAGCCAAAGAGCCACCATCGCCGCCCAAGTATACCTTGAAAAAGATGAGGTCACGATTGAAATCTACGAAGCAATCAGACTTAGGCATTTGCAGACACTTCCTGGAGAAAAAGAAGTCATCTATCCTGTAAATACCGAAAGCGGTATTCCTCCAAAAGAGCTTAAAGCCAATTTTCCAAGTCAGTTTTTGCGAAAAGTCTTTGAGGAGAAGTATGCAGAAACGAAGAAGGGGGACTTTTACTTTACAGGTTTACTTTATAATGACAATCAAGGAGATTTTTTGGTTTTGTTGTCCGCTAAGGACCTGTATGGCTTGGGGAAACTCGAAAACTTAAGAAATATTCTTGTCGTAGCGTTTTTGATAAGTATGGTCTTTATTTCCATTTTGGGCCAATATTTTGCACAGCAGGCTCTAAGCCCCATTTCTAAAATTATAAGGAAAGTAAACACGATAAGGGCGGAAAACTTAAATTTAAGACTGGAACGTGTTCGTGGAAAAGGAGAGTTGTCCGATTTGACACAGACTTTCAACAATATGTTGGATAGACTGGAAACTTCTTTTGAAATGAAGAACAATTTTGTTCAAAATGCATCACATGAGCTTAAAAACCCATTGACAGCTATCATAGGGCAGGCAGAGACAGCCCTTGCCAATTCAAGAAACAATGAGGGATATATTTCGGCCTTGGAAGCGATAGAAACGGAGGCAAACCGACTCAACAGTCTCCTTAATTCCCTCTTGAGGTTGGCCTACACGGACCAAGACTCAAAAGGTCTCAAAATTGATATGATCAGGATTGATGAGATTTTAATCGATTTAAAATCCAATCTTGATAATGTGAATTCCAGACGCTTAAACTATTGTTTCCAAGACCTGCCCAAAAACGCGGATGATCTTATCCTCAAAGGTAACCAGAGTCTTATCGTTATTGCGTTGATGAACATTGTTGACAATGCACTTAAGTATTCGAGCGGTAATCAGGTTGATATCAGTGTCCACGTAGAAGAAAGAGTCATAACGGTCAAAATAGAAGATCAGGGTATTGGAATACCGGAAAAAGATCTTAACAGCGTATTTGAACCTTTCTACAGGGGCTCCAATGCAAGGACTTTTAAGGGTTTTGGTTTCGGTCTTTCGCTTTCCGATAAAATAGTTCGACTCCATGGAGGGGTTCTGAGCATAGATTCCAAGTTGGGAAAAGGTACTACCGTCAGTGTTGAATTGCCCAACATTTTTATGGGTTACGAAATAGCCCGTTGAGATTTTAATCTGATTTTAATCTCTTTTTTAAATCGCTTTAATGTTCTCAATCTATTCTTGTGGTCATAATCAAAAAAAGTAGTATGACACGAATACTGATTCCAACCGACCTTAGTGCCCAGTCATTAAAAATAGCTGAGGAAGCCTTCAAAATGTATCCGGACGATATAATAGACGTTATATTGGTCTATCCGTATCGGTTACCGGTTTGGAACTCTGATCTTTATTGGTTCTCTCCAGCAAAAATCATCAAAAAACATGAAGATGAGCAATTTGCGCATACGAAGGACGAACTGGTTAGGAAGTATTTTAAGAACATCAGCTCAATTTATGTGGAATTATTCACAGGTGTAAATTCGTTAGCGTTCGAAAATTTTAGAGTTCATCATCAAATTCAAACCGCGGTACTTCCACAAAATGGTTTCTTGGATTTTTCGCACGATGATACGTTTGACCCTACGAATTTGATAGTCAAAAAAGTTCCAATCATAAATAGGGTCCAAATTGAGAATGTAAAACATTCGGAAGATTACCAGGGACTAAAACCCGGACTTTTCAGTCTAATTCAAAAGGTCTTTCGTTCTTGATTGTAATTCCAAAATCGAGTCCATTTTGTTGGTTGAAAAACTAACCTATGTCAGTGAAAAGCAAAATTTGGCGCCAATTATGCTTCTTCTTGTGGGGAAGAAGATTTTTACTCCCCATTGATAGACTTTTCAATTGTTGAGACCAATGACAACATTATCGATTTAGTTACCATAAATAAAGAAATATGAGATTTACGATTGTTCTATTAATGATAACAAATATAGGTGTGAAAGCACAGGAACCAGAAAAAAAAGAACAGGATAGCATTTACATTAATGAAATAGAGAGGAAGAAACCCGCAAAAATATTGCATGCAGAGCCACTTTATATTGACTTAATCCGAGATTTGGGAGCTAGAAAGGGTGAGAAGGAATGGAACGTTGGATTTGGAATCACCGATAGAAATATGTACGACGAATACGAAGCCCTGGTTGAATATGAGTGGGCACCTATGGACAGATTGGGCCTGGAAGTGGAACTGCCGTTTTCCATTTATCCTTCAGGGATGAATGGAAATGCCCCGTCCAGTAAACTCAATAGCCTGAAAATCGCGGGACAGTATTCTTTTTTCGTATCTGAAAAATTCAATACGAGTATGGCAATTGGATATATTCATGAATTGGAGATGACCGAGTTTGTAAATTATGGAACAGAACAGCTCTTCACAGGCAACGTTTACAACCCCTTTTACATTGTAGCTAAGCGCTGGGGCTCAAACTTCCATTCATTACTATATACAGGCCCACAATTCCTTCACCATTTCTCAAATGGTTTGGTCGAAACAAATTGGCAGATCAATTCCAATTTTCACTATATGATTAGTGGAACAAGAAATTTCATTGGCATTGAATTGAACAAAAATGTTGGAACAGATTATTTTGATATGACAATTAGACCACAAATGAGGCTTGGGATCATGGACAATCTTTTGATAGGGATAGTTGCAGGCGTGCCAATCAGCAGAGATAATGAAAGATTCAGCACATTTTTGAGGCTCATTTATGAGCCAGGACATAGAAAATGATTAATGTACCGGAGCTCGGCTCATCTTCTCTTTTGGGGTTTGTGAATGGTGTGAATTTTAAAGTGGAAATCAATTGTTTCAAAACTATAATCAATAAAACTTCCATATGTAAACACTGAATTTTGTGTATTGCGATTCTCCAGATGACGGATATATTGAAATTAGTCCGAGAATTTGCTAATGATAGAGGGAATCAAGGAAACGATAAGTGTCTTTATATGAAAACATAAACCAATTTAAAGAACATGAAGCCATGCGAAAAATGAGCAAATTTAATTTAAAGCTAATTATTTCGATACTTTATGTGTTTGTCTTGGTGCTATTTACAAATCGGCTCGACCACGGGTATTTTTCAAAAATCCTGTATGATAGTGAACAAAAGTATCTGGCGCAATACAACCTGAATGAACTTTACCGCAATTTTAGCTTAAAAAAACGCTCTCTTGATTCTTCACGCACTTCTTCAAGTACATACACCAATGGAGAAATAGAGAAGTTGCTGTTGAATATTGAAGCGATTAAATTATCTCATTTGGCATCTAGGGAAATCAACGAAATAAGGGGTCATTACAACACTTTATCAAAATTGGAAGCTTCTGCTTTGAGGAATGATGAAATTCTTTTGAATAAAAGTGAATTAAAAACCCTGTTGGACCAGATTTTGGTAAAGATAGAGGGGTTGGTGGAGACCGTTTATGATGAATCAACATCACTTGTTCCGTCCTCACATTACTCCGGGGCGGGTAAGCTACTTTTGAACGTTGAGTTGGTATTTGTGCTGATACTTGGCTCAATAATTCAATTGATCATAATATGGAAACCAAACGAAGAATAAGTGCAGCTAAGGGGTTATTTGCCAAGGTGGAAATACTAATGCATTTTTCTGTGTTTTATTTCTAGGTTACAAATTTAGATAAGAATTCATATCCAAATGCTTTCATTCTATGATCGGACTTACTACCAAAGTATATGTATATGGCACTAAACTTAAGGTAAAAATGAATAGCAACCTTTCAAATTTTTGGATAAACTGAGTGTTGCCCAATTGCCATAAATTTAAGTTGAATTCACAGAACAAGTTATGGATAATAGTTTAATACAATGGGATTAAGCATTCTTTGACTTGACTTTTTCTTGGAAACTCAACTTCTTTTTTAACAGTTGCATATCCTCACTGACTTTTCGGTTCAATATTTTCGCGTAATGTTGTGTGGTTCGAAGTGATTTATGCCCCAACATTTTACTTACTGATTCAATGGATACACCATTAGAAAGAGTTACCGTTGTTGCAAAAGTGTGTCTGGCCAAATGAGTAGTCAGGTGTTTGTTGATACCGCTAAGGTCCGCTATTTCCTTTAAATAGGCATTCATTTTTTGGTTGGTCAATACTGGTAGCACCTTTTTATCTACAAGTAAGGGACTATGTTCATATTTTTCAAGAATCATCAATGCAGTGGGAAGAACAGGAATGTTACTTTTGGTTTTTGTCTTGGTACGTTTGGTATTTATCCAAAGATCTCCGTCTATCCCTATCACAAAATCGTCATGTGTCAGTTTTTTTACATCTGCATAGGCCAATCCGGTAAAGCAACAGAAAACAAAACAATCCCTTACATGCTCCAACCTCTCATTTGTAAAAGGATGATCCATTAGTCGTTGAAGCTCTTCATCGGTAAGGAATTCCCGTTCTACAGTTTTTAATCGGGCTTTCCAATTGGCAAAGGGGTCTGTTTTGATCCAACCATTGGCATAAGCGATCCTAATGATCTTTTTAAAGTTCACAACATATTTGATTGCCGTGTTATGGCTGCACTTTCTTTTTGTCTTTAGATAATATTCGAAACCTGAAATAAAGGAATGATCCACATCTACTACGGGAATATCTTTCCTTCGAAGCTCGTTCTGTAAGTATTCGGCCAAATGGCTTTTTGCGGTTTTGTAACGTTCTGCCGTACCAGGAGCAAAATCTTTTCCAACTAATTTTTCAACCCTGTCATTGTGCTCTTGAAAGATTTCCAATAACATTTTTGAGGGTTTATCAACACCTAGGTAAGAGTTCTTGAGGGAAACAGCGGTCAATGGTTGGCCCTTGTCTTTCAATTTGTCCGCATGTCGAAATAGATCGGTGCGTATTTTCATTAATTGCGAATTCAATTGACGCACTTCTTGAGAGAACCCCAATACCTTTCCATTGGTGGCATCCCAAGTGTTGGGATAAATTTTGCGACCTGTGCTGAATTCCGAACGCTTTCCATTTACTGTGATTCTGATGTATATCATTGCCCGGCCAACTTTGTCGGTTTTGTGCTTTTTGATGTAGAATAAGAGAGATAACATAAAAGGGACACCTATTTTAACATTATTTTCCTTGAAATTAGTAAAAAAAAATTAAAATATAATCCCTGTAAATACCTGAATAACAATATATTAAATAATATTAGGTGTCCCTTTATGGTGAGATTGTAGGTGACACCGAATTGGGCACCTATTAGGATGAAAATAAATGATATCATTTGATATCAAAAAAAATAAAAACCCTGTAAATCAATAATTTACAGGGTTTCTTGTTTTGAGATGATGTCTCTCAGCGGAGGAAGAGGGATTCGAACCCCCGGAGGTGTGACCCTCAACAGTTTTCAAGACTGCCGCATTCGACCACTCTGCCATTCCTCCTTAGCGGCTGCAAATATAAAACGCTTTTTTCATCTTTTACAAACTTTCGAGGTTTAATTCCTGAAAGTTGAAATCCCCTAGTGTATCTACCTATAAAAATGGGAATGATTTTGGTTTTATATCTTATATGTTGAGATATGATTGTATTTTAGATTTTTAAGTTTTGGGGATTGTTGAACCGAATAAAAGAAGTAGTTGAAGAGGAAGGGATTAAACAAAAATGGTTTGCTGAACAACTCGGTAAGAGTTATAACATGGTGAATGGTTATGTTCAAAACCGAAAGCAACCAAGGCTTGAAGTACTTTATTAAATAGCCAAAATACTTGACGTTGAAGTCAAAGATTTATTAATAGAGCAAAAAGACATTAAATGAGTAACATTTACGAACAACGATTTTTTTCTGCCTTGAAAGACACTTTCATAGGGCATCCGATAAAAGGCAAATCCGGATATGTAAACCTGATGGATTTGAAAGCACAGTATTTTGCTGAGATTGAACCCTACATCAAAGCAGAAATTGACAAGCAGATTGAAGCCAAATACCGAGAAGAATTATTTGAAAAGCTCTACAATTTCTTTGACTGTTATCTTAACGAAACGGGAACAGTGTTTTTTGCAAACTCTCAAATCCACAAAAACCTTTACGAAAAGGTTTATTCAGACCGTGATGATGTTGCTCTATTTTGGAAAACTCAAAAGCTCTATTACGTAAAGTCTGAAGCCAACTATGAAGACTTGCAAACTGAAGTAAACGGTATCAACATAAAATTTGACGCTTCTGAAATAAAACACGCTAAGGGTAACGAGAAAAAATCCATCCAGTTCTTCATGGTAAAAGCCACAAAAGGTGAAGTGGTTTTTAAAATCCGATATAAAGAGAACAACAAATACGACCGACTTAAAACCTATTTAGAACTAGATAAAAACAACGACATCATTGACAAGTGCTTAGAAGAATATGGAACAGCACTACACGCCAATATTGTTTTTGAGAACACAAATATAGACCGAACAATCTTTGACAAAAAAGGTGACCAACGAAAGTGCTTATTCATTGAAAACTTAGATGATGCATTAGAATCGGTTAAAGTGGAATACAGCATAAGCGATTTATCGTTAATGCTACAGTATTTGCACAAAAACGGTATCATTTTGTATGAAGAAGATTTGAAGAAAATCTTTAGCATTTACAAACGACAAAATGAAATTGACTACTTTATACACAAGGATGCTGAAGGGTTTTTAAAAGAGCAGTTTGACATTTACGTTTACAATTGGCTGTTCAATGATTTAGACACCGATTTTGATGCTGCAACCGTGAAACGGATGCAAAACATCAAAAAAATTACGCACAAGGTTATAGAATACATTGCTCGTTTCGAAGACGAGCTAAAAGCCATTTGGGAAAAACCAAAGTTTGTACGCAATTGCAACTATGTTTTAACCCTTGATAGATTAAGTGAACATACCGACCTAATAGAGAAGTTGATGAAAAGCCCAGGTTGGGAGAAGCAAGTTGAAGAATGGCAAAGCCTTAATAAGGAATGGCAAGACGATAAAGGAGAAACAACAAAAAAAGAATGGAGCGAATTTGCATTTGCCAATGAAAAAGATTTTGAAAATCAGATTATCCAAAAGGGAAAACTTAACACCAAATATCAATTCTTACCAATTGACACGAAATTCTTTCCTGAACTCAAATTTCAAATTCTAACTGTTTTTGAAAATCTACATGATTCGTTGAACGGTACGCTAATCAAAGGGGATAATTGGCAAGGACTGAATAGTGTTCTTTCAAAATTCCAGAATGATATATCTCTTGTTTACATCGACCCACCTTTTAATACAGGAGAAGATTTTGACTACAAGGATAAGTATCAGGATTCTACTTGGCTCACCTTAATGGAAAACCGTATAGTACTTCTAGATGAAGTCCTTAATGATAAAAGTAGCTTTTATCTACATCTAGATTATAATGCCAATTTTCTTGGGCGTGTTTTATTAAATAGAGTTCTTGGAGAAAATAATTACAAAAACGAAATCATTTGGCAAAGGGCTGATCCCCATAATGATGCGAAGGATAAATATGGGAATATCCATGACAATATTTACTATTACAGAAAACCTAATGCCAAATATTATTGGTCAGAAATAACTACAGGTCTCTCAGACGCAGCCATAAAGGAATACTCATGGATGATGCTGAAAGACAAATCCGTTAAGCCCTTAAAGCTCCCTTTACCAGATGGTGCAAGACAACTAAAACTTGAAAGAGCGACACAGAAAGGGAATAATCCAGAAAGACGATTTGAATGGCGTGGTGCAAAACTAAAATCGGGTATACAGTGGATGGGAACTGAATCCGAAATGGAGCAAATGCTGAAAGATGGAAAGCTCTTTCTACCAAAGTATCCAAAAGGACAGCAAAGATGCAGAGTTCTATTTTTGGACGAAAGACAAGAAGCAGGGCAGGTAGTTCAAGACATTTGGCAAGATGCAGGAAGAATGAAAGGTGGTAATGGGAACTTTAATACCCAAAAACCTGAAAAGCTTTTAGAACGAATTATTACTGCGTCTTCGGAAAAAGATGAAGTTGTCATGGATATTTTTCTAGGTTCGGGAACAACAGCATCAGTAGCACAGAAACTTGGAAGAAAATGGATTGGTACTGAAATAGGTAGTCATTTTTATGAAATTATAATACCAAGACTAAAAAGAACCTTGGTGGGCGATAAAAGTGACATTGATTATTCCTTTGAAGGTGGTTTCTTCAAATACTACGAACTCGAACAATACGAAGAAGTACTTTCTAAAGCTCAATATCAATGGCAAGGTAAAGATGAAAACCAAGTAGAGCAATACAGTTTTTTACAAGACCAGAAACTGTTAGAAGCCATTGAAATTGACTACGAAAAGAAAAATGCCAAAGTAGTGTTTGAAAAGCTCTATTCAGATGTTGACTTTCCAGAAACGCTTTCCAATATCTCAGGTAAGCACATCAAACAGCTATTTGAAGAAAAAGTAGTGTTTGATGATGGTAGTGAAGTGGTGTATGCAGATATGACTTTTGAGAAATATCCTTGGATTAAGCCATTGATTTGGTGGAACAGTAAATAAATGAACAATGGCCAAAATCGTATTAGAAAAGTTAGTTAAGGATAACCCGTCAACGCTGCCAGAGTTTTATAAAAACTTAGACAAGGAGACTTTTGGCATTGATTGGAAATTGCATGAATATCAGCAAGCTGCATTAAAAAATGCTTTAAATACGCTTTATTACTTCTATGAGCAAAAAGAACATCTAACTAATCACTATCAATCGCAAACCAATGATGATTGGAAAAAACAAATAAGCTATTCAAATGAAAGCACACATTTTGGTTTATTAGGGCAGTATTTTTCAGTTGAAGACAATGAAATTCCATACACTGAATTTCTAAACCGTGCCTCATTATGGATGGCAACAGGTTCAGGGAAAACATTGGTGTTGATAAAGCTCATTGAGTTTCTACATCAGTTAGCAACAAATGATTTTATTCCAAAAAATGACATTTTAATACTCGCCCCAAAACCAGAAATTCTCAGTCAGATAAAATCGCACATTGAGATTTTCAACAAAAACAGTTCGGTTAAAATCAATCTAAAAGATTTACGAGAGTTTGAGAAGCAAAAACATTTACAAACCTCACTTTATGATTCGGATGCTATTACCGTCTTTTACAGTAAAAGTGATTTAATTACTGACAATAACAAAGAAAATCAGTTGGACTATAAAACCTATTATAACAATGGTGAGTGGTATGTGCTATTAGATGAAGCTCACAAGGGAGATAAAGAAGATAGTATCAGGCAAGCGTATTATTCAATTCTTGCAAGCAAGGGTTTTATGTTTAGTTTTTCAGCCACCTTTACAGACACAATTGATATTGTAACCACTGCCTACAATTTCAACCTGAAAAAATTTATTGAAACAGGATATGGCAAGCACATTACGGTAAGCGGTCAGGAATACAAAAATTGGAATAAGAAAAAACAAGACGAGTTTTCAGAAGCTGACAAAACTCAAATGGTAGTAAAATCGCTTTTGGTTTTAACCGCAATTAAGAAAGAAGCGGAGTTTATCAAAACCAAACATCCTGAGTTGTTTCACAATCCTTTGCTCATAACAATTGCCAATGAAGTAAATACTATTGATGCTGAATTAAAACTATTCTTCAAGCAATTGGCAATCGTAGCATCAGGCAAATACGATTTGGACAAAGCAAAAGAAGTTTTAGTTAGTGACTTACTGCTTCACAAAGAGTATCAATTCAATACTGCAGAGATTCCTTCTTCATTTGTTCAAATCATTCAAGACATTACCAAAGAAGATATTCTTAAACAAGTATTCAATGCTTCAGCTTTTGGTAAAATAGAATACACAAGAATTGCCAATAATAGTCGAGAAGTAGCGTTCCGCTTAAAAACAGCAGATGCAGGGCAACACTTTTGTTTGTTAGTAGCTTCAGATGCTACAAAATGGAGTGAGAACATATTAGAAAACTATGAATATACAGAAACACCTTTAACAAAGTCTTACTTCCGAACAATTAATAATCAGGAAAGCAGTATCAATATTTTATTGGGTTCAAGAATTTTCACTGAAGGTTGGGATAGTAACCGTCCGAATGTGGTGAACTTCATAAACATTGGTGTTGACGAAGGAGCACAAAAATTTGTTTTACAAGCAATCGGTCGTGGCGTTAGGATTCAACCAATACCAGGAATCAGAAAACGTCTATCTTATATTGTCAATCCAGAAGAAACCGCACAGCTTGAAAAGTATATTGAAGTCAAAGCAAAAGAAAAAGTTTTACAAAAGTGTTTATCCGTTGAAAGTCTGTTTCTGTTTGCCACCAAAAAGGAAGTAATAAAAAACATTACTGAAAATCTAAGTCGGGAAAAAGATGCTGACGATTGGAAGATTGTCAAACACATTGAAAAAATAAAAATTCCAAAAGAACTTATCATTCCAAAGTACGAAGAAGTCGTAGCAGAGATTCCTGCTTATTCAATAAATCAAACAGAATATGATGAGTTAATTGGTTTTGTAGGTGCCGAGTCGGGCATCAATGATAAACTCGTTTTGATGCAATCACCTACGAATGTTTCGAAGACATTAATTTCTGCCCTTGACAAAATACGTGATGAAGAAAACTTCAAATTTGAAGTAGAGCACTCAGGAAGAAAACCTATGGACAATTTGCTTTTGCTCAACCACCACTTCCACCAAAAACCGAAGAAATTAAAGGCTTTCCAACCAGTATTAACGGAAATAAACCACTTTGAAAAGATTGAAATTGCTAATCTGCCTGATAAAGAACTTGAAAAGTTGGAGCAAATAATAATTGAATCCATCAACAAGAAAAAACCACTATACAATTCTGTTGAAGAAGCGGGTGTTGCTTACCAAAACAAAGAAATTGATTTAACGACTTTTCAGGAGCAATTAGGATTGTTTACGAGTCAAGGTCAACCTAAAGATTATACCTACAACGGACTAAAGCTTGAAATCAATACAGATTTTTTAGCTGAACATTATTACAATCCTATTTTGTTGACTTCTGAAACACATAGACAACTTTTCAAGCATATTATTTGGGTAGAGTCTGAAGTAGAATTTCTAAGAAAACTGAATGAAAATCGTGACAAGCTTGAAAAGTATGAATGGTGGTATTTTTCTAAATTAGATGAAACCACAGATGATGTTTCAATTCCTTACTATGACAGTACTACACAGGAGTACAGAAAATTCTTCCCTGACTTTGTATTTTGGCTAAAAGAGAAAGGTTCGGACAACTTAATTATCAAGTTCATTGACCCGAAAGGAAACCGAGTTGGAACAGGAAATGCCGAAGACAAAGCGAAAGGATATGAGAATATATTTAACGGACATTCAGTAAAATATGACGACAAGGAAGTAATGATTGACTTGTTCTTTTACAATGAACCGATTGGTGTGAACGAATCTGTAAAAGGCTATTTCACAAAGGACTTTAAAAAAATATTTGAATAATGCCAACCCTCACTACCGCTTGAATCATATTTAGATATTTTCACAAAAATCTTGACCGCTAATATTGTACTAAAACAAGCGGAAATGATTCCAAAGAACGAACTAAAAACGAATCCAAATGAAATATACACTCCCTTTTATTGCCCTCGTGGTGCTTTTGTTCTCCTGCCAACCCAAAACAGTTGAAACGGACAAATCCCAACCGCATACCCCTGTAACTATCGGGGCCAAAACCCAAGGCACCAAAACCTATATCGACCCGGGTCCGGGGTATTCCCAAGCGGTGGTGGTAGAAGCGAACGGTATAAAAACCATCCATATCTCAGGGCAAGTGGGTACGGGTCCCAATTTTGAAAGCCAGTTTAAGGAGGCCTTGGAGGGGCTCCTAAAAACCTTGGAACATTCTGGCGCCAGCTTTAAGGATGTGGTCAAATACAACACCTATATCGTGGATTACCAACCCGCCTATCTCGATAGCTTTAGAACCCTTCGCAAACAGCTTTTAGGCGATAAGGATATGCCCGCCAGCACCTTGGTTGGGGTAGAGGCCTTGGGTATGCCGGAATGGAAGGTGGAGATTGAGGCGATAGCGGTCGTGGAAGGAAGAGAGTAATCTACCCTCTTTGACTAGGGTGGGGTTAAAATCCCCTCCGTCTTGTGCGGTGCACAATCCACCTCCCCTTGGTTAAGGGGAGGAGCCCTTTTGCCCCTCTATTCTTCGGAGAAGAAAACAGCACAATTAACTTTAGCGCATAGCAACTGGCCTATTTTGCGTTTCGATAGAAATTAAGGAGTTTTCACTATAGTGCTAGGAAGGCATCCAAAGAGCACTGGACAACGTACAAGCGGTCTGGATGCTGCGGCCGTGGAAAATCCGTAAATTTCAAGAAGCGGAAAATCAGCCTAGCGTTTTTTCGTTCTTTTTTGGGCGATGCAAAAAAGGACAATAATCAAAACGTTTAGAACCCTTCGCAAACAACTTTTAGGGGACAAGGACAAGCCCGCCAGCACCTTGGTGGGGGTACAAGCCTTGGGCCTGCCGGAATGGAAGGTGGAGATTGATGCGATAGCGGTCGTGCAAAAAAAATAAAAAGTCATTTTGAACCATTGGAAAAAATTTTCTTTGAAATGTGAATGACATTTTTTTGAACGGAGTGTGTAGATTTCAATGGTGGTACTATGCTTATAAATTAGAGTTGGTATTGTCCGTTGAAAATCAGCAATAATGAAAGAAGGGTTGGAAGTGCGGTACGCTAGCACAACGCATGTAAACCCGATAGTGAATGGTGCGCAGCAATTGCCTATTTTCAACTTGATTTTATTGCTTCGTTTTTTTATCAAGAAAAAAATGAAGGGAAAGCCATGAGTATTGATGCAATCTAAATATCCGGCAATTATTATGTTAAGATTTATGTCATTGGTAACCATATAGCATGCATGCGGGAAATCCAATTTCAAAATAGATTTCTCGTCGCCTTGCCTGTCTTGGGCGACAGGCTAAGGACTCTGTCGAAATGACCCTCGCTGGCGCGAGCATCATGCTCGTGCTCTATTACCGCATTAAAGCTTTCGCGTTGAAAAGTAATTCAGACTGCTAAGATTTGCTATCCGTCCTTTTTCCCGCTAACACAACCTGTACCAATTCGCTAGCACTCTTTTATTTTTAGTAAATCCCCAAATTCGAGCATATTTAGTTAACTATTCCTCGATCGTACTTGATAACAGGTGTTAAATAAAACATAAGTTTTTCCATCAAAAGCGTATTACAATTAGATTTGAGTTACCAACAAAATCAAACGACCACCTTTTTAACATGAAGTTCAAATATATCATTTACGTGCTGCTCGCCGTGGGTTTGGGAGGCATGATCGTATACCGTATCAATGCCAATGCGGCTATCGGGAAATCGGGCAAACCGGCCAATGAAACTACCAAGACGACCGTAAAGGGGGTGGTGCTAAAGCCCAGAAAATTCGATGACAATATTTCGCTTTCCGGTACTTTGGAGGCGAATGAGCAAATTGAGATACGGAGCGAGGTTTCCGGTATCGTAAAGAGCATCAACTTCCAGGAAGGCAGCAAGGTTTCAGAGGGCCAGGTACTTTTTAAAGTGGACGATGTGGAGCTTCAGGCCCAACTTTCCAAAGCCAAAACGGCCCAAAAATTGGCCGCCGAAAATGAACGTAGGGCCCAGTTGTTGCTGGACAAGCAAGCGATCAGTCAGGAAGAATATGACATCGCCAGTGCCGATTTCCAGTCGGCCAGCGCGGAGGCCTCCCTTATTTCCGCCCAGTTGTCCAAAACGGTCGTTCGGGCACCTTTTTCGGGCACCATTGGATTGCGCTCCATATCGGTAGGGACCTATGTCACTCCCGCCACAACGGTCGCCAAGCTTGTAAATACGAACCAGTTGAAGATTACCTTTTCCATTCCGGAAAAATATGCCTCCCAGATACGAAAAGGTTCCAACCTTACCTTTAAGACTTCGGATGCTTCCAGGGACTATTCGGCCACCATTTACGCCATAGAACCGGAGGTGGAGATTGCCACTAGGACCCTGCGCATGCGGGCCGTTGCGGATAATTTGGACGGCACGTTGTACCCGGGAGCCTACGCCAATGTGGTGCTGCCCCTACAGACCGTCGATGACGCGCTTTTGGTTCCGTCGGAAGCCCTGATACCCGTACAGAACGGGAAGAAAATTTTTGTATCGGAGAACGGAAAGGCCAAGGAAATCGATGTGGAAATCGGTTCCCGTACAGGCTCCGAAGTACGTGTGCTTACTGGACTGAACGTTGGCGATACCGTATTGACCTACGGGGTCATGGCCTTAAAGAACGGGGCTTCGGTCAACGTTGAGATAGAGGAACCCAACCAAAATCCGGCCGAGTAATGAACCTGTCCACACTTAGTATAAAACGGCCGGTACTTACCATCGTAATGAACATTACCTTGGTCTTATTCGGGGTCATTGGATACACGTATTTGGGTATCCGGGAATTTCCGTCCATAGACCCTGCGCAGGTGTCCGTACGCACAAGTTATTCAGGTGCCAATGCGGATATCATCGAGTCACAGATCACGGAACCCCTTGAAAAGGCGATAAACTCCATCGATGGCATTCGCAATATTACCTCTTCCAGTGTGCAGGGTTCCAGCTCCATCAATATTGAGTTCAACTTGGACAAAAATTTGGAGGAGGCCGCCAATGATGTACGCGATAAGGTTTCGCAGGCCATACGTAATTTGCCGGAAGACTTGGATGCGCCTCCGGTGGTTTCCAAATCCGATGCGGACGCGGAGCGAATCCTTTCCATGACCGTGCAGAGCGACAATAAGAACATTTTGGAATTGTCCGATTATGCCGAAAACGTCATCACGCCAAGGATAGAGACAATTCCCGGGGTGAGCAGCGTACAGATCTGGGGCCAGCGCAGGTATGCCATGCGCCTTTGGATCGACCCGATAAAATTGGCTTCCTACGGACTTACGGTGGCCGATGTGCGCAGTGCCCTCTTGGCACAGAACGTGGAACTCCCATCCGGTAAACTAACAGGCGAGAATACGGAACTCGCCGTAAAGACCATTGGAAACCTGCAGACGGAAGAGCAGTTCAACAATATCATTATCAGGGCCGAAGGTGAAAAATTGGTACGGTTGAGCGATATCGGTCGTGCCACCTTGGAAGCTGAGAACATGGAGACCAAAATGAGCGATTCCGGTCAGCCCATGGTGGCCACGGCCATCGTTCCCCAACCCGGCACCAACTATCTGGAAATCGCCGAAGCCTTCTATGAGGAATACGAAAAGCTTAAAAAGGAATTACCGGAGGGATTTAAGCTCAACGTAGTGATTGACGACACGGTTTTTGTTAAAAAGGCCGTAACCGAAGTTGGAGAAACTTTGCTGATTTCTATCGTCCTGGTCATCCTGGTCATCTATCTGTTCTTTAGAAACTGGTCCATGGCCCTACGCCCCCTGATCGATATTCCCGTTTCCCTCATTGCCACGTTTTTCATCATGTGGATGTTTGGGTTTTCCATAAACGTGCTAACGCTATTGGCCATCGTATTGGCTACCGGTCTGGTGGTGGACGATGGTATTGTGGTCACGGAAAATATCTATAAAAAAGTAGAGGAGGGGATGAGCCCTATTGAAGCGGCCATAAAAGGCTCCAAAGAGATCTTCTTCGCCGTTATTTCCATTTCCATTACCCTAGCGGCGGTTTTCCTGCCGGTGATTTTTTTGGAAGGCTTCGTAGGCAGATTGTTCCGGGAATTCGGGGTGGTATTGGGTGCGGCCGTTTTGATTTCCGCCTTTGTTTCCCTTTCCTTGACACCGATGTTGAATGCCTATTTGATCAAACCAGGGAAGCAGAAACAATCCAAATTCTATCATTTTACGGAGAAGTATTTTGTAAAAATGAACGATTCCTATGCCGATAGCCTTCGGGGTTTCATGAAGCGGAAGTGGCTCAGTTTCCCCATTCTCATTGGATGTTTGGGACTTATAGCACTTTTTTATACCCTTTTGCCCAAGGAAACAGCTCCCTATGATGACCGAAGCTTTGTACGCCTGAACGTTACCGCCCCGGAAGGTTCCTCGTATGAATATATGGACCGATTGATGACGGACATCACCGAATTGATCAATGACTCCATCCCCGAAAAGAAGGTGAGCTTGATATTGACATCGCCTGGTTTTGGATCGTCCTCGGTCAACAGCGGAAGGGCCAACGTGGCGCTTGTGGATCCCAGTGAACGGGAGCGTTCCCAACATGAAATAGCCAATGATTTGGGAAGATGGGCCAAGGCCTATGTGGGCGGTAAGTCCAATGTATCCGAAAGGCCCACCATTTCTGTGAATAGAAGGGGAGGACCGCCCATCCAATTCATCATCCAGGCACAGAATTTTGAAAAATTGGAGGAAAAAATTCCAGAGTTTATGGCCCTGGCGGAACAGGATGAAACCTTCTCCTTTGTGGATGTAAACCTAAAGTTCGACAAACCGGAAATCTTTGTGAACATCGATCGTGAAAAAGCGGAAAGCTTGGGGGTTTCCGTGCGGGACGTGGCACAGACCTTACAGCTTTCCCTCAGCGGACAGCGTTTTGGGTATTTTTTAATGAACGGAAAGCAGTACCAGGTCATTGGTCAGTTCGATAAAAAGGACAGGGACGCACCCGTGGATCTGACCTCCATTTTCGTACGGAACGATGCCGGTTTGTTGATTCAGCTGGACAATTTGGTACAAACGGTGGAGCATAGCAGTCCGCCTCAATTATTCCATAACAACCGATACATGTCCGCCACCGTTTCCGCAAATTTGGCTCCGGGTAAGACCATCAACGATGGTATCGAGGCCATGGAAGCGATCAAGGATAAAGTATTGGACGAAACCTTCACTACCGATCTGGGAGGGGAATCCAGGGATTTTGTGGAAAGTAGTTCCAATACACTTTTTGCCTTTGGATTGGCCCTGCTATTGATCTTCCTAATTTTGGCAGCGCAGTTTGAAAGCTTCATCGATCCCTTTATCATCATATTGACGGTGCCCATGGCCGTTGCCGGGGCCATGTTTTCCTTATGGTTGTTCGGTCAGTCTTGGAACATATTCAGCCAGATCGGGACCATCATGTTGATCGGTCTGGTGACCAAAAACGGAATCTTGATCGTAGAATTCGCCAACCAGCTCAGGGAACAGGGCATGTCCAAAGGTGAGGCCATTTTTAAGGCCTCGGAATCCCGTTTGCGTCCTATCCTGATGACAAGTTTGACCATCGCCTTGGGCGCCTTGCCCATTGCCTTGTCGCTGGGTGCGGCCTCCACAAGTAGGATAGGCATGGGAGTGGTCATCATTGGAGGAACCCTATTTTCATTGGTACTCACGTTGTTCGTAATTCCGGCCCTATATTATTTATGGTCCAAGGACCGAGTGGAACGGCCCGAGTTCAAAGTATTAGAAACCTATTAAAATGCCATACCGAATCCCTTTACGTTCAATTTTTATTTTACTGAACATTTTTAGTATCGCCGCACAGGATGAAGTGCTAACCATCGATGAGACCGTGAAGTTGGCCCTGGAAAACAACTTTCAGATACGAACGGCCAAAAACGACCTAAAGATCGATGAGTACGGGGTGAGTCCGGGGTATGCCGGAATGCTTCCGGCCGTGCAAGCCAGTATAACGGACAATAATAGGACCATCAACCTATCGCAAGTACGTTTGGACGGTACCGTGCAGGAACTGGACAACGCCGTAAACAACAGCTTGAATTACGGGGTAGCCTTGGATTGGACACTTTTTGATGGCCTTCGAATGTTCGCCAATTATGAGCAATTGAAGGAAAATAGGAACTTGGGGGATGCGGAACTGAAACAGGTCATATTGACAACCGTAGGTGAGGTAATGATTACCTATTACGATTTGGTGCAGCAACAACAGCAACTTTCCGCGTTGGACAGTACCATTTTGATTTCAAAACAACGGGTGGAATTGGCCCAAAACAGGTTTACTATTGGGAAGGCCTCTAAATTGGAAGTATTGAACGCCCAGGTAGATTTGAATACGGACGAAACCCTGATGCAGCGTCAAAAGGAATTGTACGTGAATACCAAAATCCAACTAAACCGACAATTGGCGCGGGACCTGGAAACCGATTTTACCGTGGCCCCGGAAATTTTTGTGGACGAATCCCTGCTGTTACCGGAACTACAGACCAAGGTCTTGAGCGAAAACCCGCAATTGATAGCCTCGCAGATAAGCAAGCGGATTTCTGAACTGGAATTGAAACAGATAAAGGCCGCCAGGTTGCCCACCATAACCGCTTCCACGGGTTATATCATTAGCGAGTCGGAATCAAGTTTGGGCTTTATCGTATCTTCCAATTCCAAGGGTTTCAGCTATGGCTTTGGAGCCACCTTAAATCTATTTGACGGCTTTACCCAAAACAGGGACGAGAAAATAGGGAAATTGCAGATAGAAAACTCGGAAGTGGCCATCGCCCAGCAAAAGCAGGACTTATTGACTACCCTGGGAACTACCTATCAGACCTACCTGACCAACATGAGCTTGATCGATCTTGAGGGGAACAATGAGGCCATTGCCAAGGAGAATTTGGATATTACGGTAGAAAAGTACCGCATCGGGATTATCCCTCCCATTGAGTTCAGGACGGCCCAACTAAATTATATCAATGCCAAGGTACGATTCAGCAATGCCAAATTCCAGGCAAAACTCTCCGAAATCATCCTCAAGCAACTGGCGGGAAATTTAACGATCTAGAAAACTACGTACCGCACATCAGTCCATCACAAAGGTAAAACCTCCGGTAACGATGTAGGAGCCAAAGGTGGTATCGCGGTCGTATTTGTAAAATTTCAGGTCAAAGCCCTTAAAGCCGAATTCCCAAATATGCAGTTGGGTAAAAATATCCGTATAGGAAACCCCAAAACCAAATTGGTTGGCTACGTATTGAGACAAATCAAAATCGGATGTATAGAACTCCTGCGTGGATAGATGTGTTTCGTAGCCCCCAAAGTAGTCCGCCGCGGTTTGTTGGTAATAGCGATAGGAGGGGTACAGCGTGAATGTATCCGAAATTTTAACGGGTACCTCCACACTGGCCGTATGGGAATTGATGCCCCAATCGTCCAAATAATAGCGGTAGAAGGTACGTACGGTAATCGATTGGTTCAGGAACCAATTCAGCCTTCCGCCCATGGCAATCTTGAATCGGCTATCGGGTAGGCGCTCCACGTCATCCGCCAATTGAAAACCCTCGATAAAGGAATCCGCCACATCGCTAAAATAGACGCGCTGAAAAGGGGTGGAAAGCAGTCCTTGTTGTTGTACAAGATCCAGGGCGAGCGAGCCCTGAAGGTTTTTATGCAATATCTGTGAAAAGCCCAATCCAAAGGTATAGGAATTCCGGTTCGTTTTCTCGAATTCGGTAAAATTTGGGCTATAGTTTACATTGCCGGTAATTTCCGTCGGTCTAAAAAACCCAATGCCATTGTTCCCAAAGGGCCTTAATTCAAAAGGGTAAATGGTGTTCCAAGAATCCAGATAAACGGTGGCATTGAGGCTCAGTTCCGTATTTTTTTCGTTGAAGAGCCTGGAATAACTTCCGCCGAAACCGATCGAGAAATAATCATACTCCGATGAAACCGAAAGTTTCCCGGAAACGATGTTGTTGCGGTCATCCGAACTGTGGGAGTAAGATCCCGTCAAATTCACCCAAACGTCCCCGCTGGAAGCCCCGGAACTGGCCACGAAAGGATCCGCCCGGCGTACGCCATCAAAGGGGTCGATGTTACTGGAGGATGCCGACGTATAGGCGGATACCCCCGCATCTATGGTGAGCACATCGTCGTCGTTCAAGGGAATGGATACCACAAAAGTACCCGTGGCGTCTGTAAGTTCTTCGGTGCCTATCCCACCACTAACGGCGGCATTGTCACCCGTTTGGGCATAGTAGCTGGAAAGGAAATCGACCTCCGTGGTTTCCAATACCCTTTTTTTATAGGTTTGGACATTGCCCGTATCCTGGGCGGATGCCCAGCACCCAATGCCCAACAAAAAGACAAGTACTAAATTTTTTAAATGGGTCATAGTGAACAGTTCTAGGATTCCTTAGTTACAGCCGCAACCGCCACCTGTTTTTCCACCGTTGGCTCCTGCCGCCGCTTCCCTGTAAGAGTGCATGGTGGTCACATTTCGGTCACAAGGTTGATCGGCCAGAATCATATCCGGATCGTTGATATTTACTTTTTCGTATTCCTTGACTACGACGCAGCTACATAGGCAAACGCCCATGAGTCCTAGCATCAGCAATTTTTTTATCATAATTTGTCTATTTTGATATGGTCCGATTTTGAAATGTTTCCCTTGTCATCTATGATGATGCATTCCACCTTGGGCAACTGATTGATCCTGTCCAATCCAATTTCCGTTCCCATGACAAAGACCGATGTCGCAAGCGCATCCGCCAGTTCCGCTTTAGGGGCAAAAACGGTCACACTGATGATTCCCGTGGCCGGATAGCCCGTTCGCGGGTCAATGATGTGGGCATAGCGTTTTCCGTTAAAGTTTACGTAGCGTTCATAGTCCCCAGAGGTGACCACGGCACCATCGATTATCGGTAGCAGGGCAAAAACCTTGTTTTTGTCCATAGGGTTGGTAATCGCCACCTTCCAATTTTCGTCGTTGGCCTGTTTTCCCCACGTGTTCATATCGCCGGATGCGTTTATGATGCCAGCTTCCACTCCCTGATCCATTAACAATTGCTTGGCCTTGTCCGCCGCATAGCCTTTGCCTATGGCCCCGAACCCAATTTTCATCCCCTCCAATTTTAGGAAAACGGTACTTTCGTCTGGATCCAATACAATGTTTTGAAACCCGACTTTCGATACGGACGCCGCAATATCTGCTTCGCTGGGCATGACTTTCATGCTGCCATCGAATTTCCAGATTCGGTCCATGGAGGCATAGCTGATGTCAAAAGCGCCGTCCGTCAATTTGGATAACCCAATAGCCCTTTGAATGAGTTCAAAAAGTTCAGCATCTACGGTAACGGGCCTGATGCCCGCATTCCTATTAATTTCCGAGGTTTGGGAATTGGGGTCCCAAGAGGAAATCAATTTTTCGATCCGGCTGATTTCAGCGACGGCCAAATCAATATATCCACTGGCAGTAACGGAGTCGGTGGCAACTACGGTAATGTCGAATCGGCTGCCCATCATTTTCAGGGTCCGCTGAAAGTTTTGCTGCGATAGGGCCAACCACGAGGTCAGTAGGACGCAAATAAAGAGTATCTTTTTCAAATTATTCCGTAAAGGAATCCAAAAGTTGTATATAATCCTTTGGGTTCATTTTTTTATAACTGGTCTCACCTTTTACCTTTCCTTGTGCGTCCATGACGACCACAAAAGGAAAGATGCCGTTCTTATTATACTGTTCTGCAAGCTGGGCATTGGCCCTGGCCCGATCTTCGGGTAAGGCGTTCTGTTTTTTTCGGGGAAAGTCCGCTTGGAGCATTACGTAATGGTCCTTGGCGTATTTTTGGAATTCATCCGTACTCCAGACCTCGCGGTCCAGTTTAATACAGGGCGCGCACCAATCCGAACCCTGGAACACCAAGATAATCGGTCTGTGTTTCTCTTGGGCGATTTGTTGCGCCGTGTTGAAATCGGTTTGCCATTCCTGGCCAAAAAGGCTTGTCAGTCCTGCAACGAATAAAATGGTAAGCAGTTTTATTTTTAAGTTCATATCTTTTTTATGTTACCCTTTGTCAATTCCTGTACCAAAAGCTTTCGGTTAGAATAGGTTACCTTATTCCCCAATCAGGTTATACGTGCCTTTTGTCAAAAATTGGGTGTTGGGTGCAAAACTGTTGGCTTCTTTAATCACGGAGAAACCATCCAGTTCTTCATCTACAGAAACTTCTTTTTGCGAAAAATAATATACGTCCCCTTCCTTTTTTTCAAAAATCAAAACGTTGGGAATGTTATCTATGGTTACGATGGCATTACTGGGCAAGGCTTTTTCCTGGATATCGTCCGTTATGATGTTTGCTTCCACGAACATGCCCGTTAGGAACTTTTCCTTGCCTTCGTCCTCCAAATGCCCATGTACCTTTATGGTCCTATTCGCATCAATGGAGGTGCCCACCAGATAGACTTTGGCATGGAAGGTGTCTCCCGATGCTTCTGGAATCCTAAAGGTAATTTTTTGTCCTTTCTTTACCTTCATGATGTCCTTCTCAAATACCGATAGTTCCAAATGAACATGGTCATTATTGATGATTTCCATAATGGCCGTGGCTGGCGAAACATAGCTTCCCTTAGTTACGTTGACTTTGGTAATACTGCCGGAAATGGGCGCTTTAATCGACACCGTGGAAACGATTGTACCGTTTTTGACCTGTTCCGGTGAAATGTTCAGCATCTGCAATTGCTTTTGTAAGCCACTATGCCGTGCCAAAGCCGATTTATAATCGCTCTCCGATTTCAAAAAATTCTTTTGTGAGGTGATGTTTTCTTCGGACATGATGGTATGCCGTTCATACTCGGCCTTCAAAAACGAAAGTTGTTCGTTCACTTCCAGATATTGCTGTTGAAGGCTCACAAATTCAGGATTCTCCAAGGTCACCAAGGTTTGCCCTTTGCTTACCTTGTCCCCGATTAAAAATGGCGTGGTTTTAATATAGCCGCCCATGGTGGCGTTTACCATCGCCCTATTTTCTGGCGGTACGTCTATCATTCCGTTTACGCTTACCCTAACCGGAAATGATTTTTCTATTATGCTTCCCATTTCCATGCCCAGTTGGTCATATTGTGCCTGGGTTACCTCTATAAAAGAGGATATTTCAGTTTCTACCGAAGTTTCGTTGGTACTGCTTTTTTCGCCACATCCTGTAACGCCCGCTAAAAGTACCAGTGTTAGAAAGTAATATATATATGATTTCATGGTGTATTAATTATAAGGTTAGGTAATTGATGGCAACAACGGTCGCATTGTATTCTTTTAACTTGGTTAGGTATTCCAGTTTAACGTCGTAGGCGCTTTCCAAACTCTGTATGTACTGATAAAAATCGATTTCGCCATTTTGGAAACTGCTATTTGCCATTTTTAAAATTTCATCGGACAGTTGGCCGCCCTCGGTTTCATAATAGTCCAAGGAATTTGAAAGTACTTGAAGCTGATTTTGTAGCGTAGCCAATTTGGTGCCAAGTTCTATTTCATAATTTCTATATGCCGCCTCTGCACTCTGCTCCGCTATTTTTGCCGATTCTATCTTGGAGGCCTTACCCCCAAAAAACAACGGAATCTTTAGGCCCAGTTGATAGCCGTGCAAATTCCCGGAAATCCCATCATTGGTACCTTGAAAGTACTCCACGCCAATATTGGGTAATAACTGTTGGCTTTCCAGGTTCTTCTCGGCCTTTCTTAACCCGATTTGATGCTGATAATAGGCGATTTCCGGACTTGCGTTCAACACAACGTCCTTTAAAGGAACCTTTAGTAGGGTCTCATTGGCAATGGAAAGACTGTCCTTTGCCTGAATGACCATCATCAAATTCTTATGGGCAATTTCCACGTTTTGCTGCGCTTCGGTATATTTCAATTGTATTTGCCGCTGTTTTGAGGTGGCCGTTATCTTCTCCAAATAATTAGTTTCACCCAGTTCAAAACGTCTAGTGGCCATTTTGGAAAAATTACCGTAGAGACTGTCCAAAATTTTAAAGACATCGGCCATTTCACGGGCAACCTGATATTCATAATATCCGGCTACGACCGCTCTTTCCAAATTTTTGGATTGGATGTCAAAATTGCTTTTGGCCAGATTGTACAGCTCCTTGTTCACCCTTCTTCGTGAAAAATAGACCGTTGGAAAGTCGAACGTCTGTGCCACCCCAAAAACCCTTATGGGCAAATTGTTCAGGGCCAAATTGTTTTCGTCATAGGCGTAATACACATCCGTTTTATCAAAATCGAAGGCGCTGTTCACAAAAGCATCCGATGCTTCCATACCCAATTGATATGCCTTTAGACCCGCATTGTTTTCAATCGCCATGGGTATCAGTGCCTCCAAATTCTTGGTCGGTTGTTGGGCTTTCGCTTGGAATGACCCAAAAAGGACCATAAGACCTATAACAAGATTGGTCTGTTTTGAAAGGCCCATACTTTTTTTCTCTATATGACTGCTTAGATAGGAATACAAAACAGGCAATACTACTAGGGTCAATATAGTGGCCGTTATCAGACCGCCAATAACTACGGTAGCCAAGGGGCGCTGTACTTCGGCCCCTGCATTGGTAGAAATGGCCATGGGTAAAAAGCCCAAAGCGGCTGCCGATGCGGTCAAGAGCACCGCCCTGAGCCTGTCCTTGGCCCCTTCCTTGATCAAATCGTTCAGGCTATCAAATTTCCCCGAGGCCTTCAATTCCTTAAAATGTTCTATCAGTACGATACCGTTCAGTACCGCAATACCAAAGAGGGCGATAAAACCTACCCCGGCCGAAATACTAAAGGGCAATCCGCGTATCCATAACAATAGCACACCGCCCACGGCCGCCAGTGGGATGGCGGAATAGATCATTAAGGCTTCCTTGACCGATTTAAAGGCGAAGTACAGCAGTATGAAAATAAGTATCAAGGCAATGGGTACGGCGATCATCAATCTTGATTTCGCACTTTGCAGGTTTTCGAATTGACCTCCGTAGGTTATCGAATAACCCACTGGAAGGTTGATGTTATCATCGATAAGCTTTCTAACATCGTCCACTACGGACTGCAAGTCCCTATTACGTACGTTGATACCCACAACGATGCGCCGGCGCGTATCGTCCCTGGAAATCTTGGCCGCACCTTTTTGGTAGCTGATTTCCGCCAGTTCGCTCAACGGAATCTTACCTCCAGCGGGAAGGTCCACATAGAGATTTTTGAGGTTGTCGATGTCACGGCGCTTTTCACTGTCCAATCGAATGACCAAATCGAACTTCTTTTCCCCTTCAAAAACGCTCCCGGCCGTTTTTCCGGCAAAGCCCATGGAAATCATGTCGTTCAGCTCTTGGATGTTGAGACCGTATCGGGCAATCTTGGACCGATTGTAGTTCACGTTCATTTCGGGTAGGCCCGCAATTTTTTCCACGGAAATATCGGCGGCACCGGGTACGTTTTGTATCAGGTCGCCAATTTCCTTTCCTTTTTTGGCAAGGATGTCCAGGTTTTCACCGAATATTTTAATGGCAATATCGGCACGAACCCCCGTTATCAGTTCATTAAAACGCATTTCAATAGGTTGGGTAAATTCCACCTCCATACCCGGAATGACGGACAGGGCTTCCTTGAACTTATCGGCGAGCTCATCCTTGGATTCCGCCGATGTCCATTCGTCCTTCGGATTCAACACGATAATGACGTCGCTCTCCTCCATGGACATGGGATCGGTAGGTACTTCCGCAGCACCAATTCTGGTGACCACCTGCTTCACTTCCGGGAATTGTTCCAAAAGGATGCTTTCAATTTCCGTGGTGATTTCTACCGTATTACTGAGTGAGGTACCGGTCTTTAACACGGGTTGGATAACAAAATCCCCTTCATCCAAGGTGGGGACGAATTCCCCTCCCATGGACATATACAAGGAAATGGCAATCGCCAAAAGCACCGCGGCAAAGCCTAAAACTATTTTTTTACTGCGTAAGGCCCAATCGATAATGGGGTCGTATTTTTTGGTTAACCAATGCATCAACCGAACGGAGATATTTTTATCGGTTGCTTTGGAGGGTTTTAAGAACAAGGAGGATACTACGGGGACGTAGGTGAAACAGAAGATCATGGCGCCTATCAACGCGAAACTGAAGGTGAGGGCCATGGGCTTGAACATTTTGCCTTCCACACCGCTCAATGAAAGTATGGGGATAAAAACGATCAGGATGATCAACTGGCCAAAAATGGCGGAATTCATCATTTTGTTGGCCCCTGTGTAGGTGATGCTGTCCCTGAGCGCTTGTTGCTCTGACCTTGTCATACTGGAAAGCTCCGCTCTTTTTTTGGTGACATTGAACGCGATGAATTCCACAATGATGACGGCACCATCTATGATAATTCCAAAATCGATGGCACCCAAACTCATCAAATTGGCGTCCACGCCAAAAATGTACATCAGCGAAAGCGCGAACAACAAACAGAGCGGGATAACCGATGCCACTACCAATCCCGACCTAAAATTTCCTAGCAACAGAACCACCACAAAAATAACGATCATACAGCCCAGGATGAGATTTTCAGTCACGGTAAAAGTCGTTTTGGCAATAAGCTCGCTGCGGTCCAAAAAGGCATTGATATACACACCCTCCGGTAAGGATTTTGCGATATTGGCCACCCGTTCCTTCACGGCCTCGATTACCTTTTTGGAATTCGCGTCTTTTAGCATCATCACTTGGCCCAGTACCTTTTCACCTTCACCGTTGCCCGTAATGGCGCCAAATCGGGTTGCGTTTCCAAAACCCACTTTGGCCACGTCCTTTATATATACAGGAACGCCACCCTCATTTTTTACAACGATATTTTCGATATCCTCAAGGGAGTTCACTAAACCTTCCCCTCTGATGAAAAAGGCTTGGTTTACTTTTTCTATATACCCGCCACCTGCAACACTATTGTTGGTCTCCACCGCTTGGAATACCTCTTGGGCGGTGATGTCCATCGCATTGAGTTTTTCGGTGTTTATGGCAACTTCATACTGCTTTAAAAAGCCACCCCAGGTGTTGACCTCTACCACACCGGGAATTCCGGAGAGCTGTCTTTTTACGATCCAATCCTGGATGGTCCTTAGGTCCTCGGCCGTATATTGATCTTTATATTCCGGTTTTACGTCCAGGATATATTGGTAGATTTCTCCTAAGCCCGTGGTGATGGGTCCCATTTCGGGTGTGCCAAAGTTGGATGGGATTTTTTCGGAGGCCGATTTTATTTTTTCGGCGATCAACTGTCGGGGTAAATAGGTACCCATTTCGTCCTCAAAAACGATGGTGACCACGGAAAGTCCAAATTTGGAAACCGACCGGATTTCCTTCACACCCGGTAAATTTGCCATTTCCAACTCTACCGGATAGGTGATGAACTGTTCTATATCCTGTGTGGAAAGGTTTCTTGATGTAGTGATTACCTGTACTTGGTTATTCGTTACATCGGGAACCGCACCAATGGGTATTTTAGTGAGGGAGTACATCCCAAAACCTATAATAAAACAGGTAAATAGCAGAACAATGAACTTGTTCTTGATACTGAAATTAATAATTTGTGAAAGCATGTGTCATAAAATAATCAACATTAAAATTGTCCGAATAGTACCATTCGGAATTAAAGTGTAAACTGATTACTTTATGAATGCCGTGGTGGCTGTAGCAGTCCTTTTGTATGCGATGATGAAGAGGGTGCCTGATAATAAAAATTGGAGTCCTTATACTCCGTGATGATTGGGGTTTCCAATTCCGCATTCACGGGATTTTGGGTATAGACAATGATGGAACTCAAATGGGAATGATGCTGAAAGGGGAGCTGTTCATGGTCCTCCTTTTCCTCTTGGTGCTCTTGTTCGTGTTCAGCTTTCAATTCCCCGTAGTGTTTGGATATAAAGACCAGTACGTTATCGCCATACTGTTCGCTGTGAAATTTGGCATGTTCGATGAATTCATCGATTTGCACCAAATCGTCTGTATGAAGGCCAATCGTTTGTAATAGGATTATGGCCGAAAGTAATATGGAAGCTAATTTGTTCACAGATTGTAAAGTTAATGAAAGGCTGTAAGAATATGAACATCAACCCCTTAAATGGAATCAGTCTAAATTCAAAAGCCTGAGCGATGTAAATGGGGCTTTCTGTTGATAAGTTCCGTTTATAACCGTTCGGTGGAAAAGCGATCAACTTTTATTTTTGCAAACTTTTAAACGAATGGAAAAGTTAAAAGTAGGCGATAAGGTTTATAATACACGGCAAAATGGTTTTACGGACTTTGTTAGGTATTCCTTCTCTGAGGTAGTTTCCCTGACCAAGACCTTGGCAGTGTTGAAGAATGGCGTTCGATTAGTGAACCAGCCCAAGACTTCCTACATTACGGAGGATATTGGCTATTCCGTTTCCAGAAAAAAGGGTGCACATTGGCACCTGGTTTCTTTGGAGGCTATCCGAAAGGCGCAAATTGAGAACGAAAAAATTGCCGCCCATGATTGGTTTTCTGCAAAGGAGTTTACCCAAGAGGAAAAGCTGGAAATCTATCGGCATTTTACATCCAAGCAAAAATAAGTATCTTCTCATTTTAAAATAAGCATATGCCAGGTTTCGAATTATTTGGGGAAAAGGAAAAGCAAAGCGTCAACGAGGTCCTGGATACGGGCGTCTTGATGCGCTACGGATTTGATGGCCCCCGCAAGGGACATTGGAAGGCCAAGGAACTGGAAGCGGCCTTATGTGCGAGAATGCAGGTTGCGCATGCGCAGGTAGTGAGCAGTGGCACGGCGGCCTTGACGGTGGCCTTGGCCAGTGCGGGCGTGGGAGCGGGGGACGAGGTGATCCTGCCCACCTTTACCTTTGTGGCCAGTTTTGAGTCGGTTTTAGCTTTAGGCGCCGTCCCTGTTTTGGTAGATGTGGACGATACGCTAACCCTGAAACCATCCGCAGTAGAAAAAGCCATCACACCCAAAACGAAGGTAATCATGCCGGTGCATATGTGCGGTTCCATGGCCGATTTAAAGCCATTAAAGGCCCTTTGTGAAAAGCATAATCTTATTCTTTTAGAAGATGCCTGTCAGGCCATTGGGGGCAGTTATGAGGGCAAACCTTTGGGAAGCTATGGGGATTTGGGCTGTTTTTCCTTTGATTATGTAAAAACGATAACCTGCGGGGAAGGAGGGGCCTTGATCACCAATAATGCCGAATATCATAGAAATGCCGACCATTATTCCGATCACGGTCACGACCATGTGGGGAACAACCGGGGAGCGGAATCCCATCCTTTTTTAGGGTATAATTATAGAATTTCCGAACTAAATGCCGCCGTGGGGTGCGCGCAAATCCAACGCCTAGATGAATTCTTGGAAATTCAGGAGAAACATTACAGGGTTTTGTACGACGCATTAAAGGGGATTGAAGGAATTGGTTTTAGAAGGATTCCATCCGGTGGGGTTCAGAATTATTCCTTTTTAAATTTTTTCCTTCCGACGGAGGACCTGGCCAAAAAAGCACATACCGCACTGGGTGATGGGGGCGTGGATGCCTGTTTTTATTGGTATGACAATAACTGGCATTATTATCGAAAATGGGAACACCTAACGAACCTGACTTCCTTGGGAAAACTGCCGGATGAAGTCAAAAACAACCTTCCGGATTATTCCAAATCAGATTTCTCCGAATCCGACCATTGGATCGGCAGAACAATCTCCTGTCTCATAAAACTGAGTTGGACTGAGGCCGAAGTCAAAAAGCGCGCGAACGATATGGCTCAAATCTTAAAAAATATACTAAAGTGAACCCGTTGTTCATTTTGAATCTGTCACCTTGACCAATGGCTCTAACTGACTTCTTGTGTAAAATTGTTAAAATGCACAACGTGTCAAAATGATTTAAATCCTTTAGTGTCCGAAGTAAACTATGAAATGTAGTTAAATCTATTGCTGATTAGAAAGGTGAAGTAAGTAAGAAAATGTTCTTGGCTATTTTAACAACGATATTTGATTTTTAATCATCTCGCAAACATCAACATACCGATTATTATAGTATTGAAAAATACGTCTTATCTCTCGTATCTAAAAGCGAAGCGGTCTTATGTCTAAATTTTAATCAGTACGAAACATATTCCATGATTTCCAATCCGTAGCCCACAATACCCACTCTCTTGGTCTGTTGGCTGTTGGTGAGCAACCGCAATTTGGATATGTCCAGATCGTGCAGAATTTGTGCCCCTATGCCAAAATCCTTGGCATCCATTTCTATTTTGGGAGCCTTGTGAATCCCTTGTTTTTGAAGCTCTTTTAACTCGGAAAGCCTCCCTAGAAGGTTCATGGATTCCAAATCCTGATTGATAAAAACAATAGCTCCCTTGCCTTCCTGATTGATGGCCTTGAACATGTTCTCCAATTGGGAATCCGCATTGTTGGTTAGCGTTCCCAAAATGTCATTGTTCACCAACGTGGAGTTGATCCGTGTGAGCACCTTGTCCCCGAGGCCCCAGGAGCCTTTGGTCAATGCTAGGTGAATGTGGTTATTGGTGGTTTGTTTGTAGGCCCGCAATCGATACTCCCCAAACCTTGTGGTAATGGGAAAATCGAGTTCTTTATGGATCAGGCTATCATGTTCCATTCGGTACGCCACCAAATCCTCTATGGATACGATTTTTAAATCGAACCTTTTGGCTACTTCCATCAATTGGGGGAGTCTGGCCATACTGCCGTCCTCGTTCATGATTTCAACGATGACACCGGCGGGTTTCAATCCGGCGAGTCGGGCAAAATCTATCGCGGCCTCCGTGTGTCCTGTTCTCCTAAGCACGCCGCCTTCCTTAGCCACTAGGGGAAAAATATGTCCGGGTCTTGCAAAATCGTGTGGCTTTATGGTATCATCCGTTAGGGCGCAAACGGTCTTGGCCCTATCGGACGCGGAGATACCAGTGGTCACACCTTGTCCTCGTAGGTCAATGGAAACGGTAAATGCGGTCTCCAATGGATCTGTATTGTTATTGACCATACGGTGCAGGCCCAGATATTCACATCTTCCTTCGGTTAAAGGGGCACAAATGAGCCCTCTTCCATGGGTGGCCATAAAATTGATGGTTTCTGGGGTTGCCAATTCCGCAGCCGCCAGAAAATCTCCTTCGTTCTCACGGTTTTCATCGTCCACAACAATGATTACCTTGCCATTGCGGATATCCTCTATGGCTTCCTCAATGGTATTCAATTGAATTTTATCCGCAAGATTAGACGTCATGACCTCCATTTTTTTGCTTCTTAAATAGGTTCTTGAAAAAATCCGATATTACACCAAAGCTCATTAAACCTTTATCCTCGGTGGCCCTTTTGGTAAGGATAATACTCAATGGCAACATGATGAGGGTGGAAAGCCAGGCGCCCAACATGGGGTGGATGTTTCCTTCCTTTGCATAATTACCGGCAAACACACCAATAAAATAATAGACCAAAAATAGCACAATTGCAATTACCATGGGCAGGCCCAGTCCGCCTTTCCGAATGATGGCACCCAAGGGAGCGCCCACAAAAAACAGGATAATACAGGAGAATGCCAATGCATATTTGTTATGCATGGAAAGTATATGCATGTTGTATATTTTATACCGTTTTTGCATTTCCTCCTTTTTTCCTTTGACAGAATTAAGGACATTGGTGGTGGCGTTTTTTGCCGAATTCACTACCTGCATTTGAAGGTAAAATGGAAAAATGTGGAAGATGTCCTCTTTTATGGAATCCTGTCGTGCCGGATTGTTCTTAAGTTTAGCCAGTTTTATTTGCCTGATGGAGTCCTGGGTTTTCTGTAGGGACGACTTTATTTTTGCCGTATCACTTGGGTCTAAGGGTTGGAACATCCCCATCCTGTTCCCGATGCTTTTGGAGAATGCCCTTACGATCCTATAGTTATCATCCTTCAAGGAATCAATATCTTTTCGCAACCTTGAAATATTCTTCATCTTGTCCGTACTGATATCCCGCTCTTCCTCTAGATCTGCATTATTTAGCTCAGGAATTTCTATGTTCATGATGTAGGTGTCGAAATCGGCTTTGGCATGCGGATACTTAAGTTTGTTTTTTTTGGAATCTATATCGTCGTAATAATGTCCGTCCGTAAGTATTAACTGCACTATATCTGAATCCTCGCTACTGACCAGTTCCCCTTGTTTCGATTTTATGACCACATTGTTTTGGCTTCTGTCATTTTTCTGGTGGATGATGACATTTCTAAGATATCGATCATTGTCGCCATATTTTTCGTCCACCTTGATGTTCATGCCCTCGAAGTCACTAAAAACACCTTCGGCAACTACAGCCGCAGGTTTAACCTTGGCAATGTTTTTTCTAAGATTGTAGATTTTACGCTGTGATAATGGAATGACGGAATTAGCGAAAAAGAAAGTGACGCCTCCTAGTATCGTTACAAATACAATCAAGCTTAACATGGCCCTTTGTAAGGAGATACCCGATGCTTTCATGGCCGCGAACTCATAATTCTCGGCAAAGGCACCAAAGGTCAGAATGGAGGAGAGCAGCACCGTGAGGGGTAGTACTTTCTCCGTGAGATCCGGCATCAAATAGAAAAGAAATTTACCTATAATAATGATATCCAAGCCCTTACCGGCCAAATCATCTATAAAAAGCCAAATCGTCTGGAATATGAAGATGAACATCAATATTACAAACGAACTGACAAAATTAAAGGTAAACCTGGATAATATATAACGGTCTAGTATTCTCAATGGTGTTAATTTCTTAAGATGTAATAGCCGTCATCCTTGTATTTGGCTTCGTCAAAATTAAACAAGGTCGCCGATAATGGCTGATTTGTTTTAAAAGAATTAACAGTAATCGTGGTCTTGGTACCGTTCTTTCCCGTTTCTATGAGCCTATAGATATGTTTCGTGCCCATATCGATTCCCAATAAGCGGGATTTTATTTCCGTATTGGAGTCTATGGGGGTCAATTTCACATACTGTATCTTTCTTCCCTGAACATTTTGTAGGATGTCCCACTCATAGTTATGGCCTTGCTTGTAGAAAGTCAACATTTTTGACGGTGTCATGGCATCCTCTTCGTTGGATTGGTCTTCAATGGTCACCTCCTCGTTTTCAGGAACAATGGTATAGACCTTTTTTCCATCGTAGAGCTGTTTTGAGCCCAGGTAGTTGAATACATATTTGTCGCCTGCCAAGGTGACATCGCCACGTGTTTCCTGGTTTATACCTGCCTCGGCATTCTTTAAGTCGAACTTAAAGTCCACAAAAATATTATCATAGCTTTTTACCTTGTTGTATACTTCGTCCAGCAGTGCCTTGGCCTTTTCAGGGGTTTGTGCGCTCAACAAAGAAGCGGAAAGAACAAACGCGAATACCAATATTATTTTTTGCATGTTATGTAGTTTTAAGTTTTGTGCCATTTATAGGCTTTCGTTATCCAATAATTGTTGTAGGGATGCCATATCGGGAATGAGCACTTGCCTTGCCTTGCTCCCTTCAAAAGGCCCGACAATGCCTGCAGCTTCCAATTGATCGATGATCCTACCCGCACGGTTATAGCCAAGCTTCAACTTTCGTTGTATGAGCGATGCGGAACCTTGCTGGGCAATGACAATAACCTCTGCCGCTTCCCTGAACATTTTATCCCTATCCTCAATATCATAATCAACACTCGTGCCAGAATCTTCACCCACATATTCCGGCAACTCATGGGCTTCCGGATAGGCTCTTTGGGAACCTATATATTCGGTGATTTTGGCCACTTCAGGGGTGTCCACAAAGGCACATTGAATACGGGTAACATCGTTACCTTGTGTATACAGCATGTCCCCACGGCCGATCAATTGGTCCGCGCCCTGGGCGTCCAAAATCGTTCTTGAATCTATTTTGGAAGTAACCCTAAAAGCTATCCTGGCGGGGAAGTTCGCTTTGATGATACCCGTGATTACGTTCACCGACGGTCTTTGGGTGGCAACGATGAGATGGATGCCTATCGCCCTAGCCAATTGCGCCAACCTTGCTATGGGCGTTTCCACTTCCTTTCCGGCCGTCATGATCAGGTCCGCAAACTCGTCGATGACCAAAACGATATAGGGCAAATATTTATGACCGTCGTTCGGGTTCAACTTTCGGGCCTTGAACTTGGTATTGTATTCCTTAAGGTTCCGTACCATGGCCAATTTCAAAAGTTCGTAACGGTTGTCCATTTCAATACACAGGGAGTTCAAGGTGTTGATTACCTTGGTATTGTCCGTGATGATGGCTTCTTCGGAGTCAGGCAGTTTCGCCAAGAAGTGCCGTTCGATTTTATTGTATAAGGTAAGCTCCACTTTCTTGGGGTCTACCAAAATGAACTTGACTTCGGCCGGATGTTTTTTGTACAGAAGCGAGGTCAAAACGGCGTTAAGCCCCACCGATTTACCCTGACCCGTAGCACCCGCCATCAACAAGTGTGGCATTTTTGCCAGGTCCACTACAAAAGTTTCGTTGCTGATGGTTTTTCCGAAGGCGATCGGAAGTTCCATTTCCGCTTTTTGGAATTTGCTCGAAGCAATTACGGAGCGCATGGAAACGACCGTTGCGTTTTTATTGGGCACTTCTATACCAATGGTTCCCTTGCCCGGAATTGGGGCGATGATCCTAATGCCCAAGGCGGCCAAGGACAAGGCAATATCGTCCTCCAGGTTTTTGATTTTTGAAATACGGATACCGGCGTCCGGAACAATTTCATAAAGGGTTACCGTAGGTCCAATGGTCGCTTTGATCTGCGCAATACCGATTTTATAATTTTTGAGGGTTTCAACAATTTTGTCCTTGTTCTCCTCGAGCTCTTCCTGATTGATGGTAATTCCGCCGGAAACCCCATGGGCATCCAATAAATCGATGGTAGGGAATTTGTAATTGCCCAGTTCCAAGGTGGGGTCGAACTCACCAAAATCATCCACCAATTTACTGGCCAGTACGTCAATCTCCTCCGGTTCTTCCACAATTTGCTCCACTTCCATGGCCAGTTCTTCCTCATCCTCTTTGGGAACTGTAACCTTAAAGTCGTCTTCTTCCTTGTTCAGGTGCGGTATTTCTTCCTTATGGGTATAGGTGTCTACCAAAACTTGCTCCTCGTCATCAATGCCTAGAGGTATATCATCCTCAATATCATTATCCTCGGCAGGTCTGGCAGACTTAAAGTCGGCAGAGAGTTCCTTTCTTTTTGATTTAAAATATTCCGCAACACCTTCCGGTGTAACGTTGAAAAGTCGGACCAAAATGAATATCAGACCAAATATCAGCAATAGCAATACGCCAATTTTGCCTGTGTAATCCTGAAGGAAGTCGTTCATTTCATATCCTACGAGACCTCCCAACAACGGACTTTCAACGGCAAAGAAACCGAATGCTATGGAAAACCAAATGAGAAACAAAAGTCCCCAAATCCACTTTTTTGCCAAACCTTTTTTATCCAACCCCAGAAACATATAGATTCCCGTTAGACATAATAAGACAGGAAGTATTAAAGTGGCAATTCCAAAACCCTTGTATACAAAGAAATGACTGATGCTTGCCCCAAATTTGTTGAGCAGGTTCTTGGCTTCCTCGTTTCTGTTCTTGAATTCCGACAATAAACTTTGGTCATGCTCCCAAGAAAAGTAGAACGATACAAATGAAAAGAAAAGCGCTATACTAAAAAGAATCAGAAGGCTACCCAAAATAATCTTGTTCTGTTTGGATATCTTAAAAGGATTCCTCTTTTTGGTAGCTGTTGCCTTTGGCTTGGATTTGGATGCCTTTTTTGCCATGTAAAACGTATTCTGGTGGCAAAAGTACAAATTTACCCCCGAAGCCTTTTAGCTATTATTTTTAAAAAATTTTGGGAAAATAAATGATGCAGCCAACAATGCTTGCAGCTATGGACACCAACATGACCGCTCCTGCCGATATGTCCTTAATAAGACCTATTTTGGTATCGAACTCCGGTTGTACGTAATCCGAAATCTTTTCAACGGCCGTGTTCATTCCCTCAATTCCCAAGACCAGGGCGATGGCAAAAATTTGTAAGATCCATTCCGTATTGGATATTTCAAAATAGAATCCGGCCGCGGTCATGACCAGCGTTATAAAAATCTGAATCTTTATACTGGCCTCCGTTCGTATCAACAAAAGGGCACCGCGAAGGGCGAAGCCAACGCTTTTTATTCTATTTACCAGAAAGGATTCTTTGGGCATTTTGCCGTATTTAGGAATCCATCAAAGCTTCAAGTGCAGCTTTATAGTTGGGTTCGTCCACAATTTCCGGAACTTGCTCCGTATACAAAACCGTTCCATTTTCGTCCAATACGACCACTGCCCTGGAATGAAGTGAGGCCAAGGGACCGTCCGTGAATTCCAGATTATAGGCTTTGCCAAAATTACCGTCCCTAAAATCGGAAAGCATTTCAACGTTCTCAATACCTTCCGCTCCGCAAAAACGTGCCTGAGCAAATGGTAAATCTTTGGAAATGCATAAAACTATGGTGTTATCAAGTTCCGCAGCCTCCTCGTTGAACTGTCTGACGGACTGGGCACAAGTTCCCGTATCCACACTTGGAAAAATGTTCAGAACCAATTTGGAACCTTGGTAATCCGAAAGCTTAACGGAAGAAAGGTCGTTCTTTGTGAGTTGAAAATCAGGGGCTTTGCTGCCAGTTGAAGGAAGGGTTCCCAAGGTATGGATTTCACCTCCTTTGAGTGTTACGGTTGCCATAGTGTTTCATTTTATTTGGAACGTGAAATTAAAAATATAAGCCCATACCTAAAAGCTAAATCCTTTAAAAAAAGGATAAATTTTTACTTTTAAATTTTAGTTGCTGCTTACTGTTTGGACCAACTTTTTGATTTTAATATTAAAGGCCGCAAAGATGAAGGTCATAATAGGGCTGAGCCAATTAAAAATGGCATATACAAAATACTCGGCCACGCCTACGCCCAAGACGCCGCTATGGTACGCTCCACATGTATTGTACGGAATTAACACGGAAGTTACCGTACCAGTATCCTCTAAGGTTCTACTTAGGTTTTCGGGGGCCAAACCTCTATCCTTGAAAGCTTGGGAGAACATTTTGCCCGGAACAACTATGGCCAGATATTGATCGGAGGCCGTACCATTTAAAACGATACAGCTGATTCCTGTGCTAAAAAACAGCCCAAAGGTTGACTTGGCCAAACCTAACAAAGCTTTTGTAATTCTTGAGAGTGCCCCAATTCCATCCATAATTCCCCCAAAAACCATGGCACAAACAATAAGCCAAATGGTTCCCAACATGCCTGCCATTCCCTTGGCAGAGAATAGGTCACTCAAAGACGCATTGTCCGTTGGAACATCGGTACTTACCGTAATTGCTTTTAAAATACCCTCGTATCCAGATTGAAAATTCAATTCCTTGGCACCTGTAATACCTGCCACAACTTCGGGCTGAAATATAAGGGCGAAAAGCGCTCCTAATAAAGTTCCTATGAGGAGAGCGGCCAAAGGCGGGGTTTTCTTCACGATCAATGCCACAACGACTATCGGTACTATAAAAAGCCATCCGTTTATATTGAATGAAGCATCTATGGAAGAAAGAATGGCATCAACATCCGCCTCACCACTGGTTTCAAGGTTGAAACCAATAATTATAAACACGATAAGCGTAACTGTTATGGTAGGCACGGTGGTCCATAACATATACTTTATGTGGGTGAACAACTCACCACCGGCCATAGCTGGCGCAAGATTCGTAGTGTCACTAAGTGGGGACAATTTATCACCAAAATAAGCACCTGAAAGGATAGCTCCTGCCGTCATACCCAATGAAATTCCCAGGGTCTCGCCAATTCCAATCAATGCGATGCCCACAGTCGCGGCCGTGGTCCAACTACTACCCGTAGCTATCGAAATAACGGCACAAATGATGACACAGGCTGCTAAAAAAATAGTGGGATTTAAAATTTGGAGTCCGTAATAAATCATGGCCGGAATAATACCGCTAACGAGCCATGTTCCGGCCAATGCTCCCACCATCAATAATATTAGCAAGGCACCGGAAGTGGATTTGATGTTTTCGGCGACCTCGGCCAACATCTGTTTGTAGGGAACTTTCTTATAGATACCTACGATAGCTGCTACAGCCCCGCCTAAGAGAAGGATAAATTGATTTGAACCACTTAACGCGTCATCCCCAAACACATATACATTGTATGCCAGCATAATAACCAGCGCAACTACGGGTATTGTTGCTTCTAAAATGCTCAGTTCCTTATTATCAACAATATGCTCGTTCTCTCTATGTTTGTTGGTTTTCTGATCCGCCATCAACAATTTTCCGTTTGGTTATCCCGTAATATTACGATTTAAAGGAAAGATGTGCAACCCGATATTCTTTTACTCTAGCTTCATCGTATCGGCTTCAAGTATGTTTAGGTCTACCATGCATTGCTTCATCAAATCGTAGGTTCGGTGGATATCACTGTCCAAACCAATGGAAAAGCGGATAAGTCCATCACCCAAACCCATGGCTTTTTGTTCATCCAAGGGAATTTCGGAGGAAGTGGAAGTACCTGGGGCACTAAAAAGCGTTTTGTAAAAGCCCAGGCTTACCGCCAGGTAGCCCAATTTCCGTTCCTGCATCATCTCCATCAGGGAATTTGCATTTTCCAGGGAACCCACGTCGATCGTTAGGAGTCCGCCATATCCATACTGTGGATTCATTTGATCTTCCATGATCAAATGGCCGGGGTGTGAGGACAGTCCGGGATAGACGACCCGTAGACCATCTCGTTCAAATTTTTCGGCCAAGAACTGCGCATTTTCGCTGTGCTTTTTTATTCTGATATGCAAGGTTCGCATGTTTTTGAGTATTGAAGCGCCCCGTAGGCTATCCAACGTACTTCCCAAAAGCATTCCCGCACCATTGTTTACGTCCTTGAGGCTTAAACAAAATTCCTTGGTGCCGCAGACCGCTCCAGCCACACAATCGCTGGTGCCATTGATGAACTTGGTAAGGCTATGGATTACGATGTCGGCACCCAATTTGGCCGGAGTGATGGATAGGGGGGAGAACGTATTGTCCACTACCAACGGAATTCCGTTTTCCTTCGCAATTTTTGCCAATGCGGAAATATCCGCGACCTCCAACAAGGGGTTGCTCACACTCTCGCAATAAATCATTTTGGTCCTCGTCTTTATGGAGCTCGAAACCGCATCCAAATTGGTAATATCCAAGAATGTTATTTCAATATTGAACTTTTTTAAGAAGTTCTTCATAAAGGCATATGTACCTCCATAAATAGTTCTGCTGCTAATGATATGGTCTCCGGCATCGCATAATTGCAGGATGACGGCGGTAATCGCTCCCATTCCGCTCGCGGTAACGTTGGCCGTTTCCGTTCCCTCCAAAGCCGCCAAGGCTTCCCCTAAATAGAGGTTGGAAGGGGAGGAGTGCCTACTGTAGAGATAACATCCTTCCGTGTTCCCTTCAAAGGTATCGAACATTGTTTTGGCGGATAGAAACGTGTAGGTCGATGAATCTGAAATGGAAGGATTCACCCCACCAAACTCACCAAAATACTGTAGATCCTGTAAATCGTTTGCTTCTTTATGGCCCATAATTGTAACATTTGTCATCAAAAATATATTTATTTAGATGAATTGTCAATCAAAATGTATATTTGTAGAAAAATAATCTATAATATTCCGATTCTTGGAAAATTAATTTAAGAGGAAGCTTTGGAATGTTAATTTTTAGAATAAAATTCGGTTATGAAGTTTGATGAAATCGATGAAAAATTATTGGGCCTATTGCAGACCGATTGTAAAAAGACGACAAAGGAGTATGCGGATACCCTTGGACTTTCTACCACTGCGGTGTACGAAAGAATCAAGAGGTTAGAACGCGCCAAGGTCATTACATCCTATGTGGCGCTGATCGACAGGTTTACCGTGGATAAAGGTTTTACGGCCTTTTGCCATGTGAAGTTGGTACAGCATACGCGGGACAATATCCGTCATTTTGAACGTGAAATAGGCAAGCTCAATGAAGTAGTGGAATGTCATCACCTAAGCGGTGATTTTGATTATATCCTAAAAATCCATGTAAGGGATATGGAGGATTACCGGAATTTTATGGTTTCCAAGTTAACGGCCATACCGCATATTGGCAGCACCCAAAGTTCCTTTACCATAAAAGAAGTGAAGCATTCTACCGTTATACCGCTGTAAAATTCAAAAAAGCAGTAATTTTACCACACTAAATGCATAGTTGAATACTATGGGTTTTTTGAACTTTAACTGAATATCGACATTAGTGTCGGAATGCACTAAATCTCGAATAGCGTGTAAAAATTAAAATTTATGAATCAATACGATGTAGCCATTATCGGCTCGGGTCCTGGAGGATATGTGAGTGCCATTAGATGTGCCCAATTAGGAATGAAAACCGCAATTATTGAAAAATATCCCACTTTGGGGGGAACCTGCTTGAATGTGGGATGCATTCCATCCAAAGCCCTTTTGGATTCATCGCACCATTATGCGGATGCCATCAACCATTTTGAGGAGCATGGTATCGAGATTCCAGGGGAGGTAAAGGTAAACCTGAAGCAGATGATCGCCAGAAAGCAGGGGGTCGTAGATCAAACTACTAAAGGCATCCAGTTTTTGATGGACAAAAATAAAATCGATGTCTACGAGGGGGTGGGAAGTTTCAAGGATGCCACCCATGTCAATATCAAGAAGAATGATGGAAAAACGGAGACCATCGAGGCCAAGAACATCATCATCGCCACAGGTTCCAAACCTGCTTCGTTACCATTCATAAACATCGATAAGGAACGCATCATTACCTCTACCGAAGCCTTAAAACTTACCGAAATTCCAAAACATATGATTGTTATTGGAGGCGGGGTGATAGGTCTGGAATTGGGCCAGGTGTATAGCCGTTTGGGTGCAGAGGTTACCGTGGTGGAATATATGGACCGAATCATACCCGGCATGGATGGGGCGCTTTCAAAGGAATTGATGAAAGTACTGAAGAAGCAAAAAATCAAGTTCGCGTTGTCGCACAAGGTAAAATCGGTCGAGCGAAAGGGTAAGAAGGTAACGGTAAAAGCCGATGACAAAAAAGGCACTGAAGTCGTTTTTGAAGGGGATTATTGTTTGGTATCCGTAGGAAGGAAACCCTACACCGAAGGACTCAATCTTGAAGCGGCCGGTGTGAAAATGGATGATAGGGGCCGAGTAGAGGTCGATGGACATCTTAAAACCAATGTGGACAATATTTATGCCATCGGCGACGTGGTCAAAGGAGCGATGCTTGCCCACAAAGCAGAAGAAGAGGGTACTTTGGTAGCCGAACAGTTGGCAGGTCAGAAGCCGCATATCGATTATAACCTGATTCCGGGCGTAGTGTACACTTGGCCAGAAGTCGCCGCCGTTGGTAAAACGGAAGAGGAACTAAAGGAGGCTGGAGTGGACTATAAAGTGGGTCAATTTCCTATGAGGGCTTTAGGCCGTGCGCGAGCAAGTATGGACATTGACGGATTCGTAAAGATATTGGCCGATAAGAAAACCGATGAAGTGTTGGGTGTCCACATGATTGGGGCCCGTTGTGCCGATTTGATTACGGAGGCCGTTACTGCCATGGAATTTAGGGCGTCCGCCGAGGACATTTCCAGAATGAGCCATGCGCATCCAACCTATGCGGAAGCGGTAAAAGAGGCCGCGCTTGCCGCCACGGAGGACCGTGCGTTGCATATTTAATCCGAAGTATGGTTTAAAAAACTGCCGTTTCAAAATACTTGAAACGGCAGTTTTCATTGATACCGACAAAAGGTTTGGTTTCAAATGGATTCGCCAAAAATTAATTAATTGTTACCAAAAAAACCTTATGTACTTTTAAATAGGATGTTTATTTTTCCTAACTCCTAACTCCTAACTCCTAACTCCTCTGTAGCCCTAAAAACTGAACCAATCTAAAAAGCAGGGTTCTAAGTAGATTAAACCCTATAATTAGTAATCGCTCCGCCTGCACTTTAATAAGTAGGACAATCTGATGTAGCTGCTCCTTGATCCAGACCTTTTTATTCTCATAGCCAAGTGCCAGATACGAACAGACGACCATAAAGGTGATGGCACCAATGATGGCCATCCAAGGATTCAAAGAATGATGGAAAAATCGGTAGAGACCAAGTCCCGTAAAACTTCCGTATAGGATAATGAAGTGGATTACATAAATGGAAAGGGTACTCTGACCCAACCGCAGTCCGGTTTTGTTGGTCAGGAACTTTCTAAACAGCATAAAAATGGAGAATACAACGAATACGTCTCCCAGCCTAATGAACAGATAGTTATTGGATACGACATCGGCAAAAATTTGTAATCCGGTAATTTCATTTAAAAGTGCAAAGAAGTCCGAAGAATACCACATCAGTGTAAACCCTATCAGTGCAAATGTTGGTATGGCAACCGTATATAAATTTTGGTGTTCCTTAAATCTTGTAAAGACAAGCGAAAGGAACGCACCCATGGTAGTGTAGCCAAACCAAGGTATTATGGTAAAAACGGAACCGTTGGTTTTGGTCAGGTAGTTCGCTATCCAAGTGGGTAAACCATTATATTCCAGTGTTTTGTATATCGGTTCAAAAATGAACAGCAGCAGTGTAGTGGACAAAAGAAGGAAGGAAAACAGCCAATATTTGGATTTGGCTGTCAACACGTAATACGTAATGATTCCTAAGATTGAAAACCCGATGCAGTGCAATACATCCACCAGATAGAAGGAGCTGTAAATTTCCCCTTTAAAGAGTCCCCAAAGATTTAGGCGTAAGAGATAACCAATAAATAGTAACTGTAAGCCTCTCTTGATACCTTTTTTTACCCTGGGGTTCTGCCAACCACGTTCCGGAACCCTGATCAATAGATAGGTAAATATAAAACCGGATACGGTAAAGAAAACAGGCGCCGTAATCCCTCTAAAATATTTCCAAACGTTGAAAACGGTATTTGAGGAATCCCTATAAAGCGGGTCGAGGAGTCCATCAATAAAATGCCCTTGTAGCATCATTAGGATGGCCCATGCCCGTATGGCATCGATAAAGAATAGTCTTGTAGTACGTTTGTCCATTCCAAATTTTAACTACCCTATATACTTAATTTACAGGGTGGTTGGATGTTTTCTAGCGCGAAATTAGATAAAATACTGTTAACTAAGTGGCTTTTGGCTAATTTAGTCCTTTTAAAAATTGACCGCTTATGTCCTTTATCCTCGCCTTTGCCGGAAGTAATTCTTCGGCTTCCATAAATTTTGAACTCGTAAAATATACGTGCTCCTTGATAGGAACTGAGGAAGTCCGACTCATGAACATGAGCAATTGTCCGTTTCCCATGTATAGTATGGACTATGAGAAGGAACACGGATATTCAAATGCCCTCAATGAATTCAAGCGGGATATCCAGTTTTCCAAGGGTGTGATTATTTCGGTAAATGAACATAATAGCTACCCTTCTGCTTATTTCAAAAATTTGTTGGATTGGTTATCCCGGTTGGACCGTGATTTTATTCGGGATAAGAAGGTGCTTTTAATGGCTACCTCGCCCGGAAAGCGTGGAGGTATCGGAGCTTTGGAAGTAAGTTCCGCCCTCTTGAAAAGGTTTGGGGCCCATATTGTGGGCACCTTTTCCCTGCCCCAGTTCAAGGAGAATTTTGATGCCTATAAGGGTATTGTGGATGCCGACTTGGCCCAGGCGCACCAAAATTTGTTGAAGGATTTTCTAAAGGTAATAGACTAGGCTGTTGCGGCAACGACTCCTGCATACCGTTGATGACATCGGTGCTTTCAAACGCTCGGTGCTTCGTTGGGCGCAGCGTTTCGATGAAATTGTATGGTTGGACTCCAACGGTCATCAAAACTCCTATACCTCTTTTGAAGCGCTGCTTGCCGTGGATGGCCTCACGGCAATTTCTACGGATTACCACAACGCCTTTGAGGATTTAAAGGCCTATCAGTCGCAAGTGAACGACTGGATTTTTGGCTATCTCTCCTACGATTTAAAGAACGATGTTGAAGCCCTCGATTCCCAAAATTTTGACGGACTGGAATTTCCGGAGCTCTATTTCTTTCAGCCAAAGAAAATTATTCAAATCCAGGGTTCCCAGGTTGAATTTCTGTACTTGGATATGGTCGCCGATGAGATGCAGTCCGACTTTGAGTCGATTTCGCAAAATGATTTCGAAGAAAACATCGGCTTTCAACATGGGCAGCCCTCCATAAAAATGCGGATTTTCAAGGATGAATATTTCAATAAGGTTTCCCTAATATTGGACCACATCCATCAAGGCGATATTTATGAGGTAAATTTTTGTCAGGAATTTTATTGTGAAGGCTTTGATATGACTCCTTTGCCCGTCTATGAACGCTTGAACGCCATTTCAAGACCGCCCTTCGCGACCTTCATGAAGCTCTTCGGCAACTATTTGCTATGTGCCAGTCCGGAACGATTTTTAAGGAAAGTCGGTACAAAAATAGTTTCACAGCCCATAAAAGGAACGGCGGCCCGTTCACTAGACCCAAAAAAGGATGCAGAACTGAAACGACATTTGGAAAAGGACCAAAAGGAGCGTTCAGAAAATGTGATGATTGTGGATTTGGTGCGTAACGACTTGTCCAAAACTGCCCTAAAGGGAAGCGTACAGGTGGAGGAACTCTGCAAAGTGTATTCCTTTGCCCAGGTACATCAAATGATTTCAACGGTATGCTGTGAGGTGAAAAAAGATGAAAACCCTGTGGATATTATAAAAAACTGTTTCCCAATGGGCAGTATGACCGGGGCCCCCAAAGTGTCGGCCATGCAGATTATCGAGGCCTTGGAATCGTTCAAAAGGGGCGTATACAGTGGGGCGGTAGGATATTTTACGCCGAAGGGCGATTTTGACTTCAACGTGGTCATACGCAGCATCCTATACAACAGTTCCAAAAAGTATCTTTCCTATGCCGTTGGGAGCGCCATTACGGCAATGTCCAACCCGGAAAAGGAGTATTTGGAATGTCTGTTGAAGGCCAAGGCGATGCGACAGGTTTTGGAAGAGGTTTAAGATTATGTGAATTTCTTAATTGGTTAACTTTGTGCCATGCTCAAGGATTTTCAATCGCACATCTTGGATAACTTCCCGGAACTGACAAAAAATAAATTTTTATTGGCATGCAGTGGGGGGTTGGATAGTGTTTTGCTGTCTTACCTATGTAAGGAAAGCGAGATGGATTTCATTTTGGCACATTGTAATTTTAGGTTGCGCGGAGCGGCTAGCAATGGCGACGAGAAATTTGTAAAGGAATTGGGCAATCGATTGGGAAGACCGGTACTTGTGACCCATTTTGATACGATGGGTTATGTACATAGTCATAGGGTGTCGGTGCAAATGGCGGCCAGGGAGCTGCGGTACCAGTGGTTCAAGGGATTGATGGAAGAACCTGGAATCGATTATTTGGTTACGGCGCATCATGCCGATGACAATCTGGAAACCTTTCTCATAAATTTGTCCCGCGGAACCGGAATCGACGGTTTGACCGGCATTCCCGAAGCAACTGGCCAAATTAGGCGACCGCTTTTGAAATATACCCGGGATACGATTTTGGCCTATGCCAAAGAAAGGGGTCTACAATGGCGGGAGGACGAAAGCAATGCCGATACCAAGTATCTGCGCAATAAAATCCGACTGGAAATTGTCCCGAAATTAAAGGAACTGCATCCTGCCTTTATGGAAAATTTTGAACGTACCTTGGGCTTTCTCAAGGAAACCCAGGAAATTTCGGAAAATGAACTGGAGAGGGTTAGGGAACGGCTTTTCCAAAGGGAAAACCAGTATTTGAAGATTTCCGTATCGGAATTAAAAAAACTCCGGCCACTCAAGGGTTATTTATTTGGACTGTTCAAGGAATTTGGTTTTACGGAATGGCAGAACATAGTGGAACTTTTGGACGCCATGAGCGGTAAATCCGTCTATTCTGCTGAATATGTATTGCTGAAGAATCGGGATCACTTGATTTTGGCCAAAAAAACGGCACAGGAAAAGGAAGTTTTTGAAATTGAAGAGGGCGACTTTAGAATCGATTACCCCATTGGCTTGGAAGGTAAAGAGGTATCGGAAAAAAAGGATACTACTGCCCGTATAATTTATTTGGATAAAAACACGTTAAAATATCCGTTGACCGTAAGGAAATGGGAGAAAGGCGACTATTTTTATCCCTTGGGGATGAAGGGCAAAAAGAAATTGTCCAAGTACTTTAAGGATGAAAAATTGGACCTTTTTTCCAAACAGGAACAATGGTTGCTTTGCTCAGGTGATGCAATCGTTTGGGTAATAGGTAGGCGGGTGGATGACCGATTTAAAGTAACGGAAACAACAAAAGAGATACTAAGCATAGCATTATTATGAAGCAACTAATTTTCGGAATTTTCATTCTACTATCATCATTTGTGGGCCGTTCCCAGAGCGATGAAAATCCGGTCATTTGGAGCCATGAGGTCAATAAGATTTCGGATACGGAATTTGAGCTGATTATCAAAGGCGACATTCACGAGGGATGGCATGTGTATTCCCAGTTCACGGACGAAGGAGGTGCCTTGCCCAGTGAATTCAAATTCTTTGAAGTAGATAAGGACTACGCTTTGGTGGGCGATACAAAGGAGAGTGCCACCGTGAAGGAATTCAGCGATATTTTTGAGGTAGAGGAAACCTTTTTTAAGGAAGAGGCCATCTTTACCCAGCGGATAAAACTGTTGAATCAGGAAATCAAACTAGTAAAGGTCAACCTATTTTATCAGGTCTGTAAGGAAGTCTGTATCCCTGCCGATATTGATTTTGTGTTTTCCTTGGACGGTTCCAAGGCCGTGACGGAAACCCTTGCACTGGATGAAAAAAGCAAGATGTTGACGGCTAACCTAAAATTGGATTTAAAGAACAAGGCCTTGTTGAGTCAGGGTCAGGAGAATATTGGTTCGGGTTCCAATTTATGGGTAATTTTTGCCCTCGGATTTTTGGGAGGGCTTATCGCCCTTTTGACCCCGTGCGTATTTCCCATGATTCCCTTAACGGTTTCCTTTTTCACCAAACATTCGGAGAAAAAATCAAAAGGGATAGCCAATGCCTTGCTCTATGGCTTTTTCATCGTATTGATCTATTTCCTGTTGAGTCTTCCGTTTCATTTATTTGATTCGGTCGATTCGCAAATATTGAATACCATAGCAACCAACGTTTGGCTGAACTTGGCGTTTTTTGCCATTTTCATCCTCTTTGCCTTTTCTTTTTTCGGCTACTATGAATTGACCCTACCTAGTTCCTGGGCCAATAAAATGGATGCGGCATCCTCAAAGATTGGAGGGGCTTTGGGCATCTTTTTTATGGCGGTAACCTTGGCCATTGTTTCGTTTTCCTGTACGGGACCCATTTTGGGCGGACTCTTGGGAGGTACGACCTTGGCCGAAGGTGATGTGGCCACCAATTTATCTGCCGGGATGACCGGTTTTGGCGTGGCGTTGGCCTTTCCGTTTGCGCTCTTTGCTTTGTTTCCAGCTTGGCTAAACTCCTTGCCAAAATCTGGCGGATGGATGACCACGGTAAAAGTGGTTTTGGGATTTTTGGAGATTGCCTTGGCCCTAAAATTCCTTTCCAATGCTGATTTGGTAGGACATTGGGGAATCCTAAAAAGAGAAGTTTTTATCGGAATTTGGATTCTCATAGGAATATTGACAACCTTATACCTCTTTGGTGTTTTTAGATTTCCGCATGACGGTCCCAAAGGAAAACTTTCCATAGGCAGAAAGGCCGTTGGTGTGGTGAGTGCCGCATTTAGTTTGTACTTGATTTTAGGGTTTACGGGGATTTCAAATCTGAAATTGTTAAGCGGTTTCCCTCCACCGGAATTTTACAGTGTTTTTGAGCAGGAATCCGATTGTCCCCTGGGCATTGACTGCTTTAAGGACTTTGAAACGGGATTGGCCTACGCCAAGGAACAGGAAAAACCTATTTTGTTGGATTTTACCGGATGGGCCTGTGTCAATTGTCGGAAAATGGAAGAAAATGTTTGGAGCGAACCGGATGTCTATCAGATTTTGAAAAATGATTACGTTCTTATTTCACTATATGTAGACGATAGAAAGGAACTTCCGGAGGCCGAGCAGTTTACGTTTCAATATGACTCGGGCCGAACCAAGCGCATCGGTAACATTGCCCAAAAGTGGGGTACTTTTCAGGATGTGAACTTCAATGCGGTATCGCAACCTTACTATGTGCTGCTCTCGCCGGACTTGGAGGTGTTGAATACGGCCATCCAGAACACCGATGCGGATACCTACAGAACCTGGTTGCAGGAAGGGCTACGAAATTATGAAGGAAAGGGATTTTCCAGCAATCCGTAAGAAATAGGATACCGTCTTTTGGCTTCAAAAATTTAACCTTAAATTACGGGTGTAATTTTAGGAACATCCATGAAGATATTCAAAAAAGTAGGGTACGTGTTGTTGACCCTCATCCTCCTGATTGTTATTTCAGGTTACGTATTTGTACAATTGCACAAACCTGATTATTCTGGAGAAAAAAAACTTCCAAAACTACATAACGAGGTACAGGTTTATTTTGACGAATATGGTGTGCCTCATATCTATGGGGAGACCGAAGAGGATGCCTTTAGGGCTTTGGGCTATGTGCATGCGCAGGACCGACTATGGCAAATGGAGCTGCTTCGCAGGATTGGAAGCGGTGGGCTCTCCCAAGTTTTTGGCAAGGATTTGATAGGTACGGATAAGTTCTTTCTTTCTTTGGGAATCGATGAGGCATCGGAAAAGGCCGTTTCCAAATTGGATATGAACGGTGATGCAGCTACCATAATGCAAGCCTATTTGGACGGACTCAATCAGTTCATTGCCGAAGGCCCAACCCCTATAGAGTTTTATCTGACAGGCATCGATCAGACCGAGTTTACGATTACCGATGTGTACAATATCATGGGGTATATGGCCTTCAGTTTTGCCATGGGGCATAAAACCGATCCACTGCTGAGCAATATAAAGGACAAACTAGGCCCCGAATATTTAAAGGATTTGGCAATACATTCCGATACCAGCACAGTATGGATCAAGAACTATAAAAACAACCCAGTGGATTCCGTTGGAAATTCCGTAACAGCTTTAGTAACCGAAGCACTTGGAAAAGTAAACCTACCGCTGTTCGAGGGCAGTAACAGTTGGGTCTTGGCGCCTGCAAGGACCAAAAACGGGAAGGTTATTTTTGCGAATGATCCGCATATTGGCTTTGCACAACCATCGGTTTGGTACGAAGCCCATCTGGAAACACCTACCTATTCAAAATACGGCTACCATATTGCGGGCATTCCGTTTCCGGTCTTGGGGCACAATCGGGATATCGCCTATGGGATGACCATGTTCGAAAACGACGATGTGGATTTTTACTTTGAGGAAAACAATCCCGAAAATGCCGATCAGTATCGCCTAAACGGTACTTGGGCGGAGTATGAATCGGTAACAAAAACGATCAAGGTGAAGGATTCGTCGGATATCAAATTCACTTTTAAGAAATCGGTACACGGACCCATCCTAAATGGGATTGCCGATCAAATCCAAGGCGAACGCCCCATTTCCATGTATTGGGTATACACCCAAGAAGAAAATACAGTGGTGGATGCCTTTTACGAAATTAGCCATGCCACGAATCTTGGCGAGTTTACATCGGCCTTGCCAAAAATCCATGCGCCCGGACTCAATATCATGTATGGCGATGCAGAAGGCAATATTGGCTGGTTCGCCACCGCAAAACTTTGGCAGGTTCCGGATAATGTAAATACAAAACTGGTTTTTGACGCGAGCAATAAACCTAGCGATACAAGGGAATTCTTGGATTTTGAAAAAAATCCGCAAGCGGTGAACCCGCCAAGGAATTATGTGTACTCCGCAAACAATCAGCCAGATTCCATTTCAGGGATGTTATATCCCGGCTATTATTTGCCCGAAAATAGGGCCAAGCGTATCGTTCAATTGTTGGACCCTAAAAGCGATTGGGACAGTAACGATGTTTCCAGTATGATTTTGGATGTAAACTCGCCGGTACATTTGGAAATTGCGCAAGACCTGATGGGTGCCATAAACATTAAGGAGGTATCTGACAAGGAAACCAAGGTTTTGGATGCGCTAAAAGCCTGGGATGGAATATACTCCCTGGACAACGAAGGCGGAACGATATACACACGTTGGGTATATCAGGTTCTGGAAAATATTTTTGAGGATGAATTGGGCGCGGAACAATTTGAACAATTGTTAGCTACGCACGTTTTGAAGCGAACCATAGCGCCTATCATCAAGAGTGATACGTCCGTTTGGTGGGACGATGTTTCAACTCCTGAAATCTTGGAACAAAGAAGTGAAATAATCAAAAAATCATTAGTGGAGGCCATTGGCTCTTTAGAATCCGACTTTGGGCCCGATATTGCCCAATGGACATGGAACAAGGTGCATACCTTGGAACATGGCCATCCCATTGGTCAGGTAGATGCATTACGGTCATTTTTCAATGTGGGACCCTTTCCTATTGAAGGAACACGTGAGGTTATCAATAATTTGGCCTTTCCTTATAATAGCACAGGATTGTACAAAGTTAGTTCCGGCCCTTCCACAAGACGGATCGTCGATTTCTCCGATGTTGAAAATAGCATCAGTATCCTGCCAACAGGTCAGTCCGGCAATCCATTTAGTGAACACTATAAGGACCAAGCGGAGATGTATGTCAATGGGGAATTTAGAAAAATGATGATGAATGAGGAGGAGATTCGATCTACTAAAAAGTCGGTACTAATTTTCTCTCCAAATTAATGTGTGAAGTTATTCGGCATAAAGTTTTTAGGACGCCTAACTAGCTTTAAGAGATGTATAGCGATTTACATTTTTAAAAATACGAAATTTTGGATTTGGGTGTTGTCCAACTCTTAAAAGTAAATTTTTGAGGGTATTAAATTACTATTATGTGATTTTCCGTTCGGAACTTCAGGTGTTGGCGGTATTACAAATAAATTTCCCTTATTTTTAAGAAAACCAATCCCATCAAATGACCTTACTTCCGTACTATAGATTGCCATCCTCGCTTTATTTTTCCTTTCTTTTAATGGGATTTTGTTTTTGTGCCTTAGGGCAGGAAACATCTTTGGTTTCTGGAAATTATACAAACACATCGCTCAAGGATGTCTTTTTGGATTTGGAATCCAAGACGGATTATAAGTTTTATTTTTTGGAAGAAGGAATGGATCAAGAAACGGTAACCCTCAATGTTACTTCAAGGGAATTGGATGAGGTTCTAAACGAGGTCTTAACTTCCAGTAGTTATAATTACTTTATTAAGGAAGATGAAAAACGGATATTCATCATCAAAAATGCCATTATTTATGATGAATTGCCCGATAGATTTTTTAAGGATCGAACAAAAGAAGAAGCGGACAGTTCAGTTGGGCAAAGGTCGAATATTCCGCCTCCCACTTTCTATAATGAAGAGGTACGGCCAACCGCCAAAAGATATCCCGTTGTGCGGATAGGAAAGTCGGACCCCAATAACCTGCGGCCGGAGTACACTTTATCTGGAAAAGCTATAAACGCTGTAAGTGGTGAAGCTGTTCCTGATTTGACCATCCGTGTTAAGAATGGAGATGGTTTTGTCATAACGGATGGGGATGGTAATTTTTCAATCCAATTGTCCTCAGGATATAATGTTTTGGTCGTTAGGGCCATGGGTATAGCTTCTACGGAACGTGAAGTCATTATGTACAATGATGGTAATTTGGATTTGTTTCTGGAGGAGGGAGTACAACAATTGGATGAAGTAGTAGTGCAGGCAGACGCGGCAAGGAACGTTGAAGATGCCGATACCGGAAGTGAGCAAATAGATTCCGAGGCTTCCAAAAATATTCCCTTGGTATTAGGGGAACGCGATATTTTACAGGTGGCAAAGGCGCTCCCTGGGATTTCTTCCGCGGGAGAGGGAGCAACGGGGTTAAACGTCCGCGGCGGTAAAACGGACCAAAACCTGGTACTTTTGGACGATGCGGTCATCTACAATCCACAACATTTTTTCGGAATTTTTCAAGCATTGAATCCATTCACTACAAAAGGAGTCAACATTTACAAAGGTGCAATGCCCGTAGAATATGGTGGTCGATTATCCTCGGTTTTTGACATTCGGACCAAAAACGGCAATGTCGAGAAGCTGGCAGGAGAAGGTTCCATAGGTCCCGTTACCGGAAATTTGGCCCTTGAAATTCCCATAGTCAAGGAAAAATCCTCCCTTGTGGTTGGAGGGCGTGGTGCCTATGCAGATTGGATTTTGCGCTCTCTGGACGAGCCTTCCTTGAATAATAGCAATGCCAGTTTTTTTGATGGAATCGTAAAATATCACCATAAAATCAATGACAATAACGAGGTAAAGGCAACGGCATATTATAGTCGGGACGCCTTTAGTATTACTTCGGACTCACTTTACAATTATGATAACAGGTTGTTTTCTTTGAGATGGGACAGAAAAATGGGCGAGAGGACCACAACGGCCATAGTGCTGGGCAATAGTAATTATGGTTTTGGGATTGATTTTGACGGACAGGCGAATACCGATTTCAACTTGGATTATAGTATTAATGAAACCGAGTTCAAATATAAGTTTAGGACCATACTGAATGAAAGGAATACGCTGGATTATGGAATTTCTGCCAAATATTATTCGGTCAACCCTGGAAGTATTCGCCCGGACGGGAATGAATCAAATATTAGCACAATAAGAATTGATAAGGAACAAGCTTTGGAAGGGGCGCTGTTTTTGGGGGATGAATTCAAATTAAGTGAAAAGTTTTTATTGGATTTAGGGGTGAGGTATGCCTTTTTTGCCGCTTTGGGTCCGGGAACCCAGCAGCGCTATCAAGAAGGACTCCCTAAAAATGAATCCACCGTACAGGAGACCCTAACCTATGATGGGGCGAAAATAATAAAAACCTACGGTGGACCTGAGGCCCGGGTTTCGGCAAGGTATCTTTTTACACCTGATTTTTCCATAAAGGCCAGCTTTAATAATTCGTATCAGTTCCTACATACGCTTTCTAACAATACCACTGTGTCCCCCATAGATACTTGGAAGCTTTCTGATTTGAATATTGCTCCCCAAACAGGGTATCAAGCCTCATTGGGACTCTACAAGAACTTTAAGGAAAATGAATATGAATTGAGCTTGGAGGGATATTACAAGGGAATGGACAATGTGCTGGACTTTAAGACGGGGGCCGACCTGTTTCTGAACGAGAACGTGGAGACCGAAGTACTGCAAGGGGAAGGCAAAGCGTACGGAGTGGAATTTTTGGCAAAGAAGAATCGGGGTGATCTCAATGGGTGGCTTAGTTATACCTATTCCAGATCCCTGTATCGTTTTGATAGTGAATTCAGCGAGGAACGTATCAATAACGGCGAATTTTTCCCGTCCAATTTTGATAGGCCTCATGATGTAAGTGTTATCACCAATTATCGTATCACCAGAAGGTATAGCCTATCGGCCAACTTTGTATACCAAACAGGACGGCCGGTTACTTATCCCATTGGCACCTTTCGTTTTAACAATGCCGATTTTGTGGCCTTTAGTGACAGAAACGAATTCCGTATTCCTGACTTTTATAGGTTGGATTTAGGGTTGAATATCGAAGGGAACCACAAGAAAAACAAACTCGCCCATAGTTTTGTAACCATATCGGTATATAATGTCTTGGGAAGGAACAATCCCTATTCGGTATTCTTTGTGACGGAAAATGGTGAGGTAAAGGCCTTACAAAGTTCCATATTTGCTATCCCCATACCATCTATTACCTATAATTTTAAGTTTTAACCAATGATTAAGAGCAAACGAATCTATCTTTATTGTTTTTTTATAGGCCTTTTGGCGGTATGCTGCACGGAAGAAGTGGACCTGGGCCTTGAAAACAATGCAGGGGTACTGGACATTTTGGTGGTCGAAGCGACGATTACGAATGAGTTTAAGAATCATCGGGTTAACCTAAGTAGGATGGACACCATATTGGATACCCAGATAGATTCTACTTTTAATCCTTTTACCCCAGAGAGGGATATTGATAGGGATTTAGTGAAATATGAGCGGAACGCCCGCGTATCGGTAGAGAACGCTATAGGCACCGCATACAATTTCGATGAAATAAGTCCGGGCATATATGAATCTGTAGAACCTTTTGCAGCAGTAGAGGGCCAGAGCTATACCTTGAAAATTTTGACTGCCGATGGGAAAACGTATACCTCTGAACCTATGGTCATTGAAGGTTTCTTGGACGTCGACCAGTTATATGCGGAGCGGATGACCAACGATGATGGTGAGGAGGGAATCGGGATTTTTATTGACAACGGCCAGGGTTCGGGATCTGTCAACAATCTACGGTTCAGTTATAATGAGACCTATAAAATCGTTGCTCCTTTTTGGGACGAAAGCGATTTTAAACTTTCCAATTATGACCCCTGCGCACTGCCCGTACCCACCTATGAACTTGAAATAGTGCCGCGTGAGACAGAACAGCAGGTCTGCTATGGGAACCAGGTTTCCAATAGTATCATACTTGCTGAAAACAATACAGTGAATAGTACCGGTTTTAACAGGTACATGATCCGGTTCCTAGATCAGGACGATTTTATGATCTCGCACCGATACAGTATCGAGGTGACCCAGATGGTCACGGGTAGCGAGTCCTTCGGGTTTTATGAGAAACTGAGGAACTTCAGTCAGTCCGGAAATGTTTTTTCCCAGGTACAGCCCGGTTTTATCGAGGGGAACATCACTTCGGCCAATGGAGACAGGGATAGGGTCATCGGTTTTTTCGATGTGGTTTCCGTATCCAAGGAAAGAATCTTTTTTGATTATATGGACTTTTTCCCGGACAGGGATCTGCCTCCCTATGTTTTTAATTGTTTGGAGCAATCCACCAATGAATCCCATGTTTCCTATTGTTTTACGGGAATGCAGGGCCCCAACCCATGTCCACAATCGATTATAGAACAAGTTAATTTGGGGCTTATCAGTTATGCAGGTCCTAATACGGAAGATATAGGTCCATGTCCCAGTGAATACATTTATGTTCCTAGGATCTGTGGTGATTGTACGGTTTTGGGAAGCAATGTAAAACCTGATTTTTGGGTCGACTAAAAAAAACAAAGATGCGAAAAATACCCTTTTTAACATTGATTTTGGTTTGCTGCTGCTTTGGCGTCTCGGGGCAGTACGTTATTAAGGACGGTAGTGAGCTTTTAAGTCTGCAACAGCTTCCTCAAGAAAAGGCTTATGTGGACCATACTGGCCCCTTGGTATTCTCAGGGGAGTATTTGTTTTATGCCTTTTATTGCTTCAATGCCCAAAACAACAATCCATCGAACATCAGTCGGGTAGGTTATGTAGTATTGGTTAATGAGGAAAAAGAAAAGATATTCGAACACAAACTAAATTTGGATAAAGGACTTGCTCAAGGTGATTTTTTTGTGAGGACCGATATACCGTCTGGCAGGTACAAGTTACTGGCTTATACACAATGGATGCGAAATGGTGGTTTTGATCAGATATATACGGATGATATCATCATTATCAACCCTTACTTGACCGATCAGTCCGCTATTATGACTGGTTCAAGCGAGGAAACTAGTACAGCCAATTTAAGAACTGAAAATTTTCCATCTGGACAAATGGATTCCGCTACAGTGTCGGTCCGGCTAGAAAAGGAAATCTATGGTACCAGGGAAAAAGTTCGTTTATCGGTAAACAACTACAAAGGCCCTTCTGGTTTTGGAATTTATACCTTAAAAGTCAAAAAGAAGGAGGAGATACCCGTTAAACATTATTTAAACGCCACCCTATTTGCCAAGGATTTCTTCAATGCAGATAAACAAATTAAACAGCGAGTAGGTGATTCCATTTTTTTGCCAGAACAACGGGGAGAGCTTTTTTTTGGTTCCGTTCAGGATAATGAAACAAAACTGCCGGTTAAGGATATTCCCGTAATTATTTCTATTCCCGGAAAAGAGTTTATTTTGAAATTTGCCCAAACGGATGCACAAGGTAATTTTTATACATATTTGAATAAGGAATACAAGAATACCCAGGCCTTGGCACAAATTGAGGAGGAAAATAGGATGTATTCCATAAAAAAGGGTGAGGTAGCCAATTTGGATCTTTCAAATATTACTTTTTCCAAGTTTACGTTGTCAGATTCCTATGCGCCGTATATCAAGGAGAGAAGTGTATTAAATCAATTGGAGAACCAGTTCTTTACCGTAAAACCGGATTCCATTATAGCGAGTGACCCCATCGACCCTTTTGATGGTGGACTCCCGGAAGTGGTATTTTTGGATGAGTTCACCAGATTCCCAACCTTTGGGGAAACGTTGGTCGAAATCGTCAAGTTTGCCGGGTACAGATCGGGAGGCAAAGATTCCGATTATATCAAGATATCTCAGGATTTTGAAACCTATAACGAAGAGTTAAATAGTTTTCCTGCCATAGTACTTATTGACGGTGTTTTTATACCGAATCATGAAATGATCAAAGGTTTTGATGCCCGTAAAATCGAAAAGATAAGCCTTGTTCGTGATCAGTTCCTGTTGGGAGGAAAGCAATATCAGGGCATGATGTCCATAGAAACTTTTGAAGGGGATTATCTTGAGGAGCATTCCTATGAAAATTCCGTGGCGATTCCTCTGAAACTTCCCGTTGCCAAGAAAAATTATTTCAAACAGGATTATGATAATGAGGCCACCGATTTCTCGCGAATTCCGGATTATAGAGGACTGCTTTTATGGGAACCACATGTAAAAGTGGAGGCTAGCATCTATAATTTTGAGTTTTTTACGTCGGATGTCGAGGGTATTTTTGAAGTAATATTGAATGGATTTACTACCTATGGCAAACCAATAACGGTAGTCAAAGAGGTAACTGTTATGAAAACCAGCCAATAAGGGATATATTCGGCAAAATCTTTTATTTTTAGCCCAAACGAAAACTAAATGCTAACCAAAGTTTATGGCAGTGCCGTTTTTGGTGTGGAGGCCACTACGATTACCGTTGAGGTAAATATCGATAAAGGGATAGGCTACCATCTAGTAGGTTTGCCCGATAATGCCATAAAGGAAAGCAACTACCGGATTGCTGCCGCCCTACAGAACAACGGATACAAAATCCCTGGAAAGAAGATTACAATCAATATGGCACCGGCCGACTTGCGTAAAGAAGGCTCGGCCTATGACCTTACGTTGGCCTTGGGGATTTTGGCCGCATCGGGTCAAATACAATCCGAAGCCATTGAGAAATATATCATTATGGGAGAGCTTTCCTTGGATGGCAGTTTGCAGCCCATTAAAGGAGCCTTGCCCATAGCCATAAAAGCTCAGGAAGAGGGTTTTGAGGGATTTATCCTTCCTGCCGAAAATGCCAAGGAGGCCGCTATTGTGGGAAATCTAAAAGTTTTTGGCGTTGAGAACATCAAACAGGTCATCGACTTTTTTGATCAGGGCACGCCTTTGGAGCAGACCATCATCGATACGCGGGAGGAGTTTTACAAGAGTCTGGATTTTCCGGAATTCGATTTTTCCGATGTCAAGGGTCAGGAAAGTATCAAGCGCTGTATGGAAATCGCCGCTGCCGGTGGGCATAATATTATCTTAATTGGACCACCGGGTGCGGGAAAGACCATGCTCGCCAAACGTTTGCCCTCCATTTTGCCGCCCATGACCCTGCACGAAGCCTTGGAAACGACCAAGATTCATAGTGTAGTGGGCAAAATCAAGAATATGGGTCTTATGAGTCAACGACCGTTCAGGAGTCCACATCATACGATTTCAGATGTCGCTTTGGTAGGGGGTGGGGCCTATCCTCAACCCGGAGAGATTTCACTCTCACATAATGGCGTATTGTTTTTGGACGAACTGCCGGAATTCAAACGCGGAGTGTTAGAGGTGATGCGTCAGCCGTTGGAGGATCGCGAAGTTACCATTTCAAGGGCGAAATTCACGGTGACCTATCCCAGTAGTTTTATGCTGGTAGCCAGTATGAACCCGAGTCCGGGTGGGTATTTCAATGACCCCGATACACCCGTTACTTCTTCCCCTGCAGAAATGCAACGCTATCTGAGCAAGATTTCCGGACCTTTGTTGGACCGAATCGATATCCATATCGAAGTGACACCCGTTCCCTTTGAAAAACTTTCCGAGGACCGCAAAGGCGAGAGTAGTGTGGAAATTCGTAAACGGGTGACCAAGGCCCGGGAACTCCAAACCGCCCGATTCCAAAAACTGGAAAACGTGCATTACAATGCGCAGATGAACACGAAACAGATACGCGAATTCTGCAAATTGGATGATGCTTCAAAATCCTTGTTGAAAAATGCCATGGAGCGACTCAATCTATCCGCCCGTGCTTATGACCGCATCTTAAAAGTAGCCCGAACTATTGCCGACTTGGATAATGCCACCGATATCAACGGCAATCACATTTCGGAAGCGATTCAATACAGAAGTCTGGACCGTGAGGGGTGGTTGAGGTGATACTTAGTTTCAAGTTTCTGGATTCAAGTGAGGAGTGAAAAGGTCCTTTTGTCATGCTGAGCGAAGCGAAGCATCTGTCGAATTTCCAAACAGATTCCTCATTGATTCACCCGCCGCCAAGCCATATTGAGAATTAAAAGCACTGAAAACATTTCCGCGCTATGGGGTGATTAGTAGTTGTTAACCAAAACTTGCTATTTATGAGGCGAATTACCATTTTTGCTTATGGGCTGATATGAATACATGATGTTGGATGAAACGGAGCAATGGAAAGCTTTAGAAAAGAGGTGATTATTTTGTGCACCAATAGAACCTCAAACAAAGTGCAACCTGAACGTCCTATTTGATTTTTTCGGTTAGATGGAACTTGACCCAGATGCGGATAAGTTATTTGTTAAGGGTCATTTTAAAATAAGTGATACCTTGAATTGGTACGCCGGTAGTACATACATTAACAACATTTTATATGGAAGGAAAAGCTAGAGCTGAATTAAAAGATAGAATATTAAAGTTTCTAATTGAGGACCCATCACATTCATTTACCGTAGAAAGATTATGGGAAAATCTTGGGAAACCTGTGGACAATAAGCTACTAATGCAAGAAATCTTGGATGAAATGGAAAACACTGCTGGAAGTAATTTCCTTGTAATAAATAACTCAGGATATGAAAGTTATGGTAGTAATGAGTTTACACAAGATTACCTTGATAATGGAGGTTTTACAAATCAATATGAGGTTGAGATGGAAGTAGCTCGAAATATGAACAAATCCGCATTGCAAGATTCTAGGATTAAGGATATGCAGGAAAAGGATTTAAACTTAAAAATCAGGAATGGTAAGTTTTCTTTACCTATTTCAATAATAAGTGTATTAGTAGCAGTTGGCTCATTATTGTATTCAATTTTTAAACCAGCCCCCGAACTAAAGTCCAATGATGTTCAGATAAAGCAATTAGAGGAACGTTTGGACAAAATTGAGTATACTTTGACCAAGGATGTTGATAGCCTGAAAAAAGAACTCTATGATGCAGAAATAAATGAAAAAGCCTTGGAATCTCCCCACTAACACTCATTTATAACGCGTGCCCACACGAGTAAGCCCAATCAAACGATGGTAAGACCTATTTGGCGTACTTCATCATCCTCACCCTCCAAAGAGCAAAATTCCATGAAAATAAAGAAAGTCCTAGCAGCTATTGCCGCACTTGATCCAGTATGACGCTAGTAGTGTTTATAATGAGGTCCCCCGCTCCCGCCAGTTTGCAACTGGTGGCTAAATTCAGTTCCTTAAAGAAGGAAACATCAGACTTGATAATAAAAAAAATTATCGCCAACCTTGAACTTAAATAGTCAAAGGCTATCTGAGGGCCGTAGCTACTTCTATCTCCTTACTCGGAACGCCACTAGTCTCAGACTAGCGGGAGCCGGGCATTATTCCAATAATGCCCATTCTTCTTCGGTGGCCTTGGATTTTTAATATTCCATGACCATGAGCCAACCATTATCCTTTTTAACGAGTAGGGCTTCAAAGTGCACGAATTGTTTTGGAGCTGTTTTGCCACTATCATCATTGGATTGGAAACCAAAAATTCCTGTTTCATGCGCCGTGTTTTCGTCACCCACACGCTGTGAAAAACGGAATTCCACCGTATTCTTTGTTTTTCCCGCTTTGGTGTCAATGAAATCTTGCTTCCAATTTGAAAGCGCTTTTGTAATAGATATGGATGATTTGTTTTCACGGGTAGTGAATACAACAACGGCATCCTCATGATACGTGGCTTTATAACCTTCAAAGTCACCCTCCCGTACCGTTCTGGAAACCTCGGCCCAAAAGGTATCCAATTCCGCGATTCTTAGTGAATCGTTGGAAATTTTCATCGTACCCACTAAAGTATTAGCAGTGGTATTTGCATAGGTGGCAGCAACACTTAGCATGAGTACAAGGTTTATAAATAGTCGATTTTTTATCATCTGTATGGTTTATATTTAAACTTCCTCCGTTATCGACAGTTTGCACTTAGTGGCCAGCGTCAGTTCTAAAAAGAAGGAAACTTCAAATTCAAGAAACATTGAAACTTACCCCATCACCCGCTTTAGCCCCTTATCAAAAGCCTTCATATCTTCCATGGTGCCGGTACTGATACGTGCCCATTCATAAAAGGGTGGGAAGGGTCTTCCGATCAAGACATTTTCCTTTTCCATGGCGGACATCATGTCCCTTATCGGTCTACCGGTTTTAAAGAAGACAAAATTGGTGTGTGATTTTACATACGGCAATTCCAAATCGTCCAAGGTTTTATAAATGGCCTGTTTGCCCTCCATGTTCTTCGCTACGCTAAATTTGTAAAATTCATCGTCGTCCAGGGCATGCTTGGCCGCTTCAATGGCCAGCACATTAGTCATCGCCATCACACTTTTTTGCAATCGTTTCGCAATATCCGGGCGCGCTACCAAGTAGCCGATTCGCATCCCCGCAAGTCCGTACACCTTTGAAAAGGTCTTGGAAACGATGACGTTCTTTCCTTCCTTCACCAGTTCCACCATGGAAGGGTAATCCGGTTCCGTAATAAAATCATAATAGGCCTCATCGCTAAACACCATGGCGGTTTCACTGGTACGCTCGCAAAAGGATTTGAGGTCGTTTTTGTCCAAAAGGGTCCCTGTAGGATTGTTGGGATTGCAGATGAATATGAGTCGGGTTTTGCCGTTGACCCGGTTTTCCATTTCCTTTAAATCGTGCTGCATGTTCTCGTCCACAGGAACCCGGTGTACATAGGCACCAAAGTTTTCGGCATAGGTCATCATGGACTGGAAGGTTGGGTCGGCAGCGATGAGCTCCCCTCCGTTGAGTCCGTAGGTAAGCCCCACGGCCTTGAGTCCTTCCGTAGAACCTCCGGTAACGACGATATGGTCCGTGGAAACACCTTCGGTCTCAGCAATCTTTTCCAGCAGTGGTCTGAATACCATGGAGGGATACCTACAAGCGTTATCAAAAGCAGCGGTTATGGCCTTCCTTACTTTTGGGGAAGGGCCAAAGGGGTTTTCGTTGCTGTTCAGCTTGGCAACATCCAACGTTGCATTGCTAGGTCTGTTTGCAGGGTTTGTGAATGCCAGGGCGTTGGCACCGCCCAACATAGTTAGTCCTCCGCCAAGGGCAAAGGTCTTTAGCCAGTTTCTTCGGTCTATGTGGTTCATACCTTTTGGATTTTTCCTAAAAGGTACAAAAAGATGGGGTTACTCGTTAATCGAGGATATTTTAACCCAGATTATTCATTAGAAAATTTATTGCAGCTTGAAATGCCTGCAAAATAAGCGCTTTGCTACCGTTTTCGGAATCACCGTAGCACTGCTACGCCGATTCTTCCATACCACTTTGTTTTATTGGCATTTCAACCCTCACGACGAAGTTCCAATGCATAATCCGGGTTTAATGAAGGTTAACTTACAATTTCAATCGCCCAGCATTTCAAGTTCCAAAGCAACTTAAAAAATGTTTTTTTGAAAGAGTATTTGTTTAGAGGTTTTCCGCTACAACTGAAATTCCTCGTTGTTGTTGTCCTTTTTCCCCTTCTTTTCAGAATTAAAGATATCCTTTAGGATATAGGCGGTAACGATGGTGAGTCCGGTCGTAAGGGTGGGGATGGCGAATTCCCAATTTAAAAGCTGCATTAAACCACCGGCAATGATGGTCAGTACGCCCACGACCATAGCAAAATTCCAAGCTATCTCTACGAAGGTATTGGTCGATTTCCTATCGTGGTCCATAAAATAGGCCGTTCCTTCCATCGCGAACCATAGGATAAAGGAAAGTGCCGTACCTATTTGGAAAATTCCGGTATAGGGGAAATCCAAGATCCGAAGCAGGCCATTGGTCGTCCAAAAAAGTACGAGTACCATTTTGATAAAGTCGACGGGTTTTTTTGGATTCTTTCTCGAAAACCGAATCCCATAAAGTACCAAGATGGCCAAAAAGGAGACCAAAATGATACCGCCGGCATAGGGCCAATGCACGATTCGCGTGAGCATTCCAACGATCAAACAGGCCAGTGCCACTCTGAGCGGCGTTTTTAATGTTTTGTTGGATGTGCTCATAACGAAGGTTTTTAGTTGATAACTTTTATGTTTGCCTTTAGGCCTTCCATGATTCCTATAATGTTCTTTATGGTCTCGTTCAAATAATACCGAACCAGAATATGCGGTATGCGTATGGTGGTAAAACCGTTCTTGAAGGAATGCATGGCCTCTTCCAAATTGTTTATAGCCTGTTCTTCCGTCAATTTATCATAGCCGCAGTCTATTTCAATATTCAATTTTACACGGGAAATGGCAATATCCACGGATTTCTTTCCATCCCACCATTCCAACATTCCCTGTACACCGGCCTCTTTAAGTCCGTAGTACAATTGAATGGCCTCCAAGGGCGTGTTGTTCTTTTGGATCAAGACCTTTATCAGTTCCTGATGATGGGCGCAAAGCTCAACGCCCACACTCTCTATGGCACTTTTATGGTCAAGATATCCAAGCTCTTTGTTACATTCTAAGCAAGTCATTAAGTAGGTTAAGTTTATTTTGTTTGGGATAGTAATAACAACGAAATTTTGGCTTTATTATCAAGTATCGACGTATGACCTCCGGATTTTAGACGAATGACATTTTTTTAGATAAACGGCATTTTGAAATGTTAAAATTGTTGTGAACTTCTATTTTTTGAAAGGGAGATTTTTAGGATAATTGAAGGTATCTTTAGCAAAACCGAAAATTTTCTGCCAAATGTTCAAAAAAATGGGTCCGGGAGTCCTTGTTGCGGCCGCCTTCATTGGTCCGGGAACGGTAACGGCCTGTACCTTGGCAGGGGTTTCCTTTGGATATGCCCTCTTGTGGGCCATGCTACTTTCGGTGGTGGCTACGATGGTATTACAGGAAATGTCGGCCCGGTTGGGCATCATCACCCAAAAGGGATTGGCGGAAGTAATCAAACAGGAATTGGCAAATCCGTATATCCGAACGGGGGTGTTGGGTATTATCGTTTCGGCCATCGTCGTGGGCAATGCCGCCTACGAGGCGGGAAACATTGGTGGGGGAGCCTTGGGCCTAGAAGCCATTTTTGGAACTTCGTTTACGGGATACTATCCGTTCGTTATCGGGTTTTTGGCCTTTATCCTATTATTTATCGGAAATTATAAAGTACTGGAAAAGGTATTCATATCCTTGGTAATCCTCATGAGCCTTTCTTTCGTCATTACGGCCCTGCTCACCAAACCTGATGTATTGTTGATTTTGCAAGGGCTTTTTATCCCGAAGTTTGACAATGAAAATATCCTAACCGTAATCGCACTTGTTGGGACGACCGTAGTCCCGTACAATTTGTTTTTACACGCTTCCTTGGTAAGTGAAAAATGGAAATCGAAAAGCGATTTGGAGTATGCGAAGCGTGATACCTATATATCGATTGTCTTGGGCGGCATCGTTTCCATGTGTATTATTGTGGCGGCAGCTTCGGTAGATTTGATGCAGGTCGAAAGTGTCATGGACATGGCCAAGGCTTTGGAACCTTTGTACGGTACCAGTGCCCGATACTTCATGGGAATCGGACTTTTTGCCGCCGGGGTTACATCGGCCATTACCGCACCCTTGGCGGCGGCCTATGTGGCGGCCAATTGTTTTGGATGGAAGCAAGGACTGAAGGATACTAGATTCCGAATGGTTTGGATGGTCATTTTGGGCTTGGGCGTCTTCTTCCTTTCCTTCAATATCAAACCGATAGAAGTCATCAAATTCGCCCAAATAGCCAACGGAATCTTGTTGCCCATAATCGCCATTTTTCTGCTTTGGGTGGTGAACAGGGTCACCTTGATGGGCGATAACAAGAATACGGTAATGCAGAACCTGCTGGGAATTACAATTGTGCTGATAGCCGTCTTTTTGGGAATAAAAAGTATTTTAAAGGTATTTGAAGTAGTATGATGAAGGAATATACCATAGATATCAACTGCGATGTAGGTGAGGGCGTGGCCAATGAAGCGAAGCTGTTTCCATACATTTCCAGTTGCAATATTGCCTGTGGGGGACATACGGGTGATCGGGATTCGATGCGGGCGACCCTTCGTTTGGCAAAAAAATTTGGAGTTGGGATAGGGGCGCATCCCTCGTATCCAGACCGTGAAAATTTTGGAAGAGAATCACTTTCCATGGATGCCACGGAATTATCCCAAAGTATCAAAAATCAAATCCATCAGTTAGCATCGATCTGCAAAGAGGAAAAAGTTACGATACAACATATCAAGCCCCATGGGGCGCTTTATAACGATTTGGCAAAGGACGTGGCATTGTCGCGTATCTTCTTGGATGCGATTCAGGAGTATAAATCTGAACTCATAGTGTTTTTACCTTTTGATTCCGTCTTGGAAAAATTGGCGCTTAAGAAAGGATTCCAAATAAAGGTGGAGGCTTTCGCCGATAGAAATTACACGGAAGAATTGACCCTCGTTCCAAGGACCCATCCCAATGCACTGATCACGGAACCCCAAGAGGTGTTGAACCATGTGGTGCGGATGGTCAAGGAGCGGCAGGTCAGGACCATAGCTAATACCTTTGAACCGATGCTCGCCCAAACCTATTGCGTGCATGGCGACACCCCGGAAGCTTTGCAAATATTGACGTATATTACGAAGGAATTACCAAAATATCAGATAGCCTTAAAAAGATGACGCATCCACCTATTTCCTTAAAACCGTATGGAAGGCATGCCATATTGATAGAATGGCCCAACAAGGTAAGCGAAACTATTTTGGAAAGCATTTTGGATTTTGAGGACTTTCTCTTGAGGAATTGCCTCAAGGAAAAAGGTTGGGAAACGATATCCGCCTACAATTCGCTCCTGTTGGTTCATCCCAAACTTGAGATAGACTATCCGGAATTCAGTCGTAACCTAAGTGCATGGTATGACCAATCTAAAGGAGGGGTGGCAAGGGAAAAGGTACTTTGGAAATTACCGGTTAGTTATGACAGGTCCTTTGGAATAGATTTGGACGAGGTAGCTAAGGAATTAAATAAAAGTGTAGAAGATATTGTAAAACTACATACGGAAAACACATATACTGTATATGGTATCGGGTTCGTTCCCGGTTTTATGTATTTGGGTGGTGTGCCAGCGGAATTGGAAATTCCCAGAAAAGCGACCCCCAGATTGAAAGTGCAAAAAGGCTCCGTAGGTATCGCGGCAAAGCAAACGGGAATCTATCCGCAGGAATCCCCAGGTGGCTGGAACATAATCGGCAACTGTCCGGTGCCCTTGTTCGATAGGAATAAAAAGGACCCTTGTTTTGTGAACGTTGGGGATAAAATTCAGTTTCAACCCATTTCCATGGGCGAGTACGAACTACATAAAATCGAGGCCGAGGTGGGAATTTATAAACCAGAAAAAATACTATTGGATGCTTAAGGTTTTAAAAGCCGGATTTTTCACGAGCGTACAGGATTTGGGTCGGTTCCATCATCGTAAAAAAGGGGTTCCGGTATCGGGATGTATGGACCAGCAATCGGTTTATAAGGCCAATACCTTGTTGGAAAACGACGACCGAAGTGCCGTTTTGGAAATTACCATGACGGGCCCCACCTTGCTATTTGAAAAGGATACCTACATCGTTTTGGGAGGAGCACAGATTTCCGTGACCTTGAACAATGAACCCATCCAAAATTATAAAGTCTATCCCGTGAAGGAAGGGGATATCCTGTCCTATGGGAAACTTAAAAAGGGATTTAGAAGCTATTTGGCCTTAAAGGGCGGATTCAAAACGAAGGAAATATTGGGCAGCCGTTCCTTTTATGTTCCCATTACGGATGTAAATAGAATTAAGGAGGGTGATGAGGTTCCCTATGGGGAACACCGCAATTTTGCACCCAAAATTTCTGAATTGAAAGTGGATAGCTTTTTGGACGAGACCGTTTTGGAAGTCTACAAGGCACCGGAATTCGATTTACTGACGGATAAACAACTGGAGAATCTCTTTTCACGGAAATTCACCGTCTCCAAGGAAAACAATCGTATGGCCTACCAATTGTCCGAAACCTTGGAAGCGCATCAACATAGCATTCTAACTTCGGCTACGTTACCGGGCACCATTCAGTTGACTCCATCGGGAAAATTGATCGTGCTTATGAAGGACGGACAGACTACCGGTGGCTATCCAAGGATATTACAGCTTTCGGATAGGTCCATTTCCGTATTGGCACAAAAACGGGAAGGCAATATGGTATCCTTTAAATTTATTTAGTCGGGGGAAATGCCCAATTTGCCCGTAGCCTGTCATCGTTTTTAAGATAGTATTTTGGGCGTATTGATTTTTTGCGTACTATTGTCCCATGATTAAGAATAACGAAATTGTCATTGAGGTCGTCATTATTTCCAATAGGAAATGATATAGATTTTTCGTTGACTTAAAAAACCTGTATCAGAGCCATCCGATACAGGTTTTTTTATGTTTCCATTTGAAATCACCATGTATTGAATATGATAATAAAACAAAGGTTAAGTATCTGAAAGACAGTTTTTTAATTAATTTTTATGGGTATTGAATTTGAACCTGATTTAAATGTTAAAAAATGAACGCTTACTAAACTTATATCTTTGATATACGCCAACTTAAAAATAAAAGGAAGAAGACGAAAAAATGGAATTGAACAAGTATAGTAAAACGGTAACCCAAGACCCCACATTGCCAGCAGCACAGGCCATGCTACATGCCATTGGCCTAACGGATGATGATTTGAAGAAACCCCTAATCGGTATAGCAAGCACGGGCTATGAGGGGAATCCATGTAATATGCACTTGAACGATTTGGCGGTACATGTGAAGAAGGGTGCGGACAATGCAGGATTGGTTGGTCTTATTTTCAATACCATTGGTGTGAGTGACGGTATTGCCAACGGAACCCCAGGGATGCGTTATTCCTTGGTTTCAAGGGATGTTATTGCGGATTCTATGGAAACGGTGGTGGAGGCCATGAGCTATGACGGATTGGTTACGGTGGTAGGTTGCGATAAGAATATGCCGGGTGCCCTTATGGCGATGCTTCGTTTGAACAGGCCTTCCGTTTTGGTATATGGCGGTACGATTGCATCGGGATGTCATAATGGAAAAAAACTGGATATTATTTCCGCTTTTGAGGCCTATGGACAAAAAGTAGCCGGAAATATAGATGAAGAAGAATACAAGGAGGTTATCCATAAAGCGTGTCCGGGTGCAGGTGCCTGCGGTGGTATGTATACCGCCAACACCATGGCCTCTGCCATTGAGGCGTTGGGAATGTCCTTGCCATTCAACTCCTCAAATCCTGCCATCAGCGACGGAAACTTGAAGGAACAGGAATCCGTAAAGGCCGGGGAGGCGATGCGATTGTTATTGGAACGAGACATCAAACCTTTGGACATCGTTACCAAAAAATCTTTGGAGAACGCTTTTAGATTGGTAACGGTCCTAGGTGGATCCACCAATGCCGTGCTCCACTTCTTGGCGATTGCCAAGGCCGCCCAGATAGAATTTACTTTGGAAGACTTTAAGAAAATAAGCGACAACACACCCTTGTTGGCCGATTTAAAACCGAGCGGTAAGTATTCCATGGAAGACCTTCATGGGGTAGGTGGTATTCCCGGAGTTTTAAAGTATATGCTGGATAACAACATGCTGCACGGCGATTGTTTGACGGTTACCGGAAAAACGCTTGCCGAAAACCTAAAGGACGTACCCAACCTGATCCAGGGCCAGGATATTGTCCATACCTTGGACAATCCGATCAAGGAAACAGGGCATATTAGAATTCTGTTCGGGAATTTGGCTACGGAAGGTGCGGTCGCCAAGATTACGGGCAAGGAAGGACTGGCCTTTAAAGGAACCGCCAATGTCTTTGACGGCGAAACGGCCGTGAACGAAGGCATCAAGAACGGGAAGGTCAAAAAGGGCGATGTGGTGATTATTCGCTACGAAGGTCCCAAAGGGGCACCCGGAATGCCGGAGATGTTGAAACCTACTTCTTCCATCATGGGAGCGGGACTGGGCAAGGATGTCGCTTTGATTACGGATGGCCGTTTTTCGGGTGGATCGCACGGATTTGTGGTCGGCCACGTGTCACCGGAAGCACAGGTTGGAGGGAACATCGCATTGGTTCAGAATGGGGATATTATTTCCATTGACGCCGTGAACAATACCATTGATATTGAAATTTCCGATGCCGAACTGGAAGCGAGAAGGGCCAAATGGGTGGCACCGGAACTAAAGGCCAAAAGAGGAATGTTATACAAGTACGCCAGAAGTGTATCGTCCGCAGCAAACGGATGTGTAACGGACGAATTTTAATCAGGCGTATTTTTAATTGTTTGATATGGAAACATTGAAAGAAAAAAAGACAGCGCAGGAGACTGCAACATCCATGAAAATTAGTGGTGCGGAGGCCATCATCCATTGCTTGTTGGCAGAAGGGGTCGATTTGATTTATGGCTACCCGGGCGGGGCCATTATGCCTGTCTATGACGAACTATATAAATTTCAGGATAAGCTTACGCATATCCTCACAAGACATGAACAAGGAGCGACCCATGCCGCGCAAGGGTACGCGAGGGTATCCGGAAGGGTAGGGGTGGCCATGGCGACATCAGGTCCCGGGGCCACCAACTTGGTAACGGGTCTGGCGGATGCTCAGATAGATTCCACGCCCTTGGTTTGTATCACGGGTCAGGTACCCCGACATTTGTTGGGTTCCGATGCCTTCCAGGAAACGGATATTATTGGTATTTCCACGCCTGTCACCAAGTGGAACTATCAGGTGACCAAGGCTTCCGAAATTCCGGAAATCATGGCCAAGGCATTTTATATTGCCAAATCCGGCCGTCCGGGCCCGGTATTGGTGGATATTACCAAAAATGCCCAGTTTGACGAACTGGATTTCAGTTATACAAAATGTACGGGTGTACGAAGTTACAAGCCCGCACCAAAACCAAATCCTGAGGCTTTACAACAGGCGGCGGACATGATCAATAACGCCAAGAAGCCATTGATCGTTTGGGGCCAGGGTGTCATTCTTGGTAAGGCGGAGCAAGAGCTGAAGGAACTGGTGGAGAAAGCTGGGATTCCCGCTGCTTGGACCATCATGGGAGCATCGGCCTTGGATACCGATCACCCATTGAACGTGGGGATGGTTGGGATGCACGGGAACTATGGACCCAACATATTGACCAATGAATGCGATGTGCTTATTGCCATCGGGATGCGTTTTGACGATAGGGTAACGGGTCGATTGGAAGATTACGCGAAACAGGCAAAGGTCATCCATTTTGAGATCGACCCTGCCGAGGTCAATAAAAATGTCCATGCCGATGTGGCCGTATTGGGCAATTCAAAAGAAACCTTAGGTCTGATTCTTCCTTTGATAAACCCGAATTCCCACAAAGAATGGCGACAACTTTTTGAGGAAAAATATCAGATTGAGTATGATACTGTTATTAAAAATGACATTTATCCTACAAAGGAAGGTCTGACCATGGGAGAGGTTATCGAGGAAATCAATTTGGCTTCGGACCAAAAAGCGGTGATCGTGACGGATGTGGGCCAGCACCAGATGATCGGTTGTAGATATGCGAAATTCAAGGAATCCAAAAGTAATATTACGTCCGGTGGACTTGGAACCATGGGGTTTGCACTGCCAGCGGCCATCGGTGCCAAAATGGGTGCCATGGACAGGGAGGTAGTGGCCATCATAGGCGATGGGGGATACCAAATGACGATTCAGGAGTTGGGGGTTATTTTCCAACACAACGTTCCGGTGAAAATCGTGGTGTTGAACAACGACCACTTGGGAATGGTGCGCCAATGGCAGGAGCTATTCTTTGATCGTAGATATGCTTCCACGGTCATGACGAATCCGGATTTTGTAAAGATTGCCGAAGGGTATCACATCCAAGCAAAAAGAGTAACCGAAAGAAAGGATTTGAAAAGTACGGTTCAGGAAATGATGGCTTCAAAAAATCCATATTTCTTGGAGGTAAAAGTTGAAAAGGAGGACAACGTTTTCCCGATGATTCCTTCCGGTGCAGCGGTGTCCGAGATCCGATTGAAATAGTCTATGAACGATTCCAACGTCCTAGATATCCCAAAGGTTTACAAGGCACTACAGGATACATCCAGTGCAATTGGTTTTACCATGCCATCGGATGTATATGTGGGGACCTTTTTAAAAACCCTGGTCAGTTCAAAACCGTGGGGAAGATTTTTGGAACTGGGTACAGGTGTTGGATTGAGCTTGTCATGGATGATTGATGGACTGGTTGGGGAATCGGAACTAATTTCGGTAGATAATGATTCCCAATTGATTGAAATTGCCCGTTCCTTCTTTGGCAATGACGACCGGGTAACACTGGTTTGTGAGGATGGGGCTAGATGGATCGAAAACTATAGAGGTGAAAAGTTCGATTTGATTTTTGCAGATGCATGGCCCGGAAAATACGGTCAGTTGGAGGAAACCTTGGCATTGTTGAAAGTTGGTGGTTTTTATGTGATCGACGACATGTTGGCGCAGGCCAATTGGCCAGAAGGACACGACAAAAATGTGGCCGAGCTGCTTGCACATTTGGAAAGTAGGGATGATTTGAATTTGACAAAAATAAATTGGTCAACGGGAATCGTGTTGGCCGTAAAAACAATATAATTTCGGTCTGTGATCAAGTAGGGTTGGACCGTTATTTAAAGATGAAAATTTAACGTATGAAGAATGAATGGTTTACCATATCGGTATATTCCGAGAACAACGTGGGATTGCTCAACAGGATATCGGGCATATTTTTAAAAAGGCACATCAATATAGAAAGTCTGAACGTTTCAAAATCGGAAATAGACCACGTATCCAAGTTCACCATCGTAGTCAATACTACGGAAAAATGGGTGCATAACATCGTTGGGCAAATCGAAAAACAGATAGAGGTCATCAAGGCCTTTTACCATACGGATGATGAAACCATTTATCAGGAATCGGCCCTGTTTAAAATAGCATCCAATCTGTTGTTCGATGAACGCCAGATCCAGAACATCATCAAGGAAAGTAATTCACAGATCGTTACGGTTTCCAGGGAATTTTTCGTTTTGGCAAAGAGTGGTAGAAGGTTCGAGATTGATGAGATGTACGAACAATTGAAGCCCTTTGGCATTATGCAGTTCGTGCGTTCCGGCCGAATCTCGGTGACCAAGGATGAAATGCAGATTACGTCTTTGTTGAAAGAGTTCCAGCACAATTAATACTTTTGAAAACTAATTAATCAAAATCCCTTTTGGGAAAAATCACACTTAAAAACTAGAAATAAAATGTCAAATTACTTTAATACGCTGTCGTTACGGGACCAATTGACGCAATTGGGAAAATGTAGATTTATGGAAGCCACGGAATTCTCCGATGGCGTAACTGCGTTAAAAGGAAAGAAAATTGTAATCGTAGGCTGCGGTGCCCAAGGCTTGAACCAAGGCTTGAACATGAGGGATTCCGGATTGGATATCGCTTATGCACTGAGGGATGCCGCCATTAAGGAAAAGAGACAATCATACCTCAATGCCTCTGAGAACGGTTTCAAAGTTGGAACCTATGAGGAATTGATTCCAAGTGCAGATTTGGTCATTAACCTGACTCCGGATAAGCAACACACCCAGGTCGTAGGTGCCGTGATGCCCTTGATGAAGAAAGGGGCTACCTTGTCCTATTCCCATGGTTTCAATATCGTTGAAGAGGGCACCAAGATCAGGAAAGATCTTACCGTAATTATGGTCGCCCCCAAGAGTCCGGGTTCTGAGGTGCGGGAAGAATACAAAAGAGGTTTTGGGGTACCTACCTTGATTGCGGTACACCCAGAAAATGACCCGGAGGGAAAGGGCTTGGAACAAGCCAAGGCCTATGCTGCCGCTACGGGAGGACACAAGGCCGGGGTGTTGGAATCTTCCTTCGTTGCGGAGGTAAAGTCCGATTTAATGGGCGAGCAGACTATTCTTTGTGGTCTGTTGCAGACAGGTTCCATTTTATGTTTCGATAAAATGATCGAAAAGGGTATCGAGCCGGGCTACGCTTCCAAATTGATCCAATTCGGATGGGAAACCATTACGGAGGGTATGAAATATGGAGGTATCACCAACATGATGGACCGTTTGTCCAATCCGGCAAAAATAAAGGCCTTTGAACTTTCCGAAGAATTAAAGGATATCATGCGGCCTTTGTTCCAGAAGCACATGGACGATATCATGACGGGACATTTCTCCAAGACCATGATGGAAGATTGGGCTAATGACGATAAGAATCTATTGACCTGGAGAGCGGAAACCGGGGAAACGGCTTTCGAAAAAACACCTGCAGGCGATATGACTATTACAGAACAGGAATACTATGACAACGGTGTATTGATGGTGGCCATGGTACGGGCCGGGGTCGAACTCGCCTACGAGTCCATGACAGAATCGGGGATCATTGGTGAATCCGCATATTACGAATCCCTGCATGAGACCCCGTTGATCGCAAATACGATTGCCAGAAAGAAACTTTTTGAAATGAACCGGGTGATTTCAGATACGGCGGAATACGGTTGCTATTTGTTCGATCATGCCTGTAAACCTTTGTTGGCGGACTTCATGAAAAAAATAGATACCGACGTGATCGGGAAGCATTATGGCGAAGGCAGTGACAATGATGTGGACAATGCGAAACTGATCGAAGTGAACAAAAAACTACGGGAACATCCGGTGGAAATTGTGGGTGCAAGGCTACGTGAGAGCATGACCGCTATGAAACCTATCGTGTAATCTTAGATATAACGGACCTTTACCGTACATCTTATGGAATATTTCCCAAAGGTAGAGGATATACAGCAAGCGGCGTTGACCATTCGGCAAGTATCGGAGGTAACGCCGCTTACTCCTAGTATACGTTTGTCCAAACAGTTCGGGGCAAATGTATTTTTGAAGCGGGAAGACCTGCAGCGGGTCCGGTCCTACAAGATACGGGGAGCCTTCAACAAGATCAATTCCCTTTCACAGGAAGAAAGAAGGCATGGCGTGGTTTGTGCAAGTGCCGGTAACCATGCGCAAGGCGTCGCCTTTGCCTGTCGACATTTAAAAATAAAGGCAACCATTTATATGCCGTCGGTAACCCCAAGACAAAAAGTGGAGCAAACGCAGATGTTTGGGGAGGAATGGGTGCATATAGTACTTGAAGGCGATACCTTCGACGACTCCTACAATGCGGCCATGAAGTATTGTACTGCCGAAAACAAGACCTTTATCCATCCGTTCGATGACCCCAAGGTAATTGAGGGACAGGGTACCGTGGGACTGGAACTGTTGGAACAGACCACGAACCCCATCGATTACATTTTCGTCGCCATAGGTGGGGGCGGACTGGCTTCGGGGCTTTCGGCAGTTTTTAAAAACCGTTCGCCAAAGACGAAAATTATTGGTGTGGAACCCTTGGGAGCTCCGTCCATGAAAACATCCGTGGAGAACAATCGGAATACGGAATTGGAACATATCGATAAGTTCATTGATGGTGCTGCGGTAAAAAAGGTAGGGGACCTCACTTTTGCCATTTGCAGGGAACATCTTTACGATATCGTAACGGTACATGAAGGGAAGGTTTGTCAAACTATATTAGATTTGTACAACAGGGACGCCATTGTTGTGGAACCCGCTGGGGCTTTGAGCATCGCGGCGTTGGACGCCTTTGCAGACCAAATCAAGGGAAAGAACGTGGTCTGTATTGTAAGTGGTAGCAATAATGATATTACAAGAACTGCGGAAATAAAGGAGCGTGCCCTTTTATATGGGAAATTAAAACACTATTTTATTGTCCGATTTCCCCAGCGCCCGGGAGCCCTTAAGCAATTTGTTGCGGAGATTTTGGGTCCTACGGATGACATTACGCATTTTGAGTATTCCAAAAAATCCAGCAAGGAAAATGCGCCGGCCGTCGTGGGTATCGAGCTAAAAAATCCAGAGGATTTACAACCTTTAATGGAGCGCATGAAGGCCAATAATTTTTTTGGGGAATATATAAACGACAAACCGGATTTATTTCAATATTTAGTATAAAATTGAGAACATGAGCAAAAAGAATAGCAACATACCTAAAGAGTTCGCCATTGAGCAGCCCATTCACCAAACCAAGTATCTGATAGATGGCAAGTTAAAGGAGTGGTCAGGACCTGTGACTGAAGTTTATTCCACGATTTCATCCACCGAGGACTATAAACCCACCTTGTTGGGCAGTATTCCAGATTTGCAGGAACCGGAAGCCATGGATGCTTTGAACGCAGCACTTACTGCCTATGATAGGGGGCAGGGTGTATGGCCCACAATGCATGTACGGGATCGTATCATTTGCATGGAAAATTTTGTCAAGCAGATGAAGACCAAAAGGGACATTGTAGTAAAGTATTTAATGTGGGAAATTGGAAAATCCCTTCCAGATTCCCAAAAGGAGTTTGACAGAACGGTGGAGTATGTGGAAGATACCATTGAAGACTACAAAAACTTGGATAGAAACGCAGCCAAGTTTCAGAAGCACGATGGTGTCTATGCCCATATCAAAAGGGGGCCCTTAGGCGTGGTACTCTGTTTGGGACCCTATAACTACCCTTTGAACGAGACCTTTGCATTGTTGATTCCTGCTATCATTATGGGAAACACGACGATTTTTAAACCAGCCAAACATGGGGTTTTGTTAATTACTCCTTTGTTAGAGGCTTTTCAATCCTGTTTTCCAAAAGGTGTCGTGAATGTTATTTTTGGAAGGGGGAGAACGGTCGCCGCACCTATAATGCAGACAGGAAAAGTGGATGTTTTGGCTTTGATAGGAAACAGTAAATCTGCAAACGCTTTGCAGGACCAACATCCAAAAAGCAACAGGTTGCGATTGGTTCTTGGCTTAGAAGCTAAAAACCCCGCAATTATTTTGCCGGATGCGGATATGGAACTGACTATCAATGAATGTTTGGCAGGCACCCTTTCCTTTAATGGTCAGCGATGTACGGCTTTGAAGGTTATCTATGTACATGAGGAGGTTCGTGAAAATTTCCTTAAGAAATTTGCCGATGAAGTGGATAAATTGAAGTTTGGTAACCCTTGGGATGATGGCGTAAAATTGACGCCATTACCTGAACCCGATAAACCCGCTTACATTCAGGAACTCATAGATGATGCCTTAGCCAAAGGGGCCAAGATATTGAATAAAAAAGGAGGGAAGCATTTTGATAATTATATCTGGCCGGCCGTACTATATCCGGTGACAAAGGAAATGCGCGTATATCAGGAGGAACAGTTTGGACCTATTATTCCTGTGTTGTCTTTTTCCGATATTGAAGAACCTTTGGACGATATGGCGGAAAGCAACTACGGACAGCAAGTCAGTCTTTTTGGTAAGGACGTTTATACACTTTCTCCGTTGATCGATACCTTGGTGAACTTGGTCTGTAGGGTAAACTTGAACAGTTCCTGTCAGCGAGGTCCGGATGTATATCCGTTCACGGGAAGGAAGGATTCAGCACAGTCTACATTGAGTGTGCACGATGCTTTGCGCTCATTTTCTATACGGACCTTTGTTGCATTTAAGGACAACGATTTGAATACCGAAACCGTACAGCAGTTATTGGAAGCCAAAGTTTCCAATTTTGTAAGCACGGATTACATTCTTTAATTTTCAAATAACAGAATGAAAGCCGAAACGAACGTTTCGGCTTTTTTATTATGTTTTGCCTAGAAATATGGCATTTTAACAATAACTAACAATTTGTTAGGGTATTGAGTTAATATTGAACATAAATAGGATAATGCACTAATAACTTTTGGCAAATAAGTTCCCTAATTTTGCATGGGAAAAACGAATGAGAGCACTATGAATTTAGAACGGACGAACAAAAAAGCACTTTTCTCCTTGGCCCTTGGAGGTTTTGGCATAGGACTTACGGAGTTCGTCATTATGGGCATACTTACAGAAGTTTCTGACGCCTTGGAAATTACAATTTCACAAGCCGGACATTTCATAGCGGCCTATGCCTTTGGAGTTGTGGTAGGTGCGCCTTTGTTGACCAGTTTGGGGTCCAAACTGTCTCCAAAAAGAATGCTGTTCATTTTGATGGTCTGGTTTACCCTGTTCAATACCCTTTCAGGGCTTTCTACGAATTACGTAACACTATTGGTACTACGGTTTTTATCTGGAATACCCCATGGCGCATTCTTTGGTATTGGCGCGGTAGTGGCCATGAAATTGGCAAGAAAGGGAAAATCGGCCCAAGCCATAGCCATGATGTTCTCAGGGTTGACGGTTGCCAATGTTATCGGTGTTCCAATCGGCACTTACATTGGTCAGGAATTTGGCTGGAGCATGTCATTTTTTTTGGTGGGTGTTGTCGGTATATTAACATTGACCACCTTGCAGTTCTGGATGCCACAAATGGAAGCGGCGACCAATACGCCCCAAGTAAAATTATCAGAGGCTTTACGAAACAAGCAATTGTGGGCCATGATTGCCTTGACCACTATTGGGACCGGAGGCTTTTTTGCATGGTATAGCTATATTGCCCCATTGATAACTGATGTGGCCGGCTTGGAAGACCATTATGTAGGCTATGCGATGATGCTCGCCGGATTGGGGATGGTTTTTGGAAATTTTGTTGGGGCTAAAATGGCGGAAGTATTTTCCCCTTTAAGGGCCGTTATTATAAGTTTGTCCGTTATGTCCATTGTCTTGGTAATCAATATGTTCATTGCTTCAAATCCGTATATATTGATGGTATTTACCTTTTTGATAGGCGCCGTTGCCTTTACGGTTTCCACGCCCATTCAAATGGCCATCATCAATACGGCAAAAGGCTCTGAAATGCTGGGTTCCTCTATGAACCAAAGTGCTTTTAATATGGGAAATGCTTCGGGGGCCTATCTGGCCGGTTTGCCCATGGTATTTGGGTTGGAGGTGATCTATTCCAGTTTGGTTGGTGGAATCTTGGCTGCATCTGGAGTAATATTGGCCATAGCGATATACCTTTACCGAAAACAGCAAATAGGAAAATCGAATAAAGTTGCGGTACCTTCCTAATTGACATCGGAATTTAGTATTTTCACAACTTTATGATTTTGGCCGTAATGAATTTCTAATTTTTGCGTTAGAAGTTATACTAAAACCATTTTCCAAAGTGCATCGATTTAAACTTATTTTTGGCTCCTTATTTTTGGTGCTGATTCTTTTTGTTTTGTCCGCTGCGACCATAGATACGAAAGTTGAAGAGGTTTCTCCAGAGGAATTGCAACAGCGGTTGGCCATGCAAAAGGAAGCCAAAATATATGCTTCCCGAAAGAGGGCCTTGGAAGAGGCTGTGAAACAATACTTTAATCAGGCCATTGCATCTGGTGAAATTGTAGGTGCCGGTGTAAGCATTGTAAAAGGAGATTCCATTATACTGTCCCAAGGATATGGAAAGAGAAATAACCAAAAAGGCACTCGAATAGATGGGGAAACCGTATTCCGATTGGGTTCCTTATCCAAAGGATTTACGGGTGTTTTGGCAGCCAAGTTGGTGGAGGAGCGTGTATTTGATTTTATGGACAAGGTTACGGATTATCTTCCGGAGTTTGTTTTTGGGGATAGTACGAATACCCAAAGTATTAAGATAGCCCATTTACTTTCCCATACTTCAGGAACACCTTATCACAGTTATACCAATTTGGTGGAAGCAGGTTTGTCCATGGGCAAGATTGCAGGTCAATTTAAGGAGGTGCAACCCCAAAGTCCGCCAGGTATTCAATACAGCTACCAAAACGCTATGTTCGCGCTTTCCCAGGAAATTATGCTTAAGGCCACGGGTCAGGATATCAACAAATTATTGATGCAACGTTTTTTTGAACCTTTGGGAATGTACAGTGCTTCCATGGACCATGCTTCTTTTGTGGAAAAGGGGAATATTGCCGAGCCCCATGTAAAAAATGGACATAGCTGGCGAATTTTGCCATTGAAGGACAACTATTACAACGCTGTTGCTGCGGGCGGCATCGATGCCAGTGCCAATGATATGGGTAAATGGATGCGCTTTTTATTGGGACATAATACTTCCGTTATGGCAAAAAGTACTTTGGAAAAAGCTTTTGAGCCTTTTATCGAATTGAACGAGAACAATAAGTATTATCAACGTTGGGAAGGACACTTAAAATCAGCTTATGCTTTTGGATGGAGAATCCACACAATGAAGAATGAAAAAACCAATAAAGAGGAAACCATAGTACATCATGGAGGCAGTGTCAATAGTTACAGAAATGAAATTGCCATTTTTCCGGATGCCGACCTAGGTATTTGTGTGCTGATGAACAATCACTCTGGTCTGGCCAAAAATGTGATACCAGAACTAAGAGCTTTAGTAAAACATATTTATGAATTATCACCCGATGCTTTGGCGAGCTTATAATTGTGTAAGTGATATTCAAAAGAAAACCCTCAATTTACTATTGAGGGTTTTTAATTTTATAAGGTAAATGGTTTAGATGTTTTTTGCCAGCCAATCCCCAACTTCACTTGTTTTATAAGACTTTCCGCCTTCCGCCAAATCTTCTGTCACGATACCCTCGGCCAAGGATTTATTGACCACCCTTCTGATTTCTTCGGCCTCTTTGGTCAATTCTAGATCTTCAAAGAGCATCGCGGCCGATAAAACAGTCGCCAAAGGATTTGCAATGTCCTTACCGGCAGCTTGCGGATAGGAACCATGTATCGGTTCGTACAAGGATACCTTGCTACCTACGGAGGAAGATGGCATTAATCCCATAGATCCAGAAATTACGGAGGCTTCATCCGTAAGGATATCCCCAAAAAGATTCGCGGTAATGATGACATCATATCCTTTTGGCCATTGTATCAAACGCATAGCCGTGGCATCCACAAATTCATAGGAAACTTCAACTTCCGGATAATCTTTTTCCATAGCCTGTACGGTCTCCCTCCACAATCTAGAGGATTCCAGTACATTGGCCTTATCCACGCAGCACAGTTTTTTGGAACGTTTCATGGCCATTTCAAAACCTTTTTTAGCCAATCGCTCAATTTCGAACCGTTGATAGGTCATGGTGTCAAAGGCAGTATGGTTGTCGTCCTTTCTACCGCGTTCCCCAAAATAAATACCTCCGGTAAGTTCCCTTAGGATAATCAAATCCGTTCCTTCGATACGTTCCCTTTTTAAAGGCGATTTGTCTATCAAGGAAGGAAAGGTAAATGTGGGCCGTACGTTGGCGAACAAACCTAATTTTTGTCGCATCTTTAAAAGTCCTTGCTCTGGACGCACCTTTGCCGATGGGTCATTGTCAAATCTTGGATGACCTATGGCACCGAATAGTACGGCATCTGAACTGGCACAGATTTCATGGGTCTCGTCTGGATAAGGTTCACCTACGGCATCGATGGCGGCCGCCCCTGTCAAAGCGGGTTTCCATGTAATCTCATGATCGTATTTTGCCGCGATAGCATCGCATACTTTTACCGCTTGATCTACTACTTCAGGGCCTATTCCATCACCGGCCAATAGGGCTATGTTTAGTTTCATTTTTTTTTAGTTTCTAGTTCTTAGTTTAAAGTTTTAAGTTGATCAAATCCCAAATCATATATCTCAAATCTTATATCTATTAAGTAATATCTATATAAGATTCAACATTTTTTCCGTGGCCTTTATGGCCGATACCGTTTGATCCGAATCCAGACCACGAGATGTAAATTCCTTTCCGTCCAGATCCCACGTAATGACGGTTTCACAAAGGGCATCCGAGGCACTACCGGGAGGAATTCGCACGGCATAGTCCGTCAGTCTCGGTAATACGAGATTTTGGGCCTTATATATTTTTCGCAAGGCGTTCATAAAAGCATCGTATTGTCCGTCGCCCGATGCATTTTCCTCAAAGGTTTTACCGTCGATTTCCAAAGAAAGGGTAGTGGAGGGACGCAGTCCCTTGGAATGTGTCAATACATAGGACTTTACAAACACTTTTTGCTGATAATCCGTATCCAGGACATCGGATATGATATAGGGCAAGTCATCCTTCGTGACGCGTTCTTTTTTATCGCCCAGCTCAATAATGCGCGCCGTAACCTTTTTAAGTTCGTCATCGTTCAGGGTAAGTCCTAGTTCCTGTAGGTTTTTTTGGATGTTGGCCTTTCCGGACATTTTACCCAAGGCGTACTTTCGTTTTCTACCAAATCGTTCCGGCATCAAATCGCTAAAGTAAAGATTTTTCTTACTATCTCCATCTGCATGAATACCAGCAGTTTGCGTAAAAACGTTGTCCCCAACTATGGGTTTGTTCGCCGGTATACTGATACCTGTAAACGCCGATACCAATTTGCTTACTTTATAAAGTGCCTTCTCGTTCAAATTAATTTTTACATCCGGCAGAAAATCATTGATGACGGCAATGGCGCTGGCCATAGGGGCATTGCCTGCCCGTTCCCCCATACCGTTGATGGTGAGATGCAGTCCATGGCACCCTGCTTTAATGGCTTCCATTACGTTGGCCACGCCCAGATCATAGTCGTTATGACCGTGAAAATCAATATGCAACTGAGGATATTTTTGAACGATTTCCGAAATAAATTCGGATGTTTCGGTATGAGTGAGTATTCCCAAGGTATCCGGTAGCAACACCCGTTTAATCGGTTGCGTAGTGAGGAAATCCAAAAATTGAAAAACATATTCCTTTGAGTTCCGCATGCCATTACTCCAATCTTCCAGGTAAATGTTATTGATGATACCTTTTTCAGAAGCCGCTTTGAAAATCTCGGCAATTTCAGCAAAATGTTGTTCCGGCGTTTTTTTAAGCTGGTGGGTCAAGTGGTTTAAGGAACCTTTGGTCAGTAAATTTTGGGAAATGGCACCGGCCTTTTCCATCCAATCTAAGGATACGCCGCCATCCACGAAGGTGAGTACCTCTATCTTGTCCAAATAATTATGGACTTTGGCCCATTCCGTAATTTGCTGCACCGCTTGGAGTTCCCCTTCCGAAACCCGTGCCGAAGCAACTTCAATACGGTCAACCTTGAGTTCCTCCAAGAGTAATTTGGCCAAGGTCAATTTTTCGGAGGCGGAAAAGGATACCCCAGAGGTCTGTTCCCCATCCCTAAGGGTGGTATCCATGATTTCCAACTTTCTTTTCACGCGTTTAAAATTAGGTCAATTGCTTGATTCTTAAACATTTCCTTTCGTAGAGGTATTTTATTTGCAATAACAAATCCCTCAATGAGGGTTTCATTCCAGTATGGTTGGGATACTACTTAGAGCGGAGTGTTGGCAGCAAACGTTTGAATGTCCTTTTTGATGTTCAACAAAAAGTCGATATCGTCAAAACCGTTCATCATATTATTTTTCTTGTAACCATTGATTTCAAAAGATTCACTTTCCCCTGAGGATAACAATGTAATCGTTTGCTCCGGAAGGCCTACTTCCAGTTCGGTTTTTGGGTCGGCCTCAATGGCGTCAAATATTTTTTGTAGAAAATCCGCACTCACCTGCACGGGTAGCACCCCAATATTTAAGCAGTTGTTCCTAAAAATATCAGCAAAAAAACTGGAAACAACGCACCTGAATCCGTAATCATAGACGGCCCAAGCAGCGTGTTCACGGGAGGAACCCGATCCAAAGTTTTTGCCACCCACCAATATTTTACCACTGTAGGTAGGGTCGTTCAAGACAAAATCCTTTTTTGGGCTATCGTCCTGATTGTATCGCCAATCCCTAAAAAGGTTATCGCCAAACCCCTTTCTCTCGGTAGCCTTTAGGAAACGTGCGGGTATAATCTGGTCCGTATCCACATTTTCTATAGGTAAAGGAACCGCTGTTGATGTTAATATGTTGAATTTATCGTAAGCCATTTTATAATAGTTGTTAGTGTGTTAGTGGTTAGTGAACTAGTGTAAAGCAACCTCTTCCATCAATTCCCTGGGATCTGTTACCTTACCAGTTACGGCAGCTGCGGCAGCAACTAGCGGACTTGCAAGAATGGTTCTTGCACCGGGTCCCTGTCTTCCTTCAAAATTTCGGTTGGAAGTACTTACAGCCAGCTTACCGGCCGGAATTTTATCTTCGTTCATGGCCAGACATGCCGAGCAACCAGGTTCCCGCAATTCGAATCCGGCTTCGGTCAATATATCCAACAAACCTTCTTCCTTGATGGCGGCTTCTACCTTATGTGATCCCGGAACCAACCACGCGGTTACGTGATCGGCTTTTTTCCTTCCTTTTACCAAAGAGGTGAAGGCCCTAAAGTCCTCGATCCTTCCGTTGGTACAACTTCCTAGGAACACATAATCGATAGTCTTTCCCATCATGCTCTCTCCCTCGTTGAACTTCATATATTCCAAGGATTTTTTATAGCTGCTAGCTCCACCTTGGGTAGCCGTAGCCAAAGGTATGTCTTTGGAGATTCCCATTCCCATGCCTGGGTTGGTACCGTAGGTAATCATCGGTTCTATCTGTGAACCATCGAATGTGAGTTCCTTATCGAATATGGCATCCGCATCGGTGTATAATGTTTCCCAATAAGCCATCGCCTTGTCCCATGCTTCGCCAGTAGGCGTAAATTCACGTCCTTTTATATATTCAAAAGTCTTTTCATCTGGAGCTATCATACCGCCTCGGGCGCCCATTTCAATACTTAGGTTACATACGGTCATTCTACCTTCCATACTCATGTTTCGGAAAATATCACCAGCATATTCCACAAAATAACCCGTTGCCCCAGAAGTTGTCAACTGACTGATAATGAACAGAGCCACATCTTTGGGGGTTACCCCTTTGCTCAGTTCGCCATTGATGTTGATGCGCATCCTTTTTGGCTTGGGCTGCATAATACATTGTGTGGCCAAAACCATCTCTACCTCCGATGTACCTATACCAAAGGCAATTGCGCCAAAGGCACCGTGGGTCGATGTATGCGAATCCCCACAAACAATGGTGGCTCCTGGTTGGGTTATACCATACTCAGGACCCACAACGTGGACGATTCCATTTTTTTCATGGCCCAATCCCCAGTACGAAATACCGTGTTCATTGGCATTTTCTTCCAACATCTTCAATTGGTTTGCGGAAAGGGGATCCTCAACGGGCAAGTGTTGGTTTATGGTTGGGGTGTTATGGTCTGCCGTGGCAAACGTTCTGTTATTATATAAAACCCCGATGCCCCTGTTCTTCAGACCCAGAAATGCAACCGGGCTTGTTACTTCGTGAATCATATGGCGGTCAATGAACAGGACGTCCGGACCGTTTTCAATTTTATGGACTACGTGGGAATCCCACACCTTATCAAATAACGTTTTATTAGCGCTCATAATCTTTATAATGTAAGGGTGTAAAAATAGTTAAAACAAGGATTTTTAGGAAATCGGCAGGTGTTTAAATTACGATGTCCAAAACTGGAATCTGTTAAATATGATGTTTAACTAATATAGTTCCAGATATTTTTAAACTTGGCCAATTCGGCATAAAAATGACGGATTACCAAATTTTCGGGTTTCTCCAACGTGGAGTCGTCTTTCAATAATTGCATGGCAAAATATCTCGCTGATTTTAAAATGGTATTGTCCTTGACGATATCGGCGATTTTAAGGTTGAGCATTCCACTTTGTTGGGTTCCCATAATATCTCCGGCTCCCCGCAGTTTTAGGTCTACTTCGGCAATCTCGAATCCATCATTGGTTTGTACCATGGTTTCCAATCGGGTTTTCGCCTCGGAGCTCAACTTATAACTTGTCATAAGGATGCAATAACTTTGGTCGGCACCCCGGCCCACACGTCCCCGTAATTGATGTAATTGAGAAAGTCCAAAGCGTTCCGCACTTTCAATGATCATAACCGAGGCATTGGGGACATTAACGCCCACTTCAATGACCGTAGTGGCCACCATAATATGCGTTTCGCCCTTTACGAACCGTTCCATCTCGTAATCCTTGTCCTCAGGTTTCATCTGCCCGTGTACGATGGAAATTTGATATTGCGGTTGGGGAAAATCACGGACGATGCTTTCATAACCGTCCATCAAATCTTTATAATCCAAGGCTTCGGATTCCTGAATCAAGGGATATACGATGTACACTTGCCGACCCTTTTGGATTTCCTCCTTTATAAAATGAAATACTTTAAGCCGATTGGAATCATACCGATGTACCGTTTTTATTGGTTTTCTACCGGGCGGCAATTCGTCAATTACCGATATGTCCAAATCCCCATAAAGGCTCATGGCCAAGGTTCTTGGAATGGGTGTTGCCGTCATCACCAAAATATGTGGGGGAGTGGCCCCTCCAACCTCCCCGGAGTTTGGGCTTCCCTTATGCCAAAGTTTGGAACGCTGCGCTACCCCAAACCGGTGTTGTTCATCGATGATGGCCAAGCCCAGATTTTTAAAGACGACCTTATCTTCCAATACAGCATGGGTACCGATCAATATATGCAGCTCACCACTCTCCAGTTGTTCATGGATGGGTTTTCGGACAGATTTTTTAACGGAACCCGTCAAAAGTTCACAAGTAACACCCGTTCCTTGCAAAAGCTCCTTGATTCCGATGTAATGCTGATTGGCCAATATTTCCGTGGGGGCGACCAAACAGGCTTGAAATCCATTGTCTATGGCCAAGAGCATGGTCATAACGGCTACAATGGTTTTTCCTGATCCAACATCGCCCTGTAACAATCGGTTCATTTGGGCATTGCTACCTAAATCGGCCCTAATTTCCTTGATGACCCTTTTTTGTGCATCGGTAAGTTCAAAAGGCAAATGATTGGCATAAAAATCGTTGAACAAAGGACCCACTTGATCAAAATTGAAGCCTTTTATCCTTTGCTTGTGCAGCATGTTTTTGGCAATCAACTGTAACTGTAGATAAAACAGTTCCTCGAATTTCAACCGGAATTGGGCCTTCGCCAATAGTTCCTGATTTTTTGGGAAGTGGATGTTAAAAAGGGCTTCACTTTTTGAGATTAGTTTTAACTCGTCAAGGATTTTATTGGATAAGGTCTCCTCAAAGCTGCCCTTGGTTTCAACGAACAATTGCTGGATCAATTTGCTTAGCACTCGGTTCGTAATACCCTTATTGCTCAATTTTTCGGTGGAAGGGTAGACCGGTTGCATATGGATTCGGAGATTCTTTTCATGTTCTGAAAGAAGTTCCATCTCTGGATGGGGCATGGAAAAGCTCCCGTTGAACCAGTTGCACTTGCCAAAAATTACGTACGGGACATTCAGTTTTAAATTTTCGCGAATCCATTTTTGGCCCCTGAACCAAACCAGTTCCATTTCCCCGGTTTCGTCAATGAATTTGGCCACCAATCGGCTACCGCGTTTCTGTTCTACCGTTTTTATATGTACGATCTTGCCCACGATCTGCACCTCCGCATTACTTTTTTGGAGTTGGCCAATTTTGTAATATTGGGTCTTGTCAATGTACCTGTTGGGAAACAGGTTCAAAAGATCCTGATAGACATAAATGCCCAGTTCTGACTGTAGTGTTTCGGCCCTGTTTGGCCCCACACCTTTGAGATACGCAACGGGAGTTTGAAGGAATCCGGCATTCATCCGACTAAATTAGGGTTTACCATCTGTAACTGCAATACAGGAAAAGCCTTAATTTGGTCCAAGAATTGACATGCCATGAATATGTATCGGTTTTTGTTTCTAATCTTCTTTTGTAGCTTCGCCATCTATCCCCAGCATCAAGAAAAGGTGGATTTTTTGCATGCCGATATTGAAATACGCCCAAATCTCAAGGAAAAACGAATTAAAGGCCAGGTCCTGTATACGTTCAATATCTTGGAAAGTGTGGATTCCGTTTGGTTGGATGCCAAGAATATGGAATTTGCCGAAGTACGATTGGATGGAAAAAGTATAGGCATAGGTTATGCGGACGGAAAACTGACTATTGGCCATTCCTTTGAAAAGGATGCTACTCACGAACTTCTGATCCGGTACTCCTGCAGCCCGAAACAGACGGTTTATTTTATGGGACAAGGTCCTTCACTGGGTTCAGGACAGGTCTGGACCCAAGGCCAGGGAAAGTACACCAGCCATTGGCTGCCCAGTTTTGATGCCATGGAGGAGAAAGTGGAGTTCGATATGAATATCACAGTCGATACCGGTTTTGAGGTTATAGCGAACGGGATTTTGCTACAGCTAGAACCAAAGGATGGAGTAACCACCTGGCAATTTGATATGGAAAAGCCCATGAGCAGTTATTTGTTGGCCTTTGCCATTGGAAAATATGATAAACAGGAATTGAAATCTGAAAGTGGCGTACCTATCGAAAATTATTTCTATCCGAAGGACAGTTTAAAGATTGAACCCACCTACCGGTATACCAAGGAGATTTTTGATTTCTTTGAGGAGGAAATTGGCATTGACTACCCCTGGCAGAATTACAAACAAATCCCCGTACATGATTTTCTCTATGCAGGAATGGAAAATACGGGCGCCACTATTTTTTCCGATGCCTATGTAATAGATTCCATGGCTTTCATCGACAGGAATTATGTGAACATCAACGCCCATGAAATGGCCCACCAATGGTTTGGGAACCTGGTCACTGAGAAGGATGGCAACCACCACTGGCTTCATGAGGGTTTTGCTACCTACTATGCCTATCTGGCTGAAAAGGAGCTTTTTGGAGCCGACCATTTTTACTGGAAGTTGTTCGATACCGCCCAGCAGTTGGAGGAATTATCAAAGTTGGGCAAAGGGGAAAGTCTGCTAGATCCAAAAGCCAGCAGTCTCACCTTTTATGAAAAGGGCGCTTGGGCCTTGGTGATGCTTCGGGAGGAAGTAGGGGACGAAGCGTTTAGAAAGGGGGTGGCGTCCTATCTGGAAAAGTATGCCTTTAGAAATGTTAGAGTGGATGATTTTCTACAGGAAATAGAGGTAGCAAGTGGCAAGGATTTGACGTTATTTAAAAACGATTGGCTCGCAAATACCGACTTTTTATGGGAACGGGCAAAGGAATATCTGATGAAAAACAATCATTCCATGCGTATGTATTTTGTAAACAAACATATGAATGACCTTAGTTGGTTAAGAGAAGATTTTGCTGTTGAGGCGAAAAGGCAATTGTTAAAGGAGTATCCAGTAGCTGATGAAATACAATTAATTGGGGTATTTAGAAATAGCGCCATTGAAATTAGACAGGAGGGGGTAAAAAAAATCGAAAAGCTTTCAAGGGAATTAAAAGCGTATGCGGAACCGCTACTAAAGGACAACAGTTATATCACCCAAGAATTGATGTTGTTCCATCTTTGGAACAATTTTGATGAAGACCGTCACACTTATTTGGATAGTACTTCCCATGTTATCGGCCTCCCTAGCAAGAATGTCCGATTGCTGTGGTTGGCTTTGGCTTTGGTCACTCCGGAGTATAAACCTTCCCAAAAACAGGCGTACTTGGACGAACTGGTTCATTATTCGGATCCAAACTTCAATCCAGAAGTCCGCCAAGGGGCGTTCCAATACTTGTTTCAAATCAATGGCCTGACCGATACGGCGTTAAGGAATTTGATACTGGCGACCGACCACCATTCTTGGCAGTTTAAATCCTATATTAGAAATTTGTTGGACGAAATTTTGAAAAATTCCGAACTAAAAAATCGACTAGTAGCGGTAGCCAAAAAACTAAAAGATGCCGATTTACGTTATCTTAAGACAAAAATAGAATTACCATGAAGGCTTTGGTCATTTCAGGTGGGGGAAGTAAAGGCGCCTTTGCAGGCGGTGTTGCCCAATTTTTGATTCAAGAGGCCGGTAAAACATACGATATTTTTGTAGGTACCTCCACGGGAAGTTTGTTGATATCCCATTTGGCCTTAGGCAAATTGGACAAAATAAAACGCATTTATTCCAACGTTACCCAGGAAAGTATTTTCAACAATTGTCCTTTTGTAGTCAAAAAGAAGCATGGTAATGATGAGATAGGCATCAACCATTGGAACGTCGTTCGGAATTTTGTGCGAGGTAAAAAGACCTTTGGCGAAAGTGAGAACCTTCGAAAACTCATAGGGGAAAGCCTCACCAAAACGGAGTTCAACAAGCTGAAAAAGGGAATGTCCGACGTGGTCATTACGGTCAGTAACCTTTCCTTGAACCAAGTCGAGTACAAATCCATAAAGGATTGTTCCTACGAGGATTTTTGCGATTGGATCTGGATTTCGGCCAACTATACCCCTTTTATGAGTTTGGTCCGTAAGGAAGGTTGCGAATATGCCGATGGCGGATTGGGAAGCATCGTACCCATCGAAGAAGCCATTAAAAGGGGCGCCACCGAAGTGGATGTGGTAGTGTTGCATACCGAAGTGAATTACCTCAATAGAATGCCTTCCAGAAATCCGTTCGAACTATTGACTTCTATGATGAGCTTTGTTTTTGACCGCATCGAGACCCAAAATATTCGGATAGGGAAATTCGTTGCCAATCAGAACAACGCTATTATTAACCTATATTACACACCTACCATATTAACCACCAACTCGTTGATCTTCGACAAGAAAAAAATGACACTTTGGTGGAAACGGGGCTACCTCTATGCCAAGAACAAAAACGAGGAAACAAATCCCATCGAGCCTAATGAGAATGAGTAGTTTAGTTAGACGCTAGACGCTTGTTAGTTTTAGGTTTCAAGTATGGAGTGAAAAGTGAAAAATGAAAAGTGTAGATTTTTCTAAAAACTTTGGCTATATGAGTAGTCGAAGGGAACAACCAAGAACCAATAACTAACAACCAAATACCAATTACCACAACTCCCCAATCTCCCTTTTTACAAAGGATAGAGCGGTAGTGGAGGGAGAGGCCTTTTCCATGGTGTCGTTCAATATGTCCTCACGTAGTTTATCGGCCGTTTCAGATTGGCTCATGGCTGCCTTTCGTATCATTTGCACCGTAGCATTTTTGGCCGCCTTGATGATGTTCCAACATTCATCGGTCATGTAAATCTGTTGGGAAAGATTATGGTCAAATTCGGTTTCAATGCTCTTTATCAACAGGTTTTCGTAGGCATCCTTATCCTGACTTTTAGGAGCAACGCGCACCACTAAACTTGGAATGGCGATTCTTTCCAAAAATAGGGCCATACGTTCATACGCCTGTAATCGCACGGGGAGCGTGTCCTTTTGGGAATCCTTATGCAATAAAAAACGTCTCCTACCTTCTTCATTGTTGGTGTGCATTCTAAAAAAGTAAAATGCTATGGCACCTGTTACTATGGAAGGCAATAAATAAGCAAAAAGTTGAAAAATCTGATCTGAAGTCATTCGTATAATTTTAAACTGGTTAGTTCACGTTTCTTGACTCTTAAACGGCCAGTTTTGTCAATTAGTATATGACTTGATCGATGAAATGCAATTTTAGTTTTTTACATCGTCCTTTGCGGTCGCATAGAAGGATTTGTAATCTGGATGAATTTCTATCTGTAAGGATTCCCGTAGTCCACCATCTATACCTTTTACGTTCACCCTACCTCCATCAACACTGTAATCCTTAATAAGAATCTGTGCTACCGAAGCGGCTTGTTGAAGGGCGATATCCAGTTCTCCGGTCATACTCAATCCGGAAATGGTTACGGCCGATTTTGGATTGGCGGCAATAATCTTCGCTATTTTCTCCAACCAGGGTTTGGCCGATTCCTGCACCTTGGCACCTAAACCATCGGCGAAGTAAAAATCTAATTTCTCCGAGATGATTACGGAACCATTGCTCACCTGTACCTTGGCATTTTCGCCCAAGGTCTGTTTGGAGTTCGTTAAAATCACGATGGCCGTGGAATCGTTGCTCGCCACACCGTCCACAATTCCTTTTAATTGGGCCTCTTTACGTTCCAAAGTGGCCAAGGTCTTGTTTATGTTTTCCGAGTTTTGGCTGGAAAGGGCGGCAAAACTGTTCAGGTTTTGAAGCAAGGTAGCGTTGGCGTCCTGCAATTCCGTTACCTGGGCCTGTAGTTCCTCCGCTTTGATCTCGCTTATTTTTTGTTTTGACTGCGCCGTTGAAACCAAACGCGAAATGGAATCCAGACGGTATTTTAAATCCTGATTCTGTTCAATGAGTTCACTTTTCTTCTGCGCCTGCGCAGTTCCAAAAGTACTTAAGGCAACAACTATGACTAAGGGTAAAATTTTCTTCATGTTTAACAGCATTTTATTGGCACCGCCAAAGGGTTTAATAGACCAAGGCTTGCCTGATAATAATAGTTTCGTTTCCTACCAATGCCTCGTGGGTATTCCCAGAGGTGGTTTATTTGCCGCCAAGATACGAACAGTCTTTCAATTCCTGAACACCCTTGAAGGCTACTTTGGCCTTATTATAGCCATAGGCATAGGCAAGACTCTTGTTCAGTTCATTATCGTCCAGGTTTACCTGCACATCGTCCATGGTAAATTGGCAAGGATGTTCGTATCCAGAGGCGTGGGTAATCTCCAAAAATTCCTTCCGGAAGGTTTTGAAATATTGTGCCAATCGGTCCGACTTCAAGGGTACATTGATGCCATTTTGAAGCCATTTGTTTTGGGTGGCTATTCCGGTGGGACATCGATTCGTATGGCACACCTGGGCCTGGATGCAACCAATGCTCATCATGGCCTCACGCGCCACGTTGATGCAATCCGCTCCCATGGCAAAGGCCATGGCCGCTTTGGCGGGAAAACCCAGTTTTCCGCTTCCAATAAAGACAATGCGATTAGTCAATTGCCGTTCCAAAAACACCCTGTAAACACTTGAAAAGCCATATACCCAAGGCAGGGAAACATGATCGGCGAACGAGGGCGGTGCCGCTCCCGTGCCACCTTCACCACCGTCTACGGTTATAAAGTCAGGTCCCTTTCCTGTTTTTAGCATCAAATTGGCGAGTTCCTCCCACTGGTCCAGTTTTCCAATGGCACCTTTTATGCCCACGGGCAGTCCCGTTTCATCGGCGATCTGCTCAATGAGGGCCATGAGTTCCGGTACGGTAGAGAACGCCTTGTGGGTTGCTGGGGAAAGCACGTCCTTTCCAACTTCAACGCCCCTGATTTCGGCTAGTTCATGGGTTATCTTGGCCCCTGGCAACACACCGCCCTTGCCCGGTTTGGCCCCTTGGGAAAGTTTGATCTCTATCGCCTTGATGCATGGATTCTCATCGACCAATTTCCTCATTTTTTCCATGGAGAAGTTTCCATCCGGCGTGCGTACCCCAAAATAGCCCGTTCCAAAATGGAAAATCACATCGCCCCCCTGTTTGTGATAGGGTGAAAGTCCGCCTTCGCCCGTATTGTGGTAGGCACCACTTTTTTTGACTCCGATGTTCATTGCCTCGACCGCCGCTGCGGACAGGGAACCAAAACTCATGGCGGAAACGTTCACAATACTGGCCGGACGGTAGGGTTTTCTGCGATTGTTAAAAGTACCCATGACCTTGGCACAAGGTACGAACGACGGGTCCAGCTCATTCGGGTGGCCTTGGGGAATTTTATAGGCCATCATACTGTTCTTTATGAATACATGCTGATGCGCATAAATATCCCTATCGGTTCCAAAACCTTCATAATTATTTTCTTTTTTGGCCGATGCATAAATCCAGCCCCGTTCGATCCTGTTGAAGGGGAGTTCCTCGCGATTATTGGCCACAAAATATTGGCGCATTTCAGGGCCGATGCTCTCCAACCAATACCTAAGATGCCCAACAATGGGATAATTATGTTTTATGGTATGTTTTTTCTGAATGAAAATATCCCAAATCGCGATGAGAACCAGTGCGATAAGCATCCACGCCCACCACGGTAAAATGGTAGCTAAAACAATTTGATACGCCATTACTAGTTTATCCTTTAGGTTGGTTTTCCAATCGGGGCGTCTTGTCGCTGTTCAAATAGTCCAGACTCATGGCGGTTAAGGTTTTTACGCCCAACAACAGTCCGCTATCATCGATCCTGAAATCAGGGGTGTGATGCGGATAGGACTCCGTTGTTCCCGGGGTCATACCACCCAAAAAGAAAAAGAAGCCGGGCACTTTTTCCTGATAGAAGGAAAAGTCCTCCGCACCTGTAACGGCTTTGGCAACCACCACGTTCTCCTTCCCGGCAACCGCTTCCATAGTAGGAATCATTTGGGAAACCAACTCCGGATTGTTATAGGTAATGGCCGTTCCCGAAGCAATTTCGGTAGTAGCCTCGCCTCTGTAAGCTTCCGCGATGGAACTGACCATTTCCTTCATCCTTCGGTTCAACTGTTCTTGCATGTCATAATCCAAGGTTCTGATCGTTCCAACGATTTCCGCGCTTTCAGGAATGATGTTGTTCCTTACTCCCGAAGTGATTTTACCCACCGTAATCACTGCCGCTTCGTTCGTAAGGTTCATTTCCCGACTAATGATTGTTTGCAAACCATCGATAATTTTCGCACTGATCAAGATGGGGTCCACTCCGGACCAGGGTTGTGAGCCGTGGCTTTGCTTTCCTTTTACATTGATGACAAATCGCTGTGCGGCTGCCATGGTGCCCCCGGATTTATATCGGATCATGCCTACGGGCGTTTGCGAATTGATGTGCAGGCCAAAAATAGCATCCACATCGGGATTTTGTAAAACCCCTTCCTTGATCATTAAAGCGGCACCACCTTCCTCTCCCGGAGGCGCTCCCTCTTCGGCAGGTTGAAAAATGAATTTTACGGTGCCCTTGATTTTATCCTTGTTCTTGGACAGCACTTCGGCCACGCCCATAAGAATGGCAATGTGGGTATCGTGTCCGCAAGCATGCATCACGCCCACTTCGCTTCCCAGATATTTAGATGTTACATTGCTCTTAAAGGGCAGGTCGTTGCGCTCGGTTACGGGCAGGGCATCCATATCCGCACGGAGGGCGACCACTTTGCCCGGTTTGTTACCCTTTAAAACACCCACTACACCGGTGTGCGCCACACCCGTCTGTACTTCGATTCCAAGACTTTTTAGATGGTCTGCAATTTTTTCGGCGGTTTCAAATTCCCTGTTGGAAAGTTCCGGGTGTTCGTGGAAATACCTTCTCCATTCGATTACCTTATCCTCAATGGCGCTAAAATCCTTTTCCATCGATTTTTGTGCGAAAGCCGTCATTCCGCAACATAATACGATAAGTACTCCAAGTTTTTTCATTTTTTTCTTTTTAGTTTGTGATAAATTATGCTTCGATTTCGCTTTGCAAGGATGCGAATGCTCGAATCATGGTGTTTATCTAAAATTTTATCAGTCTATAATTATCGTCCTGCAATTGGATCAATGCGGTCATGGCGCTGAGGGACAACTGTACGCCGTCTATCAAATCCTCTTTTGGAAAACCTCGGGAAACGGAGGATTGCCCGCAAAAAATTATTTCCGCATTGGCTGCCATAAGAGCCTTCAGTAAGGCTTCATTGGGATTCTCGGTACCGTATTTCTTTTGATAGGCTTTGGAGGTGATGACATCCTTGGAAGCCTTGTTGTGAACGACCAAGGCCACCTTCAATTGCTCCAAAGGAATTCCGTTTTGCCCGTGCATATTCAAAAAACGGGCGGCGGTCTCAATAGAGGGGTTCACTTGGTTTAAATCATCGGGCGAGGTCATTATATCGAACACGGCCTTGAAGGTTTTGGTGGTATCCAAGGTATAGTCCTGGTGCGCTATTTTCCAGACTTGGCCATAATCGGCTATGATGGGGCCACTATTCTTGTCTTGGGCAATTCCAAGGAATAATGAGAGGAAGGTTAGAAAGCATAGAACCCTTATTTTTTGAAAATACTGCATGGCCATACGATTGTTTTGCTAAATATATTTAAAAAGGAACAAATGCCTTGACACATTGTTTATAAATCTAAAAAACAACATTTCCGGTATCGTTCAATAATGGCTAAATTCACACTTTAAAAATAGTTCGACCTTGAGTTCTTTTATAGATGAATTGAATGATGCCCAAAAAGCCCCTGTTTTGCACAAGGATGGGCCTCTAATGGTGATTGCCGGTGCCGGTTCCGGAAAGACGCGGGTGCTTACCTACCGCATAGCCTACTTGATGGAACAGGGGGTGGATGCCTTTAATATCCTGGCGTTGACCTTTACCAATAAGGCGGCACGCGAAATGAAAAAGCGGATTTCCGACATCGTTGGGGTATCGGAGACCAAAAACCTTTGGATGGGGACTTTTCACTCCGTGTTTGCCAAATTATTGCGGTACGACGGGGACAAACTCGGGTTTCCCAGTAATTTCACGATTTACGATACCCAGGATTCTCAACGCCTCATCGCCTCCATCATCAAGGAAATGGGACTTGATAAGGACATCTATAAGTACAAACAGGTTCAAAACCGAATTTCCTCCTTCAAAAATAGCCTTATTACGGTTAAGGCCTATTTTAATAATCCCGAACTAATGGAAGCCGATGCCATGGCCAAACGGCCCAGGATCGGCGATATTTACCAGAATTATGTTGACCGATGTTTTAAGGCCGGGGCGATGGATTTTGACGACCTGCTTTTAAGGACCAACGAATTGCTGACCCGTTTTCCGGATGTACTCCTAAAATATCAAGACCGTTTCCGTTATATATTGGTAGATGAGTATCAGGATACGAACCATTCACAATATTTGATCGTTCGGGCATTGGCAGATCGCTTCCAGAATATCTGCGTGGTGGGAGACGATGCCCAAAGTATTTATTCCTTTAGGGGCGCCAACATCAGCAATATCCTAAATTTTCAGCGGGATTATGACAATGTGGGCATGTACCGGTTGGAGCAGAATTATCGGTCTACCAAAAACATCGTGAACGCTGCCAATTCCATCATCGCCAAGAACAAAAACCAGTTGGAGAAGAACGTCTGGACGGCCAATGATGACGGGGCGGCCATCAAAATCCATAGAAGTATTACCGATGCCGAGGAAGGCCGGTTTGTGGCCAATTCCATTTGGGATAATAAAATGCAGCACCAAATGGGGAACGGCGAGTTTGCGGTTCTGTACCGCACCAACTCCCAATCCAGGGCTATTGAGGATGCGTTGCGCAAAAGGGACATTCCCTACAGGATTTATGGCGGACTCTCTTTTTATCAACGCAAGGAGATCAAGGATGTGATTTCCTATCTCAGGTTGGTCATCAACCCTAAGGACGAGGAGGCCTTAAAGCGTGTCATCAATTTTCCGGCACGGGGAATAGGGCAGACCACAATTGACAAACTTGTGGTGGCCGCCAATCATTATGGGCGTTCCATCTTTGAGGTCATGGAGAATATTTCAAAAATCGACCTCAAGATAAATACCACCACAAAACGAAAGCTTGAGGATTTTGTGACCATGGTCAAAAGTTTCCAGATCATGAACGAGGGTGCCGATGCCTTTACATTGGCCGAGCACGTCGCCAAAAAAACCGGACTTTTGTTGGAATTCAAAAAGGACGGTACCCCGGAAGGCATTGCCCGGATGGAAAACATTGAGGAATTGTTGAACGGTATCAAGGATTTTGTGGAAGGCCAAAAGGAACTTGCCGATGCAACAGGAGGTTTGACCGAATTTTTGGAAGATGTGGCCCTAGCGACCGATTTGGATAATGATACGGGCGATGACGACCGTGTTGCCCTTATGACCATTCACCTGGCCAAAGGCTTGGAGTTCCCTTATGTGTATATCGTTGGGATGGAGGAGGATTTGTTTCCGTCGGGGATGAGCATGAACACGAGGAGCGAATTGGAGGAGGAGCGAAGGCTTTTTTATGTAGCCTTGACCCGCGCGGAAAAACAGGCCTATTTGACCTACACGCAGAACCGGTACCGATGGGGAAAACTCATCGATGCTGAACCGAGTCGGTTTTTGGAGGAAATCGATGAAAAATATGTCGAAAATTTGACGCCTTTGGATGGCGGGTACCGGTACAAATCCATGATCGATGCCAATATCTTTGGCGAAGTGGACAAAAGCAAGTTACGTCAAACGAAACCCGTAAACGGAACGCCGCCCAGTATCGACAGACCGAATATGACCCAACTTCAAAAGCTGCGAAAGATAAAACCGGAGCTTTCACAACCGGTGGGTAACATCAATACGATCGACCCCAATTTGGCCGAAGGTTCCTTGGTGAACCATTCCAGGTTTGGCAGGGGCAAGGTCCTTAAGATAGAAGGTGTGGGGAATGACCGCAAGGCGGAGATAAAGTTCGATCATGGCGATGTAAAAAAATTGTTGCTACGGTTCGCAAAATTGGAAGTATTGTAACGTTTTATGACTTAATCACTAAATTGGATTAATTTTTTTTCAAATGATGAAACATACTTTATCTGTAGCATTCATAGCATTTTCCTTTTTTATGGCTTCCTGCCAAGGTTCTTCAGATTCTGATGAACCAATAAATCGAAATTTAGAAGAAACTAATCTACCTCCTGAAGATATAGAAGATGTTTTTGCTTCAAATTATTGGGACGATGCCGAATTGGTCTGGAGCGATGAGTTTGACGGAACGGATCTTTCCCAGGAAAATTGGAAACTTGAGACCGGAAATCACGGTTGGGGTAATAATGAACTTCAGAATTATCTCGATGAAGGCAATGTGGAAGTTAGCGATGGTACGCTGAAGATCATCGCGAAAAAGGAATCCTTGGGCGGGAGCAATTTTACTTCGGCCAGGTTGAATAGCAAGAAGGAATTCAAGTATGGTAAATTGGAGATTCGGGCCAAAATCCCTGATTATAAGGGAAAGGGAATTTGGCCCGCACTGTGGATGTTGGGGAACGACATCAGTACCGCGGGATGGCCTGCTTGTGGCGAAATCGATATTATGGAATATGTGAGCTACAGTCCAAACGAGGTTCATTTTTCCCTGCACAGTACGGCCAACAACCACGTAAAGGGGACCCAAATAACTTCTGGGCCGGTACCACTTGAAACCATAGAGGAAGAATTTCATATCTATGGGGTGCTTTGGACCGATAGATACATCAAATTTTACATTGACACAGAAGATAATGTGCAACTCAATTTTTTGAGGCCCACTGTCCCGAGTGCCGAAAACTGGCCTTTTTCCAAACCTTTTTATTTTTTGATGAATATTGCCGTTGGAGGAAATTGGGGCGGTGTTGAAGGTGTGGACGAAAGTCTTTTCCCAGCTGTCATGGAAGTGGATTATGTAAGGGTATATCAGAAGTAAAAAAACTACCTCGAGGCAAGCCCACGAGGCATTCTATAGAAACGAACTTTTAATTTCGAGGCAAGCCTCGGGGTATTAAACCCTTTGGCGGTGCCAATAAAGCGTATGGCCGAACTTATCAGAATATATGAGGAAAACCCCAATCCCAAGGAGATTGCCAAGGTGGTGCAGGTCTTGAGAAAGGGAGGGCTTGTGATTTACCCAACGGATACGGTCTACGGGCTGGGATGTGATATTACCAATTCCAGGGCCTTGGAGAAGATAGCCCGCATCAAGGGAATAAAATTGGCAAAGGCCAACTGGTCCTTTATTTGTGCCGATTTAAGCAATCTTTCCGATTATGCCCGGCAAATAGATACGGCCACTTTTAAGATTTTAAAACGGGCCTTACCCGGACCCTACACCTTTATTTTGCCGGGGAACAACAACTTGCCCAAAGACTTTAAAAAGAAGAAGACCGTGGGAATACGTGTGCCGGACAATAACATTGCCAGGGCCTTGGTACAAGGTTTGGGAAATCCCATTGTTTCAACATCCATTCGGGATGATGATGATGTTTTGGAATACACTACGGATCCAGAACTGATCTATGAAAAGTGGGATAATTTGGTGGATGTTGTGATCGATGGGGGGTATGGGGGCAATGTAGCTTCAACCATTATCGATTTGTCCACAGGTTTTCCAGAGGTCATCAGGGGCGGAAAGGGGGATATTGATATTATTTAGGGTATAACTTATATTATAAACTGACGATATTGAGAAATGAGAAAAACAATACTAATTATCGGAATGGCCATTGCTATACTCACCGTAGTCTATAGTTTCTTTGGGATGGGGGATACGGGTCAGTTTTTTGGTTTTGAAGTACATATTTGGGTCTATCGTCTAATTTGGTCCGGGTTGTTCTTCTTGGTTTTATTTGATTATCTCAAAGCACCTAAAAAATCGGAATAAAAAAAGCGGCCCAATTTTGAGCCGCTTTTCAACTTTATTTTACAAAGAAATTATCTTCCACCGTTAATAGCAGGATCTTTCATTCCCTCTTCGATCATGCTATAGAACTGATCGATTTTTGGAAGTACCACGATTCTTGTTCTTCTGTTTTTGGATTTTTCGGTTTGCGATACCGGAACATATTCAGCTCTACCAGCAGCGGTCATACGTTTAGGATCTACACCAAAATCATTTTGAAGTATTCTAACAACTGCAGTCGCTCTCTTAACACTTAAATCCCAGTTATCCAATAGGACTCCACTTCTGTAAGGCACATCGTCTGTATGACCTTCTACCATGAACTCGAAATCTGGCTTATTGTTTACAACCTTCGCTACCTTTCCAAGAACTTCCTTAGCTCTGTTGGTTACGTTGTAGCTTCCGCTGCTGAACAACAATTTGTCGGAGATAGAAACGAATACTACACCTTTTTCAACGCTGATTTCAATATCCTCATCATCCAAGTTGCCCAAAACTCCTTTTAAGCTCTGTACCAAAGAAAGGTTTACGGAGTCTCTTCGTGTAATGGCATCGTTCAATTTGCGGATGGTCAAATCCTTTTCTTTTAAACTTTCCAAGGATTTCTCTAGGTTCTCAGCTCCTTTTGTAGTTAAGGTAGTAAGATTGCCCATGTTGTTGATTAATTCTTGATTGTTGGCTTTTAAGAAGGCGTTTTGGTCTTCTAAGGTCTGTAGCCTTGAAGAAGCAGTTGCCTTTTCTTCCAAACAATCATTCAACTTAACGGTTGCCGAATTCAATAAATCTTGGGTCTCTTTTTGTTTTGCCTCAAGATCGGCATATTTCTTCTGTGAAACACAGGAAGATAATAATAACGTTACTCCAAGACAGCCTAAAACGATTTTTTTCATAATTGCTTTACTATAATTAATGTTTGTTATTTACTTGTTTACTAAAACGGAATCAAAATTATAGTTTTTGACAATCGTTTATAGTGGTTCTTCGTTAATCTTTTACTAAAATGTTAAAATTCTTTACTCCATTTACGAAGTAAGACCATACAATGGATTTTACAATATAATATTTTAATATGAATTTAGCTTTCTCACGTTTTTTGTACATCCCCCTAAATTTACTATAAAAGCTCACGTGTGCCCGTAATATCGCAAAGCAATGCCGGACCCTTAACTGAAAAATAAATCGGAGGGCGGCGATACCGTCCAACAATAACCTAATTAAAATGATCAAAAAAGCCTTTCTTCTTGGCAGGTTCTTTGTTATGGAAAAGAGGGAATTCCTAAAATTAAGATAGGTTTTTCTTGGGTTCATATTGCTCAAGGTAGATCCTCCTAAATGGTACACCTTGGTTGTGCCCAAATAATATACCTTATGGCCTAGATTTTTGGCCCTCCAACAAAAATCCACTTCTTCCTGATGGGCAAAATATTCGGCATCGAAGCCTTCCAATTCCCAGAATACTGCGGAGCGTACGAACATACAGGCACCCGTGGCCCAGAAAATTTCGCACGTATCGTCGTACTGGCCCTGGTCTTTTTCAAGGCTTTGGAATATCCTTCCCCTACAAAACGGATAGCCCAACTGGTCGATAAATCCTCCTGCGGCCCCTGCGTATTCAAAATGGTCTTTTTTCAGGAGGTCCAGTATTTTTGGTTGTACAATGGCCACATCCAAACGCTGTGCGAAAAAATCGATAACCGGGGCAAGCCAGTTTTTTGAGACTTCAACATCAGAATTAAGCAAACAATAAATGTCGGCCTTCACATGTCTCAGGGCATCGTTGTATCCCTTTGCGAATCCGCCATTGGAACTATTTTTAATTATTTTGACATCCGGATGGTGTCGCTTTAAGAATTCGATTGAACCATCGGTAGAAGCATTATCGGCCACATATATATCGGCAAGGCCCTCGGAATATTTCACTACCGATGGCAAATAGCGTTCCAGGAGAACCTCTCCGTTCCAATTGAGTATGACGATGGCAAGCTTCAAAACGAGTGCAAATTAACGGCTAAATTCAGGAATCTCCTTTAAAAAAATATATTTTTCCTCTTTGAAATTCATCTGGCACATGTAATGTTCCAATCCGTTGGTAACCATCAAATAGCTGGCTTTCAGTTTAAAATTGTATTGGGCAATTTGGTCGAAGGTGGTTTGTGAAATGTTGATGTGTGGTGCCTTGCATTCCACCAGGAGATGTATGGAACCGTTTGGATTAAAAACGACGATATCATACCTTTTCCGCAACCCGTTGTATAGGATCTGTTTTTCAACATTGATATGGCTCAGCGGATACTTTTTTTCGATGCTAAGGAACATCAGGGCATGCTGCCGCACCCATTCCTCTGGGGTAAGTACTACGAACTTTTTGCGAACGATGTCAAAAATAAGGGCCGAATTTTGACTATTTTTGAATCGAAAGTCATACTTGGGAAAGTTAAGGGGCTGCATGGTACAAATTTGATGATTTTTTCCGAATGGATGAAGCACTACAAATCGTAAATGAAATAAGGGAAGGGAAGATAAAACCGATTTATTTTCTCCATGGGGAGGAAGCCTATTTCATTGATAAAATTTCATCCTTTATTGCCGATTCCGTACTTACCGAAGAGGAAAAGGGCTTCAACCAAATGGTTTTGTACGGTAAGGATGTTACCATTGACGATATAATTGGAAATGCCAAGAGATTCCCCATGATGGCCGATAGACAAGTGGTCATCGTAAAGGAGGCGCAACACCTGTCCAGGACCATTGAGAGCTTGAGCTCCTATGCGGAACATCCGCAAATGAGTACGGTCCTTGTCTTCTGCTATAAGTACAAGAAGTTGGACAAGCGAAAAACGCTTTACAAGCACATTAAAAAAAACGGGGTCGTTTTTGAGAGTAACAAGCTGTATGAGAACCAGGTTTCGGAATGGTTGCGAAGGACCTTGGTATCCAGTGGCTATGCCATTTCCCACAAAGCGGCCATTATGTTGGTGGAGTACCTGGGTACGGATTTGGGAAGGATCAACAATGAACTGGAGAAGCTAAAATTGGCCATTCCCCAAAAAAAGGAAATTACCCCAGAGGATATAGAACAGCATATTGGCATCAGCAAGGATTACAACAATTTTGAGCTGAAGAAGGCCATTGGCGAACGGAATATTTTAAAGGCTACCAAAATAGTTAACTACTTTGCCCAAAACCCAAAAGACAATCCCTTTGTGCTCACCATTACCTTACTGCACAGTTTCTTTGCGCAATTGTTGCAGTACCACGGACTCAACGACCACTCACCCAAAAATGTGGCCAGTGTGCTTAAAATCAACCCTTATTTTGTAGGTGAATATCAAACGGCCGCCCGAAACTTTCCCATGAAACGGGTGAGTCAGATCATTGCCAATCTTAGGGAACTCGACCTTAAGGGGAAGGGGGTGAATGCCTCCAGTATGGACCAGTCGGATTTATTAAAGGAACTCTTGTATAGGATTCTTTAATTTTATGGAAAATACCTTTTGAGAAGACTTCTGTGCAATTTGCAGAACGCTATACCCCTAACTCTTAAATGCGGATGGCGCAATGCGCAAGGCGTTTGGCCAAATCCTATTCGATAAGGCTTTAGTTACATTTAGGCGTTTTCAAACCCATCTGTTTTTACCCGATTGTAGTTTCCTTATTTTTTGTCTATACTGAATTTTCCGGGACCCAATAAGGCGATGGTAATAAAGGCGACAAGGAACAACAGGGCTTTTTCCTTAGTGCCGAAGGGATCCGCCGCATGGGCTATAAAACCTGCAACGGCCATGGTAATGGCAGCGGGTATCGCCGCAAAACGGGTCTTAAAACCAATAATGATCAGAATAGGACAAATGAACTCCCCGATGACCGCAAGGAAAAGGGATGGCGCGGCCCCGATTCCAATGGGATCTCCGAACTCAAAGTCACCGGCAATCAGTTTTTGAAATTTGGGAAGGCCATGGGTAAGCATCATGGCAGAAACTGCAATTCTAAAAAAGGCAAGACCTATATCTTTCATGGGGGAATAATTTTGTTAGTTAATTGGCTTGTATAAAAGTATATAATTTATTTCTTCTGCAAAAGCTTTTCCATTTGGTCAATCAGTGTATCGCAATTTTCCTTGTTGAAGTAAAGCGGGGGCTTTATTTTTAGGACATTGTCCGCCGGTCCGTCCGTTCCAATGAGGATGCTTTCCATGCGCAAGCCATTTTTTAAGTATTGTGCAAACAGCGTATCAGGTTGAAATTTTTCGTCCATAATTTCCACACCAAGAAAAAGTCCCTCTCCGCGCACATCGGCTATTTCTGGGTATTGTTTCCCCAATTCCTTCAAACGGCCTTTTAGATACGATCCTGTATTTTTGGCTTCGGTATCCAAATGTTCTTCATGGATAACATCCAAAACCGCTTCGCCAATTGCACAGGAAACGGGGTTGCCACCAAAGGAACTAAAAAATTCCAGCCCGTTTTCAAAACTTTGGGCAATTTCAGACGTGGTAATTACGGCACCTATAGGATGCCCGTTGCCCATAGGTTTCCCAATGATGACAATATCCGGAACCACATCGTACATTTCATATCCCCAGAAATACTTTCCCAACCTGCCAAAGCCCACTTGTACCTCATCGCTGATGCATACCCCTCCCTGGGCACGGATTTTCGGATAGATGTTTTTTAAGTAATCTTTTGGCAAAGGTACTTGACCACCACACCCAATAATGGGTTCCGCAATGAAGGCACTGATTTCCAATTCGTGTTCTTGGATTTCTTTATGTGTTTTCTCCACATAAAATTTAGTGGCTTCCGCTTCGCTGCCGAATCCAGCACCGAAAATCTTGGGTATGGATGCCTCAAGGATATAGTCTCTTTTTCCAGGTCCCCCTTTATGGTCGTACTTGTAATGACTGATATCGATGCCCAAACGGGTATTGCCATGGTAGCCATGTTCCATGACCATGACCTTCCTTTTTTTGGTGTGGGTCTGTGCCAAGCGGATGGCCAGGTCGCTAGCGGCACTGCCAGAATTCACAAAAAACACCTTGTTCAGGGAGTCGGGAAATTTGGACAACAGTTTCTCACTATAGGACTGTAGCTCGTCATACACATAGCGGGTGTTGGTATTGAGTCGGGCAAAAGTCCGTTGTGCTGCCTGAACCACCTTGGGATGGCAATGCCCCACCAACATGATGTTGTTATAGGCATCCAAAATGGTATTGCCCTTTGCATCGTACATATATTGGAAGGCAGAGCGGACCATGTGAATAGGTGCTGTATAGCTCAACGATAGGGAGTTGCTTATAAACTGTTTCCGGAGTTTCAGTTGTTTTTCCAGGGCAATCGTTTGCAAAGGCGGATAACCTGCGGCCTTTCTAAAGGTGTTTTGTGCCGCTATTGGGTTGATGGTGAGCCAAACATGTACTAAGTTCCAGGCCGATTCCTCGCTGATGGTGATGTATTCGGAATCCGGATTTTGTTTTTTGGCGTATGCCGAATTACAGACACTCGTACACAAACGTGCCGCAATCAAATAATAGAGCACGTCCAGTTCCAGGACCTCCAAAGGTCTTAAGGCGTGGTATCCCTCGATAAGCTCCACGGCATATTCCAAGGGGGGTTCCTGACCCATCATGTAATACGTAATGGCCACGGCAAGATTATTTATGGTCCAGGTGTGGCACATATCCCCAAAATCGATAATGCCCGATATGGAATTGTTACGTGTAAGCACGTTCCATTCGTTCGCGTCATTATGAATGATGCCCATTCGCAGTTCCTCCTGATACGGAAGCACCATTTCCTTGAACTGCAAAAAGAAGTACGAAACCAAACTCCGATGCTTGGGGTTTGGAATGTATTTTATGAGGGGTTCGTTTTTATAAAAAAGGCGTAGGTCCCAAGGTGTTTGTTTTGCCATGGTGGGAGCATCGTACATTTCAATGGTCCTGTCATCCATTTCGGCCAAAAATGCACCCAGTTCACGAGCCATGGATTTGTTTCGGGGAATGTTGCCGAGAAACGTTCCGGTTACGAAAGAAAGTAATCGGTATAACGTGTCATTTTCCTCAATCCAGTTTGCGCCGCTATTGGATTTTATCGGGACTGGAAAATTATAGCCTTTTAAATTTTGAAGATTCCTAAGGATGTGGGATTCCCCATCGATGCTCGCTTTGTTAGCGACCGATGCATCATAAATTTTAAGCACGTAGCATTGGTCCGTACATTCAATTTTATAATTCTTGCTTTCATACCCCTCCATCCCCGATATTATGGGATTTGAAATGTCAAAATGTTTTTGAAGTATCTTTACTATCGGTTTTTGATGCTCTTCCATCGTGAGAATTTTGGAATATCCTTCGTTGTATATAGGTAGGAAAGATACTAAAGAATACCCCGATTTTCAGATGTTTCCAATATCAATTGAACATCTGTTTGACCATGGAATACCAACCAAAACATCATAGGGTTTGAGAATGCTGCGATCAGCGGAGCGGGGGATAATCCTGCGGGTTGGCTTCGTTCATGATGGCATATACTTTTTCAAAAACATCCTCAACGTTCGGCTTGCTAAAATAATCGCCATCGCTTCCGTATGCAGGTCTGTGGGCCTGGGCAGAAAGGGTCTGTGGGGCACTGTCCAGGTATTTGTAAGCTCCCTGTTTCTCGAGGATTTCGGTCAATAGGTAAGCCGAGCAGCCACCGGGAACATCCTCATCGATCACCAAGAGTCGGTTCGTTTTCTGGACACTTTTTACCGTATCCCCATGGATATCAAAGGGCAACAAGGTTTGTGCATCGATTACTTCGGCATCGATACCCACTTCTAAAAGTTCCTTGGCGGCCTGTTCCACAATGCGCAAGGTGGAACCGTAGGAGACCAAGGTGATGTCCGTACCTTCCTTTACTTTTTCCACGACGCCAATGGGCGTACAAAATTCCCCCAGATTCGTAGGTTTTCGTTCCTTTAAACGATACCCGTTTAGGCTTTCTATGACCAAAGCGGGTTCATCACTTTTCATAAGTGTATTGTAAAACCCGGCCGCTTGGGTCATATTTCTGGGAGCCAAAATATAAATACCACGTAGCACATGGATCAAACCACCCATTTCAGACCCCGAATGCCATATACCTTCCAAACGATGCCCGCGGGTTCTAATGATAAGCGGTGCTTTTTGTTTCCCGTAGGTTCGATAAAGAAGACTTGCCAGGTCATCCGTTAAGGTAGCAAGCGCATAGAAGATATAGTCCAAATATTGAATTTCCGCGATGGGGCGCAGGCCTCGCAACGCCATGCCAATTCCCTGACCGATGATGGTAGTTTCCCTGATTCCGGTATCCGCAATCCGAACTTCCCCATATTTGGCCTGTAAGCCTTCCAGTCCTTGGTTCACGTCGCCAATGGCCCCGGTATCCTCACCAAAGACCAAAGCATTTGGATATTTTTCAAAGAGTTTGTCAAAATTATCCCGCAGCAGGACACGGCCGTCCACTTTTTCCTCTTTGGAGGAATTGTAGGTGGGAGGGATGCCCTTTATTTTAGTGGCCCTATTTTCATTTTCACTGTAGAGATGTGAACTGAATTTGGGTTGGGATTCCGCAATGAAATTATTCAGCCAATGAGCCAATTTTTGTCTTTCCTTGGTATTTTCACCGAGTAGATATCTCAGGGATTTTCGGGCGGCCACGGCCAGATCTTTTTTGACCGGCTCGTCCACCGCAATCAGATCATTCTTGATCTTTGTCAAAAAATGCTTGTTGGAGCTTGTGCTGGCGGCGTCGTTGATCAGTTGCACCAAGGTTTTTTTCAAGGCCAAATGTTCTTGCAAATACTCGGTCCACGCCTCCTTTTTCGCCTCCCTGACCCTTCTTTTTATCTGTTTTTCCAAATTGGAAAGTTCCTCTTCCTCGGCAATTCCCGATTCCAATATCCATTCCCTGAACCGTTTGTTACAATCGTTCTCCCGTTCCCAGGCCAGACGCTCGTCGTCCTTGTACCTTTCGTGGGACCCCGATGTAGAATGCCCTTGGGGCTGGGTAAGTTCAGTCACATGGATGATTACCGGTACATGTTCCTGCCGGGCAATATCGGCGGCATTTTCATAGGTATGCATCAAGGCCGTATAGTCCCAACCTTTGACTTTTAAAATCTCAACGCCCTTGTGGACGTCGTCCCTTTGAAAACCGGCTAGCACCTTTGAAATGTCCTCTTTGGTGGTGTGGTATTTTTGTGGAACCGAAATCCCATATTCATCGTCCCAAATACTCAAGACCATGGGCACCTGCAAAACCCCTGCGGCGTTGATGGTCTCCCAAAACATGCCTTCACTGGTACTCGCATTGCCTATGGTTCCCCAGGCAACCTCGTTGCCATTGTCCGAGAATTTTGCACTGTCCAGGCCTTCCAGTTGCCTGTATACTTTGGACGCCTGTGCCAAGCCCAGCAGACGGGGCATTTGGCCGGCGGTGCAGGAAATATCGGAACTGCTGTTTTTCTGTTTTGTGAGGTCTTTCCAGCTACCGTCCTCGTTTAGGCTGTAGGTCACGAAGTGACCACCCATTTGTCGGCCGGCGCTCATGGGCTCTTTTTCAATATCGGTAGTGGCGTAGAGTCCGTGGAAAAAATCCTTGGGTTTTAAGTGGCCTATGGCCATCATAAAGGTCTGGTCCCTGTAATATCCGCTTCTAAAATCACCGTTCTGAAAGGATTTGGCCATGGCCAATTGGGGAAGTTCCTTTCCATCCCCAAAGATTCCGAATTTCGCCTTGCCGGTAAGTACCTCTTTTCTTCCCAGCAGGCTGCAGGTCCTACTCAAAAAAGCAATCTTATAGTCATTAATAATCTGTTCCTTGAAATCTTCAAATGATATATCACTGCTCGTCTTGGAAGAAACCTTCATGTATTTTTTCGAATTTTCACAAAAATACCGAATTGAAATCGTTTTAGCAATCCGGTTTAAACTTTATCCGTTGCGAAAATGTTATTTCAAATTAAATATTTTGTGAAATTCTCATTGGAACTGGGTATAGAGACAAGTTCATTGAGGATTTTTGGATCAAAACCATTGGCGGGTAAACAGTCCTGTCAGTGTTTTTGGGCTTACGGTAATGATGAAACGTATCTTTTCACCGTAATTGGGTTGTGAAATTTCCCACCCATTGTTGGAATAGAAAGGAAAATAAAGTTCAAAATAGTCGGTTACCAAATTGAGTCGCACACCGGAATCATATACGAATTTCTCCTTGAACCCATTGTTTTTTACCAATCCCGCGTCGCCATACAGTTCTATCCATCGCCAAAGGTTAAAACTGGTATTGACGGTTGCCATCCAATTATCTGAAAATCGGTAGCGCTCGTCCAGGAAAGATTTGAAACCACCTTCCGCAATGATGATTTGTTGGCTGTAGATGCCCGTATCTTCGGAACGGCCCAAATAACTGTAATCGAACAAATAGTCCGTGGGGCGATCTAGGGCGAAGCTGAAAAAGTTGGAATCGGTATTATTGCTCAAAAACTTCCCTGCAAAAAACCGAACATTGAATTGTCTGTTATTCTCGAACAGTTTTCGGTATTCATATTCAAAGGAAAGCTTGCTGAATTTGCCGGCCAACTGAAAATCCAAGAACCACGATTTATAATCCAGGATATCGTTGTCCCTATTTAGGTATCGCATGTTGAAAACGCTGTAATCTGGATTTTCGGGGTCATTGGCCAAATCGCTTAGGCTTTCGTCAAAATCCCGGAAGATGTTCACAAAGCGGAACGACAATACCTGCCGCTTGTTAGAAATTAGGTCATCCGGTCGCCAACCAAAACTCAATGCAGGCGTAATGGACGTGTATCTGGAATTGACGTTAAAGTGCGAAGTAGATCCACCCAAGGAATAGTTGGCGACATAGAGCCCGCTTTTGCTCAAGTATTTTCTGTAACTGAATTTTCCGTATCCTACAAAGGCATTCTCCCGAAAGGAATAGGAAGGTGCAAAGTCATAAATGAAAGGACGTTCCAAGAGGGTTTTATTGTATAGCCGCATACCCGGCACCCAGCCATCATAGATATTGAAATTTAGGACAGGGACATAAAAAACTTGATTGTAATAAGGGTTTTCAGAATCCTTGAAAAATGTAAACTTTAGTTTTTTGTTACTGGATAAAAATCCCTTAAGGGATTTCCAGTTATCTCGTTGGTTGAATTCCGGTATTGTTTGATCGTAATTTAGAACCAAACGATCTTCCTGATTGTTGGGAACGGTAAAGGTTTCCAAGGTCTTTATATCCTTGAACCAATATTTGGAGACCAAGGTGTCGTTTTTAAGCCCGAACATGCTTATGGGGACATTGGTTCCCTCCTTATTTTTTATGGTAACTCTTAGGGAATCCTCGGTTTTGTCGACCTTTTTTATCTTAAAATCTATCTTACGGTCCGTAGAGACATACTCGCTAAAGAACCAATTGATATCCTTCTCCGTGGAACGTTTAAGGATGGATTCAAAATCCAGTACCTTTACTTTATTGAGTTGATAATATTTGAAAAATGTTTTGATGCTCTCGTCAACTTTTTCCTTTCCAATATAATCCGCCAGATAGGCCAATCCCAGACCCGCCTTATACTTGTTTGCAATTTTTTGGTTGAATTTAATCAGGGAATCGTTGGGCGTGGTCAGCGCTTGGTCCAAATTTTTCCGCGCCGTTAGATTGTATAGGAAGGGATATTGTTCGTTAAAATCCATTTTCGCCAAATTGAAACTTCGAATGCCCCAGATTCGAGAAAGGTTGCCCAGTAATTTTTGATCGGGATAAAACTCGTCAACATATGCAATCATGAGATAGTTGGCGATGGCGCTGTTGAGCCATTGTTCCTTTCTTGGGTCCAAGAACAAGGTTTCCCTCAAGATACTGTTCAAGGCCGTTTTAAGGAACTTCATTTCAAATTGGAACTGCTGCTCGTACGGTCTGATAAAGGATGGTAATTGGTTGATTCCGTACAACGGATCTTTGTTATAATCCGTTTCGCTAACCAACAGTTTATCATGAGGGTATTTGCCCAAATTCCGTTCAATGAAATCCGTAATCCTATTGATGGAAATGCCCTGTTCAATAGGGTCATATCTGGGTGCCGAAATGCTGGTGACCACCTTCATTTCAGGGGTAATATGGGTCGAAAAAAGATTTTGTACGTTCAGGAAGATCTCGGCACTTTTTTGATTGTCGGCAACAAGCTCCACGCGCCGACTATTGGTCATTTCCGTACGTTTGTTTTCCTTGAAGTTGGAATTTAGGAAAAGAGCCTTGGGATACGTGAAATCAATGGTCGTTTTGGTGCTATTCGTATAAAGGTCTTCCAGATTTTTGTTCGAATACAAATGCCATTTCCCATCATATACGGCCGGGGTAAGGTACCAATCCTTTAGGTAATAATTGCCCCTATTATCGTACCCGTAGTCAGTGTATTTATTTGGCGGAAGTTTCACCTTGTAGGTGATTATCAGTTGTACGGATTCCTTTGGTAACAAAGGTTTGTTAAGCCTGAATTTTATGATGTCATCCTCCTGGGTCCGTTCCCATTCCAGCCCTTCATATTCACCGTCCACCGCACTGATGATGGTGGTATAGCCCCGTTCACTTTTTTTTGCGAGGTGCAGGCTTCTTTTGAATTCTTGCGCAAAACGCTTTGCAAGTCCGGTATTTTTATTGGAGTAGGCATGCGCCCAGTCATTGAAATAAATGATTCCCAGGTTATAGTTGGAATCATTGTAATAGGTGAACTCCTGTTTTATGTCCAGTTCCTTGGTGAAATCATTTAACTTTACCGTGAGGTTCGTTTCGTATTGGGCAAAGGCACCTCCGTTTACTATAGAATATAGTAAAATGCTCAGTGCTATTTTTATCTGGAGAAATCCTTTCAAGGGCAATCTAAAAATTGGGACTTAGGGTATGGCCTTTATAAAAGGCATCGATGATTTCCACCACCTGGTCTTCCGTATCGACAATTTTTATAAGATCTAGATCCTCCGGACTGATATTCCCAAAAGAAAGCATCGTGTTTTTTATCCAATCGAATAGACCGGTCCAAAATTCACTTCCCACAAGGATGATCGGGAATTTTCCAATTTTATGGGTCTGAATCAGGGTGATTGCTTCGAACAGTTCATCCAAGGTCCCGAAGCCTCCCGGCATCACCACAAAACCCTGGGAATATTTTACGAACATCACCTTTCTAACAAAGAAATAGTCGAAATCCAGGCTTTTGTCCTCATCGATATACGGATTGTCATGTTGTTCAAAAGGAAGGTCGATGTTCAACCCTACCGAAGTACCTCCAGCCAAATGGGCGCCCCTGTTTCCAGCCTCCATAATACCCGGACCGCCACCAGTGATTACGCCATAACCGGCCTCTGCTATTTTTTTGGAAACATTTACCGCTAGCTGGTAGTATTTGTCACCCTCTTTGGTTCTTGCCGAACCAAATACCGAAACACAGGGTCCTATTTTGCTCATTTTTTCGAAACCGTTAACGAATTCGCCCATAATCTTAAATATGGCCCAAGAATCGTTTGTCTTGATTTCGTTCCACCCTTTGTGGTGCTTTTCGTTTCTCATTTGCTTGCCTTATATTTTAACTCTTTTCTCAAAAACTCTGCCGTATAACTTTCCTTGACTTTACAAATTTCTTCCGGTGTGCCATGCGCTATCAGTTGCCCCCCGGTGCGACCTCCCTCATATCCTATATCAATAACGTGGTCCACCATTTTTATTACATCCAAGTTATGTTCTATGACCAAAACGGTATTGCCCTTATCCACCAGTTTGTTCAAAACTTCCATCAGAACGCGTATGTCCTCAAAGTGAAGTCCGGTAGTGGGCTCGTCCAGGATATAGAACGTATTTCCCGTATCCCGTTTGGAAAGTTCCGTGGCCAATTTAATTCGTTGTGCCTCTCCACCGGATAGGGTAGTGGACTGCTGCCCAAGGGAAATATAACCCAAACCTACATTCTGTATTGTTTTTAACTTACGATGGATTTTTGGAATAAGTTCAAAAAAATCGACCGCTTCATTGATGGTCATTTCCAAAACATCCGAAATGGATTTGCCCTTATACCTAATTTCCAAGGTCTCTCTGTTAAAACGCTTGCCGTTGCAAGTTTCACATTCTACATATACATCCGGTAGGAAATTCATTTCAATGACACGTAGTCCCCCTCCCTGGCAGGTTTCACATCTACCGCCCTTCACATTAAAGCTGAATCGGCCCGGTTTGTACCCTCGTATGGAGGCCTCAGGGGTTTTTGTGAACAAAGACCGAATTTCGCTGAAAACGCCGGTATACGTCGCAGGATTGGACCGTGGTGTTCTGCCAATAGGTGATTGATTGATGTCGATGACCTTATCAATATGCTCCAGCCCCGTAATTTTTTTATACGGCATTGGTTTTTTGACACCGTTGAAATAATGGGCGTTCATGATGGGGTAGAGCGTCTCATTGATCAAGGTGGATTTTCCACTTCCGGACACCCCCGTTACCCCGATCATTTTTCCAAGGGGGAATTCCACCGTAATATTTTTTAGGTTGTTACCCGTGCAACCGGAGAGTACGATTTTCTCCCCATTGCCCTTTCTTCGTTTTTTGGGCACCTTTATTTCCTTTACCCCGGTGATATAATCCGCCGTAAGCGTATGATGTTTTTTGAGGTCATGGGGGTTTCCTTCGGAAATAATTTCCCCACCGTGCTTGCCTGCTTTTGGACCGATGTCGATGACATGGTCCGCACGTTCAATCATATCCCGATCGTGTTCTACAACGATCACTGAGTTTCCAATGTCCCGCAAGGACTCCAGTGATTTTATCAGTCGTGAATTGTCCCTTTGATGTAGCCCGATGCTGGGTTCGTCCAAGATATAGAGTACCCCCACTAATTGGGAACCTATTTGGGTCGCCAACCTAATTCGTTGCGCCTCCCCGCCTGACAAGGACTTTGAACTGCGGTTAAGGGAAAGATAATCTAGCCCTACATCCAGAAGAAAGCGGATCCTGGTACGGATTTCCTTGATGATTTCCTCAGCAATTTTAAGTTGGTTTCCTTCCAAGGTTTTTTCCAGCCCCTCAAAGAAATTGGCCAATTCCGCAATGTCCATATTGGCCAATTCCGCAATATTCTTATCGTCTATCTTAAAGTAGAGAGATTCCTTTTTCAGCCTAGTGCCTTCACAGGTAGGACATTTTATTTTATCCATGTATTCCTTCGCCCATCGTTTGATGGAAGTCGATTCCGCCTGATCGAACTGGTTCTTGATGAAATTGGAAATTCCTTCGTAGTCTATTTTATAGGTTCTTTTTACGCCCAAGGATTTGGAATCCACTTCAAAACTCTCGTTCCCCCCGTAGAGCAATACATCAATGGCCTCTTGGGGTATTTTGCTTATTGGGTCCGTTAACCCAAAACCAAAGCGTTGGGCTATGGTCTCTATCTGTTTAAACGCCCAGGATTTTTTATACTCGCCAAGCGGTGCTATACCACCGGTTTTTATGGTAAGTTTTTTGTTGGGAAATATTTTGTCCGCATTTACTTCGTACACATGTCCCAGGCCACTACAGTTGGGACACATTCCTTTTGGGGAGTTGAAGGAAAAGGTATTGGGTTCTGGGGTAGGATAGGAGATTCCCGTGGAAGGGCACATCAAATCCCTACTGAAATATCTGGGAACATCAGAACCTTCCTCGATTACCATTAAAACGTTATCGCCACTGTACATGGCCGTATTGATGGTTTCTGCCAGGCGCTTGTGGAGCTCTTCGCTTTCCTGAACCTTCAACCTATCGATTACGATTTCAATATCGTGGGTCTTGTATCGGTCCACCTTCATGCCCTTTACAATATCGCGAATTTCTCCGTCCACGCGGACCTTCACAAAGCCCTGTTTGGCAATTTGTTCAAACAGTTCCCTGTAATGCCCTTTCCGGGATTTGATTACCGGGGCAAGGATATTGATTTTTTTATCGGTATACGCCTCAATGATCAGTTCCTTTATTTGCGCATCACTGTAACTGACCATTTTTTCGCCCGTATTGTAACTATGGGCATCACCGGCACGGGCAAAAAGCAAACGTAGAAAATCGTATACTTCCGTAATGGTGCCAACGGTGGACCTTGGTGATTTTGAGGTAGTTTTCTGTTCAATGGCAATGACCGGGGAAAGTCCGTCGATCTTATCAACATCCGGCCGTTCCAGGCCACCTAAAAATTGGCGGGCATAGGCCGAGAAGGTTTCAATGTACCTCCGCTGGCCTTCGGCATAGATCGTATCAAAAGCCAAGGAGGATTTACCGCTTCCCGAAAGTCCGGTAATAACGACAAGCTTTTCCCTAGGAATGGTGACATCGATATTTTTGAGGTTATGAACGCGTGCCCCTTTTACCTCAATATTCTCCTCGTAGTTAATCATAGCAATTGACAAAGTTGCAAAATTACGATTTTGATAGCGAAACAAGAACCCGGTGCCATTTATATTTTACTAATAAAACTCTAAAATTCAGGGCCCTTTCACAAAGGGCGACAAATAGCTAATAAGATAGTATTGCTGTTTTAAGCGGTGGTATTAAGCTTGGGAAACCTTTATCAAATTGAGAACCCTTCTCCAGAAAACGGTACTACTAATATGTACATTTTCGTTGCCCCGTATACCCGAAGTATCCAAGTTCAAGTTAATGGCCTTGTACTTGAATGTTTGATCCAATATGTCCTTATCCGATAGTAAGGCCATACTCCAATTTGGAAAAAAACGATGTGAATTTATTTTGCGGGTGAGCACTTCCAAATCATAGTGTCTTGGGTCCTTTTTTATTTTATCGAAGACTTGGAGCACATTGGATTTGGGTCCTTCCAATAATTGAAAGAAATCATTGTCTTGGCAAACAAGACATCCTGTGATGTTGTTTTCTTGATTGACAGAGTTAGCCACCTCGATTATATCCTCAATATCGGAAATTTGAATACCGTCTGACATGGTCGATTTATAGGTAAGTTCATAAATCAAATCATCTGAGGAAAGCGAACTTTTAAATTTGCTGGGCAAGAGTCCAAATCTCTCCGAAAAGGTTTTGGAGAAATAGCTTCTGCTAGAAAAGCCTATTTTGTAGCATACTTCAGAAATGGTCAAATCTGTATGTTGGATAAGCTCCTTTCCTTTTTCCAGGCGTAAGTGAGTGATAAAATTTCCAAGGCTTTCCCCAAAGAGATGCCTAAAACCTGCCTGAAGTTTTTTTGGGGATAATCCAAACGTTTTTGACAGATGATCAATATTCAGGGATCGGTCTATGTTCTCGGCAATGTGTTCGGCAACTTCGGATATCCTGAGTATTTCTGTGTTAGAAAGCGGAAAACTTATTTTAATCTCTTCCTTAGTAACGTCATGGTGCTCCACTTGGGACGCTAATGTATTTACAACGGCACCCTCTACCAACAGTTTGCCTACGGCATCGGTTCTTTTATTTTCGATAAGGATAGATGCGTACTTTGAGGTTAAGGGACTTATCTCACCATAATAACTAAAGGGTTTTTCCTTACTGATGAAGGAGGTTATATCCTCCAATGCTGTCTCCAAGAGCGTTTTTCGTTTGGAATTTGACTCAGCCATTTTTTCCCGAACAAAAATCGCGCTTAACCTTAAATGTACTTTACCGGGAAAGGTTACTATGTTTGGGGACTTTGCGGCACTGGAAAAAATAACATTCTGTCTTGGGTATATTTTATTGTTGTTTTCCTGGTTCTCGAACCTGTGAAAAAAATGACCCTTTACACAGTAAAGAAAATAGATTATGGATGGGTCCTGCTCCATCTTCGAAATCTTTAATTCCTCATTGAAAGTTATATCGTACACCCTTACATTGAGTCCCTCGAATACACTATAGGTGGTAACGGTTCCTTTGCCCACCAAATTGTCAAGCGTTAAAATCGCAGAATCCTGATATTCCTTAAAATCGGCACCAAGGCTAAGAGCCAATTTTCGTAGTTGGTCAAAGGGATGTTCAAAATTAATATGAAGCATGGCAGTGGTAAAAGTCTAAGGGACTCAAAACTTAAAATTAACTATATTTTTTCTTATAAACCTCGTTAAATATTTCTCAAGCACCGATATTGTTAAGCTATAGCGGTATTAATACTAAACAGATTATTTAAGACCCTGCCAAACCTACCTTGGTGTATTCTGTAGCTGGCCCGTACCAATCCCAATAGAGTTAAAGATTTTTTTTAGTATTGTTTTAAAATACTTAAAGAATTTGATTGAAGTCTATACCAGTTTTAGTTTTCGAACCTATGCAATTTCCTGCGCAATAATTTAACTTCATCTTGCAAGTTTGTAACTTGAATCAAGAGATGGTGAATAGCTTGGAGTCCTTCCGGGTTTATTTCCAGTTCTTGGTGTAACCTTACCATTTTTTCGAGTTTTGGAACTTCACTGATCCTAATCATTTCCTTTTCCTCCTTCTTCTCAATTGTAAGGATTTCAAACTCCACGAGCCTATGCACTAATGAAACCTCAATATTGTGATGGTTGCAAAATTCCTCAATAAATATATAAGTAGCTTTTTCCATGATGCTTTTACAAACCTTTTTGTTCAAGTTCCTTAAAAATCCTTTCTTGCTCTGTAGTAAGCTTTACTGGAATCTTTGGGCTATATGTGATAAATAGGTCGCCAAACCCATCTTTTTTGTATAAAGGAAATCCCTTGCCTCTAAGCTTCACGGTGGCCCCGTTCTGTGTTCCCGGCTTCACGCTCAATTTCACTTTTCCCGTTAAGGTTTCCAACACTATTTCCCCTCCAAGAACAGCCGTTGTTAATGGGATTTCAATGGTCTTATAAAGGTTGGCGCCCTCTCTTTTAAAAGGCGTGTCGTTCAAAATGGAAAAGGTAAGGTAAAGGTCACCTTTAGGTCCCCCATTGATTCCCTCCCCGCCATATCCTTTTATTTTGATGGTCTGACCGTCTTCAATCCCAGCTGGTATTGTAATTCTTATGTTTTTTCCATTTACAGTGAGCGTGCGCTTATGCGTTTCTTTAACTTCGGAAAGATTTAATCGAAGCTCCGCATTGAAATCCTGCCCCCTGTACTTTGCCCTACCTTGTTGCCTACTGAAACCACCACCCCCAAACATGGATTCAAAGAAATCTGAAAAATCACTTTCTTGACCGCCTGAGTAGGTATATTCCCTGTAACCGCCACCAGAAGGTTGACTACGTCTTTGTGATTTGGCCTTTTCAAATTCTTCCGCGTGTTGCCAATCCTTCCCATATTGGTCATATTTCTTTCTTTTTTCAGGGTCGCTCAGTACTTCATGGGCCTCATTGATTTTTTTGAATTTCTCCTCTGCATCCGTGTTGTTGGGGTTTAAGTCTGGATGATGTTTTCTGGCCAGTTTTCGATAGGCGGATTTTATATCTTTTTCGGTAGCGGACTTATCCAAACCCAGAACCTGGTAATAGTCTATAAAATTCATGGTAGTATATCCAAATCTATTCTTCTTTCAAGTTACATAAATCAATGTGATTTCTATTGTCCGCCCAATGATTTTTGTGAACTTCATGCATTCAAACACCTATATTTCTGTTCGAATACACAAAAAATATTAGGAATTTAGCGATGGGCTGTTACATGCGGTTTAATGATTTACATAGAACTAGAAAAGATGATATGATCATGGAAGGAATTTTAGCTACAGATTAAGTTCCTTTCATTTTTTCGGCCTAAAATCCTATAAAAATAGAGACAGAAATATATCAACACTTGATAAAACAAGTTGGTCCGCAAGCCTACCTTGATTTCGATATTGAACAAGTTGTTGCAACAGGCATTTGCGATTGTCAAATCCGGGCTGCCCTACGATGAGAATTATGTATCGAAATCGAACTAAAAAGACTTCTTTTTTAACTCAGTTCTTTGTTGGCATTTCGTATTTTATTTTTTTCGTTTATAGTGTCTCTGTGATACTTGATTTAGAAATGTTTTTGTTCCAATTAGTTCAAATTTCAGTTCTTTTGGCAATTCTCCAAACAATGAAGCACCACCACCTAATAAAACAGGAATAGTTGTCAGTATCATTTCATCAATCAAGTCTGCTTTTAAAAAATTCCTGATTGTTGTTCCACCATCAATGTATAATCTTTGATACCCTTTCTTATGAATTTGCTCTAAAATTTCCGTTAAAGTTCCTTTGACTAAAAAAGCTTTGTCTTTGTGAGAATCAGGGATTTCTTTCAGTTTGTTACTCAATACAAAAACAGGTTTGGTATATGGCCAAGGAACATCAAATCCAATTACAGTTTCAAATGTTGTTCGTCCCATAACAAGTGCATCAATTCCATTAGTGAATTCTACATATCCCATATCATTATTATCTGGATTTGGAATAGAATGTAACCAATCAAGTCCACCATTTTTGTCAGCTATATAGCAGTCTAAACTTGTCGCAATAAATACGCTATTCTTTTTACTCATTCTTCGTTCGCGTTTTTTGTCAATATGAATGCCAACGTTTGGGCTATGATTTCGTTGTGGACATTTCATGTAGTGAACATTCCGCCCGAAATCTAACCTTAGCTTAGAAGTAAGGATTTCCGTTTAGGAAATCCGCCCACAATGAATTATAGCCGGTGTTAGGCAACGTTTTTATTTTGGAATTTTTTTATTTCGTTCAATTCCGCCTGTTTTTCATCTCGTTCCTCTTCAATGTCGTAATCATCTTGAAGTCCGAGCCAGAATTTGGCCGAATTTCCAAAATATTTGCTCAATCTTAGAGCTGTGTCCGCTGTTATTCTTCTCCTACCTTTGATGATTTCCGAAATTCTTGTTTGCGGTATTTTTAAGTCCTTTGAAAGTCGATAAGCCGAAATTTCGAGTGGCTCAAGAAATTCAAAGTTCAAAACTTCTCCAGGATGTACATTTGCCAACTTTTCCATTTTTTTCTTTTTTAATGATAGTCGATTATTTCCACTTCGCTTGCATTTCCGTTATTCCATTTAAAAATGATTCGCCATTGCTTATTAACTCGAATGCTGTAAAAGTCCTTTAGATTTCCAGACAATTTTTCTAGTCGGTTTGAAGGCGGAATTCTCAAGTCCATAATGTCTTGAGAATTGTTCAGCATTCTCAATTTACGACGTCCAACGTTCTGAATTTCAATCGGCATTTTTTTAACCCGAATACCATTCCAAATCATTTCGGTTTCTTTCGAGCTAAATGAAACAATCATACTTTTGTTTTGCGTTACTAACGTCAAAAGTAATTATAAAGTTTTTTTTGTGCAAATGTTGCCTAACGTGTTTGTATAAGATTAGTTGCGTGGTTTAGCAACGAATTTAGCAAATACAAACCGAATAGAAAATCCGCGAGGATTTTCGTAAGTAGGCTAGAATTAGCAATAAATTATATACGGTGTTGTGGGCAGTGTTTTTATACTTTTTTGCATTTTATCAAATACATTGGTTGATTTTCATTCACATCGGTGATTTCAAAAAGTCCAAAGTCATTAAATTCTTCTTTTACCGATTCTCGGTCGTAATAGAATATTTTTGCCCCTTTGTGAAGTTCATATGTGTCTTTGCCTACTAGTTCACCTTTTCCAAAATTTGGTGCTTCTTTGGTTATGGAGGTAAAAACCATAAATCCGTTTTCGGTTAGCTGGTTGTAACAGTCTTGAATTAGCTTTTTTCTTTCTTTGCTGTCCAATAAATGAATAAGAGCATAACAAAAAATTCCTTCATATTTTTTATCGTCAAAAGGCATTTCGGTTACAGAACCATGAAAAATTGTCATTTCATTTCCATAATGCTTCTTTGCGAGTTCAATAGCTGTTTTTGAAATCTCAATTCCACTTACTTTTATTCCGTTTTCAATAAATGGTTGGGCATTTCGTCCGTATCCAATTCCTGGAATGAGAATATTTTTTATTGATTTTTCTAGGAAGAAATTTTTTGTCAGTTCAGCGGATTTTGCAGGTTTCATCCCCCACATTTCTTGTTTGTCATTAAATGCTGTTTCCCAAAATTCTGTCATTAGTGTTCGTGTTGGTTATATTGCACACAACGGTTTTGTGTATGGCTCGTTGCGGAAAATCATAGCTGATTTTCCGCCATAATTGAAAGATAGCAAATTGCAATGAATTCCGATTAAGGAATTCAGCCGCAATGAGCTATACACGGTGTTGTAGCACGTTATTTTTTTGATTCTTTCAATAACTTCTTTGGTAAATCCAAGTACAAAATCTTTCCGCCTTTAAATGTTACTGGTGGCGAGTTCATAAAAACAACTGCAGCGATTTTATTTTTCGGGTCATAGGTAACCACAGTAGCTACTCCAGGATCTCCTCCAGTATGTGATGGTAATCTCCTCATAAGAACATAATAAAGGAAATTTTCAAATTCATTATAATTCCAAGAAATTGCCTGATATTTATTAATTTCTGGGTATTGAACTGTATAAAATAATTCAATAATTTCCTTGTCAATAAATTGTTTGTCTTTTATTTTTCCGTTATTTAAAATTAACTGAATAAACTTTAGGTAGTCCTTTACTGTTGTTCTCAATTGGCCATCTGGAAAATCAGGGAAACCGTAATGTTTAAGTACTTTTATGCTCTCATTCTTGTTTTCTGGAAGACTATGAGGTCTTGCGATATTTTCAGTAAGTATGTCTTTCAAAAACCAATAGGAATGATTCATTTCTAGCGGTTCGAAAATATCCTCTTCCATATAAACACTAAAACTTTTTTTAGAAACTTGCTCAATAAGCAATCCTAAAAGAGCGTATCCCATATTAGAATATTCCCAATATTTGCTAGGTTGTTCGTTAAAAAAGTTTTCATTTCTATCGTAGTATTCTCCATTTTTTAAGAAATAATCACTGATAAAATCGAGAAGTGCGATTGGCGAATCTCCGCCGGAATCAATGGTATAAAGAGGATCCAATATCTCCCAATTGTCTTTTATTGATGACGTATGTGAGAGTAGCATGCGTGCTGTAATTGATTTTTCAGGGCTATGAGGATTAGTAATCTTAAAAGGTAAGTACGTGTTTATGTCCAAATCCAAGTCTAACTTTCCATCGTTATATAATTTAAGAATAGCCAATGCAGTTATTGGTTTAGAGCATGAGGCAATCATAAAGAGAGTTGAATCGTTAACTTTTTGACCTGTTTCTGAATTTGCCTCTCCATAACTTCCTATCCAAGTTTTTCCGTCTTTTTTTAGATAGCCTAACTGCATGCCAATAACTTGGGCTTTTTTCATCTTTTTTTCTGAATAGAGGTCAAGTTTCGAATCTTTAATTTGTGCCAAATTAAATTGAGGGCTAAAAAAAAGTGTTAGTACGATTATTTGAGTTAATATTTTCATTTTTAATGTGCTACAACGGCCCTGTGTATGGCATGTGTCCCGCAGGGCATGTGCTATACACGATGTTATGCGCTGTTATTTTTCTTTTGGTTTGTATAAATATTCACTAGCTTTTTTACTCATTTCCTTATAATCGTGTCCAACATTCGGAACAATTTCCAATTTCCAATTAAACTCTGAATTCAATTCAGACGCTATTTTTTTGGACTCATTGAAAAAGTATATCCCTCTTTCTAATCGATGAGTTCCTTGTTTATCAACTTCTGGTGAACGCCTTAAATCTCCTCTGGTTTCGTTTTCATTATCGTCCTCACCGAGGAACACTATAAGATTTTCACTAAAATTCACAGAATTTGCTGATTCTTGAATATTTCCAAGTCCATAAGGAAAAACATCAGAAGTTATTGGAATAGTGTACCAGCCTGAATTTGAAGCTAGAATTCTGTCAGCTTTGTTCTTGGGCTTAAATATGGCAAGTCGATGTAGTATCTGACCGCCAGCTGAATGCCCAAACATGTCGTATTGATTAGAAGTCAATTTTAAATTTGATTTTATAACATCAAAAATTCTATCAAAATCTCCGAATATCCATTGGTCGGAATTTTGATTTATTTTGAAGGTTTCATTTTGAATGTCTACGTCATAAATCATTCCTCCAAGATTGTAGCTCCAAAACTCCGGATAATATTTTTCTGAATATTCTGGCGAAATAACTAACAACCCATATTTTTCAGATGCTTCTCGCCAAGCATCCCGATAGTCCTTGCCATTTCTTCCTGCACCTGGCAGAACGATAATTACTTTGGAATCCTTTGTGAAAGTTTTGGGTTTGTGATAATGAATCAAAACGGTATTCGACTTCTCATAACCACCCTCAATCAAAAATTTACCCGAACCATCTTTTATGTCAATGTCGTTTACAGTCATATTCAAATCTGCTTCCAATTCGGATTTTAAAACAAGTTCCATTTTACACTGTGGGCAGATTCCAGCTTTTGAAAAAGTCAAATTATCGCACTCCAAATCACAAGGTGGACACACATAATCACCTTTTTGATTTTGACAAGAGACTATCAAAATTGTAATAAAGAGTAGAAGAATTTTTGCCTTCATCTTTGGGTATCTTAATTGCGCATAACGATGGCGCTATGATCTGTGGTCCTTTTTCAGGCTCATGCTTTTGGGCCATTGATCATAACGCGTGTTGGTCGTAGTTTTTTTTAATTTTATTTTCTCCTAAAATTAGGAATAAAAACTACGGATAGTTTGCCATAAGACAATGACAAGGTCTCTTTTCTTCAAGATTCCCGTTTTATATTGATGTATACATTGCGTGTATGATCAGTCTAAAACGGAACCAAAACTCCCCTAAATGAATGAAAATGAACAACGATACCGCTTAAAATTTGACTTTCTCAAAATTTTTACCGTCCTTGTTCAAGTAGTTTTTAACGTTCCCAACGTTTTGATAGCGAGCTCTCAACGCTGATAAGCTAAACTACTTGGGCAATATCCGCCGGAAATGTCCGAATATTACCGTAATCCATTTTAAGACATTTAGCGACTCCGATTTTTTAAGTACAATATACTTCACGTAATCCTTGAAGAAAAGAACGATGGCGATGGCAAATTACGATCAACGGTTCGTGTATGATTGGTTGCGGACTTTTCCAACGGAAAATGTCCGCCTGACTCTAAAGATAATTGATTGCAGGAATTTCCATGTGGAAATTCCGACCGCAATTAATTATACACCGTGTTGTAGTGCGTTTTTTAAAAATCAAAGAACTCCACGTAAGTTTTGAATTCCTCCAATTCCGCTAAATCAATTACGCTAAGCTCGGGTTTTGACTTTGAGTAATATACTTTAAATTCCTCCTTCAGTTTTTCTCCAGCCTTTTTGTCGGTATTTCTTGATACTCCGACTCTTTTAGAATATTTCTTCCCTTTTACAGAGTATTCGTAGAGTAGCGCATCGCCTCTCCATCCAGCTTCTAAATATTCAGATACAATTCCAGTCGTTGTTCCTCTATCGTCAAATATTTGTTTCTGTTCCCAATATTGTTTTCCAATTCCGATTAGAACAATAATTGAGATTACTGCTATAATGGCCTTTCCAAATTTTTGGTCATTTTTAATGAAATCGAATATTCTTTTATAATTCATATAGTATCCGGAAACTACTGCAAATGCACTACAACGGTTCGTGTATGATTAGTGCGGGTTGAAACCCGTAGGATTTCGGCCAGTACCATCGCT
>NZ_JAQPCH010000006.1:0-241128 GCF_028464205.1 Maribacter sp. PR66
CGTGCAATGGGCCGAGGTTAGAAACCATACCCATTAATCCGGAATTCATCAATCAATCAATTAATCATCAATCAGATCCCGATTCATTTCGGGACAAAAATGAACAACATGAGAACTTATATCAAACATTCAATAACCGAAGCGAAAAGGCTGACCAAAGGTAAAGTCCGTTGGGTAGCTGCCAAGGAAGTCATAGCTTTGGTTTAGCATACACATAAAATGAAAAAGGATAAGACCTCATCAATCTTATCCTTTTTTTGTCTGCCATTTTAAGGGCAAATGTTTTAGTCACGCAGGGTAATCTCCTCTTCTACTCCATTTGGGTAGGTAATGGTGGCAACGTTATCACACGTACTATCGCCAAAATCTACATTTACGGTAAGGCCGTTTTTAGAAACGGTCATATCACCGGCGGCTACATACCCACAGTTGACACTACTTGTCAACGGAGCATTTACCGTGACGTTGTACGTATTTCCTTCGTAAACAACGGTCCAAGTTCCAGCAATGCTATAGGTAGTCGATTCAAGCGAATCACCAAAAGTAAGGGTAAAAGACCTTTCGCCTTCGTCGGAAATTAAGGAGCCATCGGCCATTTCAACCGTAAGGTTGCTAGTTACCGAAAATGAAACACTATTTCCTTCAGAATTGGCATTTAACTGATAGGATCTGGTTCCATTGATTTTGATTTCGCCTACATAAAAATCTTCATAACTGGCCGAAAAAGACCCTTGTTCCCCGTCGGTGTCATAGGTCACGGTTAGGGTTCCGTTAATATTTTCGGTACCATTGAGGACACAATTGTTAAATGTGGCCACATATCCCGTTTCCGTATACTGGGCACTGTAGCACTCATTGACCATAGTTTTTCCAGTACTTCCGTTATTGTTGTAAAGTTCGAACAGGGCAACATCGATACCACCTACAATATCGTCCGTTTCCAGCACCGCCTCCAAGTCGGCTTGTGAAAGTACTATGTCATTGTCCTTTTCGGCATCATCGCTACAACTGTACCCTAGCATCAGGACAGTGGCCAAAAGACTTAAATTCTTCAACGTGTTTTTCAAAATTTTCATCTGTTTATTTTATTTGTTTTTAAAAGGTTAGATGCAATTCACCATAAACCATCTAGACAGGTATTAAGACTTGTTATGGTTCATTTCATGCTATTTTCTTTTTTATTTGATTAAATGGTTACTTATTACAATCATAAAAACGTGCAACCACCAAAAATAGTATGGTTTAGGAGCACGCAAACCGTGCATTTCAACGAATAATTTCCGGCAGCCGACTTCAAACGATATACTAGAAACCCAAAAACCGAGTTAAAATCATATACGATATATTATATTTGAAAATGATTCAGAAAATAAACCTAAGGGACCAGGTACGGGATTACCTGCTTTTTGAAATGAAGCAAGGGAAGCTGCACATAGGTAAGACCATCAACTTGGCCGCCCTTTCCAGGGAATTAAGAGTTAGTGTGACCCCCATACGGGAGGCATTGACCCAACTACAGCAGTCCCATATCATAAAGGCAGTACCTAACAGAGGATTTATCATTGCCGAGCTTGATGTTAAGGAAGCCGAGGACCTCTACGGACTGGTCGCCAGCTTAGAGGTTATGGCCATTGAAAACTCGGAATTCAATAGGGATCATATCGACGCGCTTAGAAAGCAACAGGATGTATTCGAAAATGCCCAAGATGCCATTAGTCGGATTCAGGCCGATTTGGAATTTCACCACCTGCTTACCAAAGGGTACGAAAACGAACTGGCGTTAAAAATCCTGCAAGATTTACGAACCCGAATATTCTTTTACGAGCGTGCCTTTACTTCGGACGATTCCTTTTACAATAAATCCGACAATCAGCATGAGGCCATAATTTCTGCCATTGCCGATGACAACGTGCCCACCGCCTCCCTTCTATTAAAAATGAACTGGATGTTGATCCTCAATTATATCCAAAAGAAATTGACGGAATAATCATGCTTCCAAATCCTCCAACAGGGCTTCGGCAGAATTCGTTACCTTTTTATAGCTTCTATAGCCCCATCGGCTTACAAAAACCATAAGAACAAGAACAAACACTATGGCTATTATCTGTTCAGGTTTCAATTCCGAAAGGATCAATGTCTTGTCCCTGAGCAGCTTTAAGGCCAAGGCTGGCGAGAACAGTAAGGAAATAAAGCTCACGGCAATGGCAATTTGCTGAAGTTTTAGGAGTCGTTTTTTTTCCTTAGTATAGGTTATGAGGTTCTCCCTGTACGATTTAGTAAGGATATCGAGGTTTTTTATTCGATGCAATGCACGCAACACCAAGGTGGGCAAAATCGTTAAAAAAGCTAGTGTAAATACTCCAGAAAGCTTTAAGTACAAGGTATCCAGTTTCCAGAAATTAAAAAGTATAAACCCTGCCAATATATAGCATATAATGGCCCCTACGTTCTCGTAATTGTTGAGTTTGCTGAATTTGTTCCTATAGTTGTTCCGTGTCATTTTCAAGATGATTTCGTTCGTTAATTTTTTTTGATTTTCCAATTCCTGGCTCATGGCCATCCAATTCGCCTGTAATTCTTCCAATTCCATCTGCTTATGTTTTTACCATGTTTTTTCTAAGTTTTTCCTTGATTCGGGATATCCTAGTTCCCACATTGGACGTATTCAATCCCGTTATTTCCCCTATTTCCTGATAGGATTTCCCCTCCAATAACAGCAGCATGATACCCTTTTCCAAGGAATTCATTTTTTCAATCTGCCGATGTAACAATCTCACCCGTTCCTGAAAAAGGTCGTCAGTGCCCTCCGCCATACTAACCAGGGATTCCTTGATGGGTTCCGATTTTGGGATGCGTTTTGATTTCTTCAAATGCGTAATGGCCGTGTTCATGGCCACCCGATACATCCAAGTACTGATCTTGGATTCGTTCCTAAAACTGTCAAAATACTTCCAAAGCTGATAGACGATTTCCTGAAACAAATCCTCCCGATCCTGTTCATTATTTGTGTAGATAGCGGAAACTTTGTAAAGTAACCCCTGATGTTCCCGTATAACCTCCGCAAAAGCATCGCTATTCCCCATGCAAGTTTTTCTTCATTTCCCTATAGGTATGCAATGTGTCAAAAAAATCACATAAAGGGATAAAAAATATTTTGGATTAGATTTAATTTGCTGGGATACAACAAATAAAAAAGGGATTCGTTTCCATTTAAAACATCCAATCATGCAATATTTGAACAAAGAAATTGAGGCACTGACCAAAAGGAAGAAGTCGGCCCCCTTGGTAAAAAGGGAAATCTCCTGTGGTGTTTTTCAAGATGTTGAAAAGCTTCCACAAAAAGATGTCGAAACCGACCTATAGCCCCTTATTCAAACAGAGATCTATCCAACCCTGGAATCAAATTCAGGGCATTTTCATAATATACTTTTTTGAGCACCTCGTCCGGTAGGTTTAATCCGTACATGGCCCAAAAGGCGTGGTACTTCTTATAATAGGGAAAATATTCATCGTTGCTTTCCAGCACCCTAAAATACGTGGGGAATTCATCCGGGTTCCAACTGTCCTTTCCAAAAAGTATCCTATCCTGATATTTAATAAAGAACTCCCTGGCATGTTGCGGTTGCCGACCCAATTCTGCGATTACAGCGGAGATACCAACGTTCATATTGGGTATCTCATCCAACAATTCGCCCAGTTTCCCCAAATTGTTCGCGTGCCAACCCATGTGGGCATTGATAAATTTCGTTTTTGGATGTCTTTTAAAAACATTATGCTGTTCCTGTATAATCTGTTCCCAAGGTGCGGGATCTGTATTTGAACGTTTTCTTCTGGGGTGGGTTTTTAGTTCCAGCCACCGTTCGTTATCGCTATCCATATCGTCCCAAAAAGACTTAGGGTCGGCTGCATGGATCAAGACGGGTACGCCCATTTCCGCACATTTGGCCCAAATAGGGTCCAAACGGGAGTCGTCAATGGCCAATCTGTTACCTGAATCATCGGTATTGCGAAGCCCAAGACTTTTGAATACCTTGAGTCCCTTTGCTCCGTTTTTGATGTCCGCCTCCAATTGGGCAGCGGCCTTTTGACCCCATTCGCCACCATCCGCTCCTTCAAAGTCTACATTCGCGAACACCACAAACCTATTGGGATAGCTTTTCTGGATATTATCGACCTTCTCCTTGAGACTTTCCCCCGAACCACCACTAAGGTTCACCATAACCCCCTCGTTCAAGGATTCCATATCCTTTAAAAGGCTGCCCAGTTTTTCGACGGACATGTCCCGCTGATGGCTGTGGACGTCTATAAATCGGAATTTTGCCTGTTTTATCTCGGCACCCGGAACGACGAGCGTTGAGGTAGGGTTGTATTCCTCAAAACTCATTTCCTGTGAAAAAACAGCTTGAGATAAGGCAATTACAAAAGTGGCAGCGGCGATAAGGCTATTTAGTTTCTTCATAAAAAGGGATTTATGGGTGGTGATTTTCGTTATAGATTTTTTGATAGGCTTCCGGAGTATCGATATCGGCCAAAAGCCCTTGGGCATCCAGGCCGAGGGTGACGGATGTATTGAAACCCAGTATGTCCCGGGCCCCATAATCGGAGTCCAGCTTCAAGAGCGCATCGTACAAATCCGGTCCAAAAATTGCCGGAACGCCCATTTTTTTTCCATAGTTACTGGCTACGATGGAAACGTTTTGGGTTGAGAATTCAAGCAACATACGGTTTAGATAGTCTGGGGTGACCAATGGCTGATCGGCAAGACATACCAACACGCCATCCAAAGGAGAATAGGTTTCCCTAAGATATCGAACACCGGCGGCTATACTATTTCCCAAACCTTTTTCCCATGTGGCGTTTTCAATGATATCCGTGGAAGAGGGGTCGGTTTTTAAACTAGATTTTATTTTTTGGGCATTGGCACCCAAGACGACCACAATTCTTTTGGCTTCCAGTTCCATTACGCGGTTCAGCACATATTGCAATAAAAAAGTACCTTTCCATGGCAATAATTGCTTGATATCCTGCATCCGACTGGATTTTCCAGCGGCCAATACAACAACGCCTATGTTCTGGACCGATTTCAATTATGGATGCCTTCTTTCTTGTCCTTCAACATGATGGGTTCCTGGTTTCGTATCACCGCCAAAATCTCCGAAAGTATGGCAATGGCGATTTCCTCCGGAGCTTCGGCACCAATATTGATTCCAGCCGGTCCATGAATGCTCTCAAAAAAAGCATAGTCCTCGTCGGGATATAAATCGATGTACTCATTGAATAGTTTTTCCCGTCTTTTGGAAGGTCCCAAAAGCCCAAAATACATCGGTTTACATGTCTTTACCGCATGTAGGTATTTTAGATCCTTCACGTAACTGTGCGTCATTAACACCAAGGCCGTTTGATCATCGATTTTCTCTATGGGCAAATCTTGTGGTTCCACGTTCCAAAGCTCGTCGATGCCCGGAAAATCGGCTATGGTCTTTCCCTCAGACGGTACTACGCTTACAGAAACCTCCCATCCCATTTCCAGAGCGATTTTGGATAGTTTTACCGCATCGTGTTCCCCGCCTACGATGGCCAGTTTATAGCACGGTTTTAGGGTCTGCTCGTAAGTTGAACGTTCAGTTGAATCGGGTCCTGCACCCAGGGGAATCGGTTTTTCATCAAATAAAAACAGGGAACCAATATTGGCATGTTCCCCGTATTCCTTCACGTAATAGGAAAGAATTTTAAACGGAGTCCTGGTTTTTATAGCCCTATGGAAGCCCTTGAGCAGTGCTTCTGTCGGTTGAAATGGCTCAATTAGAATATATAGTATTCCCTCGCAACCCAAACGAAACCTACCGTCATAGGTCATCATTTTCGGGGTGTCGGTCTTAAAAACGCTCGCGGCCTGAAAAAACACCTCCTTCTCAACGCATCCCCCGCTAACCGCCCCAACCATGGTACCGTCCTCAGAGATCAACATACGAACCCCGGGCCTTCTATACGAAGAGCCGTCCAGGGCGACCACACTGGCCAACACAGTTTTGAGACCTTTGGCCCGTAAGTTTCCATACCCCTGAAAAATTTTTTTGAGTTCGTGCGTCATTTTGAATGGCAGTTGCTATAGTTTTGCCCACTAATTAGCGAAAATTACCCAATCCCGCCTGTTTTTTAAAGACTGGGTACTTTCTTTAACACTCTTTAACATAATTTTTTCAATGGCCCATAATTTCCGAGCGGAAAGTGCGTTCTGCTTGATGAACTCAAAATGTATGACTATGAATTTGTTCCTAAGAACCTTTGGTTTTTTATTTGCGCTTTCTCTTTTTGTTTCCTGTGGTAATGCCGATGACGATGTAGACCTAAACCTTAATTTGGGTGATGGCCTTGGAAAAGGAGTGCCCGTAGACGATTGTTTGGGGCTGGAAGAAGGTGAACTCGTACTCTCAATCCAGGACCAGTATACGACCTTACCTGGAAAAGTATCCATATTCTTTAGGGTTTCCGATACCAATGGAAATCCCGTACCCGGATTAACGGCAGAGCAATTTACCATTTACGAGCAGGGAAGAAATGACGATTGTTTCAATACCATTTCCACGTCTGAATCTTTTGCACGTATTTCCCCAAATTCACAGATATTCTCCAACAACGCCCTTTTGGTGCTGGATTTGAGCAACAGTGTCTTGGAAAGCAGCTTGCAGGAACTGAAAATGGCCAGTGCCAGTTTTGTGGACAACGTGATGCCCGATGCAGAGTCCGACTCCTTCAAAATGGCGATTTATTGGTTCGATGGTGAAAATGAACTGCATTTGTTGAACGAACTTACATCCTCCAAAGACGAATTGATTACATCCATCAATGGAATTACCGATAACATCAGTACCGACCCATCAACGGATCTGTACGGAGCGGTCATAAAATCGACCGATATCGCAACGGACATTATTAATAAAACAACTAGTGGAGACAAGATTGGTGCCGCTTCCGTGGTCATCTTTACCGATGGTACGGATCAGGCTTCCAGGTTTACCGAAGAAGCAGCACTCAAAAAAGTGAACGACGCCAATTCCAATATTTCTTTTTTCAGTATTGGATTGGGTAGCGAAATCGATACACAGGTATTGATGGATATCGGGAAGACTTCCAGCGTATTTGCGAGTAACAAGGATGATTTGGAAGATACCTTTAACGAGATTTCAGAAAAGGTTTCGGAGCGGGCGAACAGCTTCTACCTCTTCGAATATTGCAGTCCAAAACGGGACGGCAGTGGAGAAAATAATTTGGCCATCGAGGTAAATACGGGTACGAGACAAGGTGCGGTACAGACCAAGTTCAACGCCAATGGATTTACCGGCGGTTGCGAGTAAAAAAATATACCGATTGATTTAAAAAGAGGCAATTTTTGCCTCTTTTTTTATATCTAAATTTTAACAGCCTAAACCTTTTTATATCAACAATTTAAAGCCTTTAAAAAGAGGTCAATTTCCAAAACATTGCCATTCCAAAAAATCCATTCCCAAAAAATTCCCGTACATGTTATTGAAAGATTATTAACTAAATACACACTTGAAATGAAAAAATTATCAATAATCGGGGTAGCATCCATTGTACTTTTATCTTCCTGTGTTTCGAAAAAGAAATACGTGGCCTTGGAGGACAACTTGGCACAGACGCAAAGTAAATTGACCAAGACCCAGGTAGAAAAAGAAGAGTTGGAAACTAAAATGGCCAAAATAGAGGCCCGAGTGGAAGAGTACAACTCCAAAATAAATTCACTTAAGGAAATAAACGACAGTCAGTACACTACCGTGGATGATGTTGCCGTAATGAGCAACAATACCAAGGCAAACATGAGAATGACCTTGGAAAACGTAGATCCAGCAAAACTAGCCGAAGCCAAAACACTTCAGGATTCCATGAATTTGGCAGTTTCCTATAAACTGAAACAATCCATCGCGGACGAAGGGGAAGATGTGGACGTAAGCATTGACAAAACCGTGGTAATGATAAACATCTCTGATGAATTGTTGTTCAACACCGCTGGATACAGGGTTAGCAACAAAGCCGATAATGTACTTAAGAAATTGGCCGATGTCATCAATTCCGAACCCAGTATGGAAGTAATGGTAGAGGGTCATACGGATTCCAGAACCATCAATACCCCCCTGTTTGAGGACAATTGGGACTTGAGCGTAAAAAGGGCGACTTCCATTGTTCGCGAACTACAGAACGAATACAATGTAAATCCAAAACAGTTGATCGCTGCCGGTAGAAGTAGCTACCTTCCCTTGGTAGAAAACGACAGCAAGGAAAATATGGCCAAGAACAGAAGGACCAAAATCGTAATCCTTCCCAATTTGGACAAATTCTTCGCCTTGATGGATGCAGATACAGCTAGTATCGACTAAGAAAAAACTGAATTTTTAAAACTAAGGGCGGCCATGGCCGCCCATTTTTATTTCAGGAATCTCTGGTAGGGTTTGGTGGTCCCGTAATTGTTTATATATTATAACAACCCCAAAGAATACCAAACATACACATCCTAAAGGCTATTGGAATGTTCAATTTAAAAATTAAACGTCATGGATGTACTCAAAGAAATTTATTGGAAAAGTGCCCTGGGCATTTTACCAAACCCCATTAAAAGTCTGGTTTTACTTATATTCTCGGCAATTGTAGCCATATTGTTCACCATGTTATATCTTCTTTTAAAACATGGTCATTATTTGACTGTTCAATTTGGTTATTAGATTACTTTCTAAAAATCATGGCATTGGGAATAGTAATGTTTTTTGACGCTAAGTCGATAAGAAAACCATTGATGACCGCAAACGTATACTTTCCATCCTTTCTAAGGAAAAAAGTGGGATTGATACCCGGCTGGAGTCGTAAATCCGGCGCCTTAAAATTATCGCCCACCAAGTGCAAGGGTATGGGCGAATTCAATTGTTTTAGCGGAATATCGGATACTTTAAGGTAGCCATAGCCTTCGGATAACAATTTTTTGGCATCCAACTTTTTTGCTTCGGCCATAGTGGAAACCGTTTGACCATATACCTTTGCCGGAACAATTTCATGACCTGTGCCATCCAAGGTCTCATAACCGTAATAGGTGGATAAATCGCCTTGATCCCAAATCCTACTGCTGTACCAAAAATTATCATGGTCCTCATAATCCACCTCCACCTGATTGATGCCCAAGTCCAAAATATAGGAATCACCCATTAGATTATAGGTCGCACCTACAATCTTTAGGTCAAACAGCATCCTATCGTTTTCAGGTATTTCTTCATATTCCGAGATATCGATTTCCTTGAAATTTTCCTTGGCTATGGTATAGATGGCCGATAAAATGGAGACATAGTTAAGTTTTCGGATTTCCTGTTTTTCCGGGTCTTCAGGATACCCACCCGATTCAATCAAAATGGTACTAGTACCCCATTTTTGGATGTTGTCGCCAAAGGCCCTAGGCTCAAAAGCATCGTTATACCGTCCTACTTGTCCTGGTGCATATTTTTGAAGGATATTGTTCATGAAAACAATGATTTTCATGGCATTCCCGCGCACTTCATTAATATCCTTTTCGTAATTAAAAGCAGGGGCCAAATAGGATATGGTGGCCGGCTTTTCAGTGCGCTCCGCATTGTAGTACGTACTTTGATCGTGCAGATTAAAGCCAAAATCGGCCTCCAGACTATCCCGCACCCTTTTCAAGGTCTTTCCTTCGGGCGATTGCAAACGAAGGGCATCCCGATTGATATCGATTCCCAACAGGTTACGACGTTGAAAGAGTTCCGCCCCATCCGGATTGAGCATGGGCAAAAAGTGAATGGTCAGGTTGGAAAGCATCGCTTCCTTTTCTTCCTGAAAATCGGGACTGTCCAAAAAATTAAGGATATCAAAAATTGCCTGGGTGGCGGTGGGCTCGTCCCCATGCATCTGGGACCACAAAAAAACATCGGTTGCACCGCTACCAATACTGACCAAGGAAAGCGATTTTCCACCTATGGAGGTGCCAACCTTATTCACCGTGAACTTCGGATTCCTTCTGAATTTCTCCAACAAGGGTTGTAGATCGGCGTGCTTTATTCTTCTTTTCCCAAGCGTGGGTTCCTTATATTTTTCATACGTCTCGTACAATTGTTCGGTTATATCCTGTGCCTGGCTGGTAAAAATTGTCAGGATTAAGAAAGCAATGATAACACAATGAAATCTTTTCATTCGTTTGAAATTTGGTTAAAATGTCTATTATCAAATATTTACTTTTTTATTACTCCTCGTACATTTTAAAAATATTATACAAAAATGTCAGTTCGAGTGGTTGATTTTCGATTTTTCCCATCGAAAATCAAGTGTATCGAGAACCCCTCGCCTTCGCTCAGGGCAGGCTCCTTTTCGGCCTTAAAAAGGTTCTTCGATAAAATTTTTCTTCATTGCATTGCGAAAAATCACTCGAACTGACACCTTTGGTCAAGACAATAGGTTCAAATTACACCTCGGGTCTTCGTAGAGGTACTTAACTTTCCATACAAAATCCCTCGACGAGGGTTTCATTCAGGGATAGGTTTAAAGTTCAAATCCTTTACGGCCTTCCTAATGTTATGCATAAAATCGGTTCCCGGGTCGGTCTTCTGGGTCCTATAGCCTTCGTCCTGCTCCAACCATAAGGGATGGTTCTCAAATTTTGAGTATTCATAATGTCCGATCAGATATTCGATATCATATTTTTCCGCCAAATAGCGAACGAGCCAAATATTGGATTTTAGCTGGGCCTTGGTCAAGGGTTGTCCGGTGTCCCCGCCCACATTCTCCACACCTATGGCACAATGGTTCAAGCCTATAACATGCCTGGCCATGGTCGTTTCGGGCATTAGTCTATAAATGGTACCATCGCGGTCCACCATAAACTGGGAGGAAACGTTCAGGGTCCCGGCAGCGTTAATATCGGGCCTGGAATTGGGCAAGGTTGGCGAATCAAAAGCGTTGAAGGATTTTTCAAAGGTTGGGATTACGGTCCAATGCAGCACGATCATTTTAGGTACGATATCAGGGGATTCCTTTACCAATCCGTATCTGTCCTGCATATATTCCAAGGTCAATATCCTTCGCTCGTCATCAAAGGTAATGGGCTTGTCCACAATGGTACGGGTCACCGAACAGGATGTCAGGCAGACAACTAAGGCCAGTATTTTTATAACCTTCATTTTTGAATTTCGTTTACGGTGTCTTTTTTCTTAAGAACGGCATACTGTATCTGGACCTTTCTCCGCCCCCACTCCTTGGCCTTCTTTTTGTCCTCACCCATATAAATGTCGATTCTATTGCGCCATCTGGGGTGCATCTTGTCCTTTACGATATAGATTCCCTCAAATGTATCGATTTTTACCAAGGTATTGTGTCGCAATCCCTGTCTTAAAAGATCTCTGGAGACAGCGATCCACTTGACCCCAGGTTTGATGGAGTCGCCCCAGGCAGTTACTTCTGGATGCTCAAAGGACGTCTGCCCTGGGAAGGAATTATAGGCCGTGGCCGTAACGGTTAGGGGAACCCAATCATACGTATCCGCTTCCTTGGACCTTTGGTCACATCCTATACTAACAAAAAGCACAAAAAGCCCCAGAATTCGATGCATGACTTTTAAATGAGACATGGAATATACTAATAATCTCTTTTTGTCAATACGACCCATATAAACCTTTTTCTCTAATTTAGAAGCCAATAGATGGAATATGAAAAAAATTAAATGGGCCTTTGCCCTCCTGTTGGTCGGACTTCTGATATTCGGCTACATCAATTATCCCAAACTGAACCTCATTTCCGGTTATGCCTCCAAAAATTTGGCATCCAATGTATTTCTTGCAAAAAGGAACGCCTATTTCGTGAACACAGTAGACCACGATATGCCCCTGATAAACCTGGCTACGGCCGAAGCCGATTCGGAAATCAAATCTGCCAAGGCTTCCGTATACGGACTCATGGAACGGATATCGGTCTACAAAGAAGGGCTGGGAGCCGTTCTGACCAATACCGAGCATCAAAAACACAACTTTTCCATAGTTCCGGAACGAAACCAAAAAAGAGACACCCTACCCTTTCCATACGGAAATCAGGGGGTTAAGGATACCGTAATGGCCAATGTGGATTATGATGCCTTGGAATATGTACTGAGCAGGGCCTTACAGGATTCCGTTCAAAAGACCAGAAGCCTATTGGTGGTATATAAAGACCAGATCATTGGGGAAAAATATGGTGACCGATTTACCAAGGATACCAAAATTTTAGGCTGGTCCATGACCAAAAGTATTTTGGGAACCCTATATGGCATTTTGGAATATGAAAATGGAATTTCCCTGGAATATCGCCCTTTTGAATCGCTTTATAATACCGATGGCCCAAAATCAGAAATAACGCTGAACCATTTATTGCGGATGCAAAGCGGATTGGCCTGGGACGAGGATTACTTTAAAATCTCCGATGTCACCAAAATGTTGTTCCTCGATTCCGATATGTCGCAAGCACAGTCCGATAATGACGTAATCGCGCCACCCACCGAAGTTTGGAACTATTCTTCAGGCACCAGTAATCTGCTTTCGGGAATATTAAGGAAGCAATTTCCTACGCATCAGGAATACTTGAATTTTCCCTATGCCAAACTAATCGATAGAATTGGCATGCACTCCATGCTGATAGAGACCGATTTAGAGGGTAACTTCGTTGGCTCCTCCTACGGATGGGCCACCACGCGGGATTGGGCCAAATTCGGACTGCTATACCTTCACCGGGGCGATTGGAACGGTGACCGAATCTTTGCAGATAGTTGGGTGGACTACATCACCAAACCCACGGAACATTCCAACGGTACCTACGGCGCCCATTTTTGGTTGAATGCGGAAGGGAAATATCCCGATTTGCCACGGGACCTGTATTCTGCCAATGGTTTTCAGGGGCAACGCGTGTTTATCGTTCCATCAAAGGACATGGTCATTGTTCGAACAGGATTGGAGGAGCAGTCGGACGAACATTTCAATACCCTGATCGGCGATATTCTAAAAACCATTAAATAGGCCGTTTTCAAAAACCCAAAATATGCAATAGAAAATCTATTACGGCTTCAAACTACTTCAAACACACGCTGTTTAAGCCGTTTTTTAATTTAACCATAGCGATGCTATGCCAAAATCAAGAAAACAACTGTGTTTATTGTATTTTAAACCCTCATGACGAAGTCCTAATGTATAATTTGAGTTAAAATTATTGTACGATTTTTCAACCAGACTACAAGATTCCATTGGTTGACCACATTTCTGCCTTGGGAGACAACAATAGTTTCCCCAAGCCCGCCTTCCTAGCTACTTTTAGAGTGTTACAAAAACGAATTAATTTTTTTCATTTTCATATAGTGTTCTCGTAAAAGAGTCCGGTCGAATTGATCGGGCTCTTTTTAGTTTTTAGCAATTTGGCCTAGTTTAAGCCCAGAGGCATTCATTTAAGGAAAACAGCGCATAAAACGTAATACTAACAGAGCACCGTTATCATGGTGCGAAGAGGAATCCTACCTTACCCTATTCTTTTTGGGATTTCTTTCTGCGTTCGAAATGACAATAAGTTCAAAGAAAACCAATTTATTCAACAGTTCTCAATGGCCTGATTGATAAGTGTTTCGCTTATAACTTAATAAGAATCAAGGCAACCAATTATTCTTGCCAAAGTTGGGCTTTCTTTTTTCCAAAAAGGCGTTCCTGCCTTCCTTGGCTTCTTCGGTCATATAAGCCAAACGGGTAGCTTCGCCGGCAAATACCTGTTGCCCTACCATGCCGTCATCCGTAAGGTTCATGGCGAATTTGAGCATTTTAATGGAGGTGGGGGATTTCTGTAAAATCTCCTGGGCCCATTCATAGGCCGTATCCTCCAATTCAGAGTGGGTAACCACGGCATTGACCATGCCCATTTCAAAAGCCTCCTGTGCGGAATAATTCCTGCCCAAAAAGAAAATCTCACGGGCCTTCTTCTGACCCACCATCTTGGCCAAATAGGCGGACCCGTATCCTGCGTCAAAACTGGTAACGTCGGCATCGGTCTGTTTAAAAATGGCGTGTTCCTTACTGGCCAAGGTCATATCACAGACCACATGGAGGCTGTGACCGCCTCCAACGGCCCAACCGGGAACCACGGCAATCACCACTTTCGGCATAAAACGGATCATACGCTGCACTTCCAAAATGTTGAGCCTATGCTGGCCATCGGCACCCACATAGCCCTTTTCACCCCGGGCCTTTTGGTCGCCGCCGCTGCAAAAGGACCAGATGCCATCCTTTGTAGAGGGACCTTCCGCAGAAAGCAATACTACGCCAATGGAGGTATCCTCCTGGGCATCGTAAAAGGCCTTTATCAATTCACTGGTGGTATGGGGCCTAAAGGCATTCCGAACATTGGGTCGGTTGAAGGCAATTCGGGCGACCCCGTTACTCTTTTTATAGGTAATATCCTCAAATTCCAAGGCGGTTTTCCATTCGGCTACAGTCATTTCAAATCGGTTTTAATTTGCGATATAAAGATAGTTGTTCCTTGGGAAGTCTGCCAAGCGGAAATGAAATGAGTTATTATCTATCCATATTTTATCCGTCCAACTCTAAGAATAGACTTACATTAGAGGTACAATAGAACAATGTCAATGAAGAAAGCGGTCTATCGAATCATAAAATCCATACGTACCCTGCTATCCGAGCTATTTCATGCAAAGGATTCCCGTTTGCCCTATATCATTACGGTTATCGTCTCCCTTGTAATTGTGGTAGGAGGAATCAATCTATTCATAGAACTTACGGATACCCTAAAAACCGATACCCTTGCCAGATATGACACCGCAGTAACTGACTATATCATTTCCTTTAGGAATCCCTCTTTGACTACCTTTTTTAAGTTCGTAACGGATATTGGGGATGTCACGGGCTACCTGATCGTTTTAATGCTTTTCGTGCTACTTTCCTGGCGTATCATTAAAAGTTGGAAGTATGTGCTACAGTCCGTCGTGGTACTGGTACTGGCAACCCTTTCCAATATGGCCCTTAAACGCTTCGTGGACCGAGCAAGACCGGGTATAGAACATCTGGTCACGGTTAAGACCTTGAGCTACCCAAGCGGCCATGCCATGGGGGCGATGGCCTTTTTTGGATTTTTAATCTACCTGATATCCAAATTAAGAATCAATAGGATTTTTAAATATTCCTTGATGGTGTTGGTTGCCTTGCTGATTTTGAGTATTGGTATTAGTAGGATCTATCTTGGGGTCCATTATCCCTCGGATGTGGCAGGAGGTTTCATCGCGGGATTTATATGGGTCGTATTTTGTATCCTTATTTTTGATGTGATACAGATTTTTAGAAGGGACCCCGAAATTTAAATCCGATGCTTCCCAATTCAAAGTGACACACCCTAGGAATATAAATGAACATGTTGGACAAGCTCAAATCTCTTAGAAAGGAACTACATCAATTTCCCGAAGTATCCGGAAATGAATCGCAAACCGCGGAAAGAATCAAGGCGTTTATCATGCAAAACAGCCGACCCACACAAATTTTGGAGGGTTTGGGCGGAAACGGGCTCGCCGTTGTTTACGAAATCTCATCAGATGGGCCCGTTATTGCCGTACGGTGCGAATTAGACGCCCTGCCTATTACGGAGAAAAATGGATTCGCCCATCGTTCTAAAAATCAAGGGGTTTCCCACAAATGCGGTCACGATGGCCATATGGCCATTGTGGCCGGATTGACTCTTTGGTTACGGGAACAGCAGCTATCTAAAGGCAAAATTGTCCTAGTTTTTCAACCCGCCGAAGAGACTGGAAAAGGCGCTGCCCGGATTTTGGGGGATACAAGGTTCCAAGCTTTGAAGATTGAATATGTCTTTGCCTTGCACAACATTCCCGGATATCCTTTACATTCCATACTTGTACCACAAAACGGTTTTTCAGCGGAGGTCCTAAGTTTCGCCCTACATCTCAAAGGGAAAGAATCCCATGCCTCGGAACCTGATAAAGGTATTAATCCCGCTCATTGCCTGGCAGAAGCGATTCAGAGGTTTGATGCGCTGAACATTAATGATCCTGAGAATCCCAATTATAAAATCCTGACGCCCATTTACATGCACATGGGCGAAAAGTCCTATGGGATATCCCCTGCACTTGGGGAACTTCATTATACCGTTAGGACATGGCACCCAGAAACTATGGAAACCTTACGGAAAGAAATAGAAAACATTTGTTACAATATTAGTAAATCCAACTCCATTATGTATTCTTTGGACTGGTTCGAGCATTTTCCCGCAAGCTTGAATGACGCACAAGTCGTTGCTTTGGTAACCGGAGTAGCTCATAAAAACGGTTTTAATGTCATAGAAAAATCGGTGCCATTCTCATTTGGAGAGGATTTTGGGTGGTTCTCAATAAATTATAGGGCTACGATGTTCGGAGTCGGTGCCGGGGAAAATGTCCCTGCTTTACATCATGCCGACTATGATTTTCCCGATGCCCTAATATCCACGGGAATTGAAATGTTCAAGTCAATAATCCAGGAAATTCTAAAGGAGTAGGCTTATTTGTTTTTATGCTTCTCCTCAATCCATTTGGATAAATACTTGGTGCTCTGCACCGTATGATACTCCAAGATTCTTCCCATGATATTTTGTTCGCGATGTGTTGCAAGTGATTTCGATACTTCCGTAATCCTATCCATCAAGGATGTTTCCAAGGATGTTTTTTGGTACAGCGTATTGATGATTTGTATGCCGTTGTCCTGTGCCTTTTGCCACACGGTTTTATCCGTATACAATTCAATGGCCTTATCTATAAAATCGTCTTGGGTCTCGGTAATAAAACCGTTCCAATCCAACGCACCATGCATTCCTTCGGCACCGATTCCCGTGGTTACGCTGGGCGTCCCGTTCAATAGGGCATCCACCAATTTGCCTTTTATACCGGCTCCAAATCGCAACGGGGCTAGACAAACGCGCGCCATTTTCATGACCTCGGATACGCTACGGGCACGTCCACGCACATAAAATCCCTTTTGGGGATTATGCAGCTTCGTGACGGCATCGGGCAGATACGCCCCATATATATAGCATTTGGCGTTCGATATACGCCCCAATATTTTAGGCCAGATATCCTGTTCCAAGTGTTTTATGGCATCCACATTGGGCGTATGCAATCCCCCGCCGATAAAAAGAAAATCCCTGCGTGCCTCAAATTCTGGCCAATCATTTTGTTGTGAAATGGCATCGTACATAAACGGAAGATGCCATAAGAGAGAAGCATCAATTCTGGCAGTCTGTTGCAGGAGTTCCATCTCATAGCTGGAAATAACCAAGGTAAGGTCGCTCCGCAACATACTGGCCAGTTCCCGTTTGGTCCTATCGTCTTGCAACCAATGCGCTTCGGTAAAAGGAATGCCCTTTTTAAAACAGTTTTCCCGTGAATGCCGCAAGGAATGTAAATCCTCTGAATCCAAAATCCGTAGCGCTTCTGGACAACATTCGAACACACGCCAGCCGAATTGTTCCTCCGTAAGAAATCGGTCGAACAAAACGATATCGGGCCTGAGTTCTTTTATAAAGGCATCAAAGGAAGCATCGTTCAGTTTTATGTGATTGGTCGCAATTCCCATTGCTTCCAAATCTTGGGAATGTTCCGTTCTTGAAGCAGTGGACACAAATAAGGTCTCAAATTCATACTTTTTGAATATTTCGATTAATTGCATCATACGCACACCTGCCGCCGTAGCGGTAGGTTCCGGCCAAGTAAGTCCAATGACCAATAATTTTTTGGATTTCATCTCCATGCAATATTCAGGAAATATTTATTTCAAAGGATTGTACCCAATATCGTCCACAACCACCACTCCTTTGGGACTTTGGTCAAAAACAAACCGAATGTGTTTTATAGCCTTGGGGTCGAAATCCGATGCATTTTTTTCAAACTTGGAAATCGGAATGTGGAAGGTCTGCAATTGCACTTCCCAAGCGTCCCCGATCATGTCCTTATCCAGAAACTCAAATTTGGTAAACTTTGTCTTGAGCGGTGGTATGATGTTTTTGATGTCGCTTATTTTTACGGTGTCCGATTGTCCCAAGGTATCTGTCAAGACAAGACTGAAATCATAGTCCATTTTCGGGTCCGCGTCCTTATCCCCTTCCACATCGGTTTCTTTGGAATCCAATTTCAACCATTTGGGGTCACCGCTGCCAATGGAAAGCTGGATACTATGTATGGAATCTTTCCAAAACGAGGTGTCCGATATTATTTCATAGATCGGTTTTGTATCGGTTGATGTACTGTCCGAAATATGCCACCCCAACACCACTGCATTGTTGTCCTGTCTGCCATTGTCGCGCGTCTTTAGGCCTTGCTCCTTCCAAAGATTCAGGTGATGTCCCCTTATCGAAATGCTGTCCGAGACGGTCGTGATATCGATGTCTTCCTCAAAATCCACGAGCTTCACAAAATCCGATGCTTCAAAATGGGTCATTAGAAATTCGTCCGGCAACCAATCCTTGGCGCACGCCACATTTTTAAAAATGGGGATATACGCATCGTTATTTTTTAGAACCGATTCCGCAAAAGCACTGATGAACACCTGGGCCACTTGCTGCTGTTCTTCAGCTGAAAGTAGCGGTTCTAGGTTCAATAGCCATTTCATGGGCGCTCCAAAATCCGATTTACCCCAGGTGGAATTGAACTGACCGTGATTGGCATGATGGACATAAACGCCCGCTTTATAACGGGGTATGGAATCTGTAAACTGCAACCTTCGGTACGGCCGCAAGCCCCAAAAGCTGACTTCATCCGAATCATAGGAACCTTGCAAACTCAGATAGTCCACGTCCTTCAGAGCGATTTTCCGATCATATCTGTAGTCCGTTGGGGCAATGGACACAATACCTTTGATGTTGAAATTGAAATCGAACGGTACTTGGGCATTATCGGGGAAAAAAGGAAGTCGGTTATAACCTCCGGCAATCGTTACGGCCTCCCCGCCCCTGGAATGGCCCATAAGCATGATATTTTCCATATCCACCTTACCTGAAAGTTCGTGCGCCGAATCGTTGTTCCACTGTTGCCATTGCTCCAAATGTTTCAGCAATAGCCAAGCCCTAACTGGCATTTCCTTACCCCTAAAATCTCCGGACCAATGTCCGTTGACAAAGTTCTCATCGACGGACACCGTTATGATGCCCCTACTCGCCAACAGGTTTCCCAAATAGCCATAGCCGTCATCTGAATAATCGATCATGCTATGATTGCCATGAACGATGAGCGCAAGCGGAAAAGGCCCTTCGCCCTGTGGCATGTAGACTCGCCCGTTCAACGGAAACTCGGTGACGCCAAAGCCCCAAAATTTTTCCCTCCATTTTTTCTTTTTCCCCTTCCATTCCGGCAAGAGCAACGATGCGTCTACGGTTGGTGTCTGAAACCGAACTTCTTGTGCATATTCGGTTCTTTTTTTGTCCGAACCACTGCCATAGGTAAAAGCATCGACCTCAAAACTGCCAAGGGTTGCCGGGTTTTCAACACCGATTTCCTCCAAGCTAGGCTCACCATCGCCCAAGCTAAATTTTGAAAAATCATTTTGATAGGGTTCCGATCCCTGATTCGCCAGTAAATAAATCCCATAACCCAAACCGATACAACCAAAGGACAGCATCAAAAACGAAAACAAGGATTTCGTCCGTAAAAACCACCAAAGGCAAACGATTATTAGTAATGCGGTACCTGCCAAGGCATAATATAGGGCATCCGGCCAACCAAAACCGAAGACTTTTAGGGCAACCAAGGTGGAAACTCCGCTCAATAGAGCCAAAATATAAATGGTATCAATGCCTTTGAAAACAAACTGGATCAATTTGAACAGTAAGTAAAAGAGTATCTGTACCAGGATTCCACTTAAAATAGCCAGAAGCATCATCAAAATTGGTGGAAGACCTGTTAAAAAATGGTAGCCATAAATCCCCGCGAGTATAATGGTGGGGATAAAAGTGAGCAGGAGCTGTCGGTTTTTCATGCGCTTGGGTTGGAGTTTGTTGATTGCCTTAAATTAACCAACTCCTTTTAAATATGAATCCTTTTGGATTATTTTTATGGATAGCCTAAATTTTAAGATTTTTGGAATCCAAGATGGTCGGTAGAAGACGAAAAAATTATTAGATTAGAATATCGTAGGATTTATTTGAACCCATTCGCTCGAGCCGCTACATCTTTGCGGCGAACTTTTGGGATATTTTCGACCGTAGTTTGCGTTCATAATCCTCCTCCAACCATTCCTTGTAATTTTTGGTATTGTTCATAATACAATAAGAATACTGCCGTACTCGATACTGGATTTCCTCCTTCAGTTTCTTGGCGAGGATACGCGCATCAAATACATCGTCGGCATTTTCCACGCATATCTGGGCATGTTGCTCAATGCTTTTTTCCAAAACCAATTTGGATTTTTCCCCATTGGCGAAACTCTTCTTGTATTCCTCCTTAATGTCAAATTCGATGTTTTCTGATTTTGAGAACTCATCCCTAAGTTCCTGCGGCATTTCATACACAAACTCCCGCTCGATTTCCTCATCGTTCTTGATATTCTCCAAAAAGAAATCCGGAAAATGGAAGATTTCCTGCCAATCCACCTTGGCATCCCACATGCCAAAACGGGCAATGTTATTCCCCATATCGATTACGTTGAACTGTTCCTTATGTGGCAGGTATCTTGAACCCCGTCCAATCATTTGAAAATAGAGGGTAAGCGAGCGGGTGGCCCTGTTCAGGATAATGGTCTCTACGGATGGCTCATCAAAACCCGTTGTAAGAATGCTCACGGATGTCAATATGGCATCGGGGGTTTCCTTGAACCATTTCAGGATTTCCCTTCGCTCCGAAGCAGTATTCTTATTGTCCAAATGCCGGATGTTGTATCCTGCCTTCCTAAATAGGTCGTACACATATCGGGAGGTATTGATACCGTTGTTGAAAATCAAGGTTTTGCTTCCCTTTGCAATCTCCTCGTAGGCGTTCATCAATTTGCCCAACATGCTGTGATTGCTGTAGAGCTCGTCCGAAGACTTTACGGTATAATCGCCATTGATGCCCAGCTTTAAGCTTTGGAGGCTTACATCGTAATTGAACATGTTGGCACGTGCCAAAAACTTCTTTTGGATTAAGGATTCTATGGACTCCCCAATAATCAACTTTTTGTAGTTGTCCTTCATGGGAAGTTTTATATTGGAACTCAAAGGGGTTGCGGTAACGCCCAGAATAACCGACTTGTCAAAGTATTTAAAGAGTTTCCTGAAGGAATTATAATGGGCCTCATCGATGATGACCAGGCCAATATTGTTGATTTCCACCTTGTCCTCCTGCAGACGGTTGTTCAAGGTCTCCACCATGGCTACAAAGCAATTGAAATCGTCCTGGTCCTTTAGTTCCTTAACATCGCTGTTGATTATTTTGTTGCGAACCCCAAAACCGGTCAGCATCTTGGAAGTTTGGAGACTAAGCTCAATACGATGCGTAAGCACTACGACCTTCTTTCCCTTTCTTTCAATGTACCTTCGTGCGATTTCGGAAAAAATAACGGTCTTCCCTCCACCTGTGGGCAGCTGGTACAAAAGGTTGGAATTATCAGGATTGTCCTCAAGATATTCAAAGATTCTTTTGAGGTCTTCCTCCTGATATCCGTATAAAGTCTTCTCCGTGGTGTCCTTTGTGGCTTTCAAAAAGGCAAGAAATTTTAGTTCGGTTAAAAATTACGAAACCTTAAAATTAGAGGATTTTTATCGGTAATTAAAATATAAATCCCGCTATGGCGCCTATTCTGTAGAGAATTTATGAACGATGATTGTTAATAGCCTTTCTTTCTGTTCACCGTATTTAGTAGTTCCTTGCCCATTCTGAGTCGATCATAATTTTCCAGTATCTGGGGCACGACGGAATCTGTATCGGAGACGCTGGCGTAATGCGGTGTCATGAAGATTTTTGGATGTTGCCAAAAAGGATGGTCCTTTGGCAATGGCTCCTGATGGTAGACATCCAAACAGGCACCGGACAGATGATCGGCATCCAAGGCTTCGAGCAGGTCCCTATCGACCAAATGGCCTCCCCGGGCCACATTGATGACATAGGCGCCCTTTGGTAATCTTTCAAAAAGTTCCTTGTTGAGAATCCCCTCCGTATCCGGCGTCAGGGGAAGAAGACAGACCAAAATTTCGGTCGCTTGTAGAAAAGCATCCAGTGTATCCGATCCTGCGAAGGTTTTTACATTTTTCAATTCTTTTTGGCTTCTGGACCACCCCTGAACGGTAAAACCGAATTTCACCAAATCGTTCGCCGTCAGGGCTCCCAATTCCCCTAACCCCATGATTCCGACGGTAACGTCCTTGATTCGTCTGTAAATTTTGGGTTTCCAATCACTAGCTACCTGTTGCAGTTTATAGCTATTGAAATTCTTCAATTCCGCAAGGATTACCGCCAGTACGTGTTCGGACATATCACTGGCCAAATAGGGATCTATGACCCTGGTAATGGGTATATCGGTGGGTGCCGATGCATCCTCGAAAATATAATCAACACCCGCCCCAGAAGAGGCGATACACTTTAAATTGGGATAAACCGATAGGCTTCCTTGGGGATGTTTCCATATCAGGGCCATGGTAATGTCCTGTTTTGGATGGTCTTCCAAATAACTATATATCGCTATGGAAGGGTTCCTTTCCTTCAAGGCTTTCTTCCAAGCCTCGATTTTTCCGTCCTGTCTGATGATAACTATCGCCATAATTTTCTGATTTATTCCAAAATGTCCAAGGCCTTGGAAAACCCCTCTTTATAAAGCCAATCCCCGGTCTGTGTATGATTGTAAATGCTTACGATTCGCCCTTTGAATTCCTCCAAAATCCCATGTTGGGAAATAAAGGTAGTCATCTCCGAAAAGGAATTGAGCATGCTCTTGAAAAATGCATCGGGTACATTGCGTTCCAAGGCAAATGTTTGGGCTATTTCAAGGTTGAAACACATGAGGTCCGCCACCAGGGCACTATCCACTCCCAGTTTGACAAAGTGTTTGATATACTTTTGGGCGACCGACCTTCTCGCCTTGGGCCGCTTTCTTTTTACAGGAAAGTATTCGTTGGTGATTTTGGTCTTGGCGTCCTGCAACAATTTGTCCTCCTTGGGATTAAAAGCAAAATCATAATAGGTCTTTACCACGGGAAACTTTTCATAAAGTTCCATGATCTGGGCTTCCAGCTCTTTTTTTCTTAATTCCGATAAATAGATTTTTAAGGCTCTTTTGCTCATAATAGGTCCGTTATGCCAAAAATACACTTTGTGGCAAGATCCACCTAAAACCTTGATAATTTATGGGATAGCTTATAAATTTTGGAAAACATTAAGGGTTTCCCTTTGGAAAAGAGCTAATAAAAATGTATAATGAGAACTTGGACATACACTAAATAATAAATACACACATACATGAGGCAACTAAAGATTATCAAGCAGGTAACCAATCGCGAATCGAAATCATTGGACAAATACTTGCAGGATATCAGTAAGATTGATTTAATAACAGCAAACGAAGAAGTAGAACTGGCCCAAAGGATACGCGAAGGTGACCAAGTGGCCTTGGAAAAATTGACCACCGCTAATCTCCGATTTGTGGTATCCGTAGCAAAACAATATCAGAATCAGGGTTTAAAACTACCCGATCTCATCAACGAAGGAAACTTAGGCCTGGTAAAAGCGGCCAAACGCTTTGATGAAACCCGAGGGTTCAAATTTATATCCTACGCCGTTTGGTGGATACGTCAATCGATTTTACAGGCCTTGGCAGAACAATCAAGGGTCGTTAGGCTTCCCTTAAATAAAATCGGTTCAATCAATAAAATTAAAAAGACCTTTTCCTATTTAGAGCAAACGCACGAGCGTCCACCATCCGCAGAGGAAATTGCCAAGGAATTGGAAATGACGGTAACGGAGGTCAAGCAATCTTTGAAGAATTCCGGTAGGCACGTTTCCATGGACGCACCGTTACGCGAAGGGGAGGATTCCAATCTATATGACGTTTTGAGATCCGGGGAGTCCCCAAAACCGGACAACCATTTATTGCAACAATCCCTGAATACGGAGATCAATAGGGCCTTGGAAACCCTATCTCCCCGTGAGGCCGATGTTGTAAAGCTTTATTACGGTATTGGCGACCAACAGGCCATGACCTTGGCAGAAATTGGCCATACGTTCGATTTGACAAGGGAACGTGTACGGCAAATTCGGGAAAAGGCGATCAGAAAACTACGTCACAATTCAAGAAGTAAACTTTTAAAGACATATCTAGGATAATAACCATATTAGCCTCAAATAAAAAAGCGCCTTTAAAAACTAAAGGCGCTTTTTTCGTAGTACACACTAGACACTAAGAATACGTTAGCTTGCTGATGTTTGAGTCCACAAGAATATTGTTCAAATTTTCAATAAAATTATGATAAGACGCGTTATCGTTCCCTTGATTTGCCATAATATTATATTATAAGGTTAAGAGCTATTCAATTACATGTAATCCAGCTCCGCTAATTCGTTAAGGCTTAGGATTTCGTTTAGTTCCTGAAGAAAAACCAAATATTCTTCACCGTAGGTATCGTAAAGCATGGTTAGGGGTTTTTTAGGTTTATAATTTCGATTTGGTTACTCAATTAGTACATGCTAAAAGTAGGTGCTACTTCCCTTTAGGACAATTAAATGTGGTAAACCCGTTCATTTATGTTGTAAAAAATACGGTTGCTATAGGTTTACTTTTGCAATTCCTCCACAACCCCCTAATTTACTTGGCTGCACAACTATTCAGTTCGTCGATAATTTAGATTCGTTCAACGGAATTTCACCTGATAGGCAATGCCCGCGGTAACGGACAAGAAAAAATTTCCCGAGCTAAACGCCAATTCCTGTCGGTTTACCCCCAGATTGGCCTTGTATTGATTGTTGCCCTTTTTGTTGGTAAACTGATATTCCAATCGGAGTCTTTGGGCTTCCAGGTACAATAGCGTTTCGGACAACAACTGTCCGTTGATAATGAATTGGTTCAGTTCCGTATCAAACCCGTAAACCAGGTTCATGCCCAAAAAATTGTTTCCGTCCTTGAAATACTTTCGGACCAGGAGATTTCCTGAAATACCCAGGCCCTTTTTTGCATCGGGCACGAAATAAGGTCTGAGCACCGCATAATAATTCCCTCTGTACAGCCCAAAAGTTCCCGTTAGTATGGTTGCCGCATCCTGCTCAAAAATCAGGTGCCTGAAACCTAAGGAAGCTTCCATGGCCTTGGGCAGCTCCTTTAACAGCTCCCCTCCCATCCGGTGCCTGGGAAAGATGACATCACCGGAATAGCCATAATTTACATAGCCACTCAGGGATTTGGAAAATCTGGGATAGGCATCCACCTCAGCCTGTATCCCGTTGATGTTAAACCTGCGGTTATAGTTGAGCCTGGGGATAAACACTCCCCATTTCGTCCTTTTTTGATATTCCAGGGCCCCGAAATACATGGGGTCCAAATCCCCATCGAACACCTCGGCCTCTGTGTATAAGGTCAGGGATTGATTGCGTTCCTCCGCAATCTTAGTAGTTTTTAACCGGTTCTGTAAAAGTTGTTGGTCTTCGATATGTTGGACGATTTCCTGTTTTAGACGCAGCAGTTCCTCGTCCTGTGGCAAATAGTTCAAGGCCTTATTGGCCAGTCCCAAAGCGATGTTGTAGTTTTTGGCGTACTGTTCGTTCTTGATTGCACCTACCCAAGCTTCGGAATTTTTTCGTTCGGTACTCGTAACCCGATTGAATTCCAATCTTGCGGCATCGTATTCTTGGTCCCAACTGTAGGTCTTTGCCAACAAACTTCGTACATCCACGTAATCTGGATACTTTGTTAGGATACTTATTAAGGTGTCCCTGGCCGATGCCCTGTGGCCCGCAAAGGCCAAATCCCTTGCAGCGAAAAAAGAAGTGTCCGGATCTCCGGTATAACCGGTTTCCTGTCCCAAGGCATTGAGGGATACTAGTATTACGAGTATCAAATAAATCCTTTGTCTCATTTTCTTTGTGACCCTATTTCAACCGTTTCTTGCTCTATGGCACTTTTTCCTTCCACTTCTTTCCCTTGGCGGATCAAAGCGAGGGACCTTTCGAATTTTTCGTTTAAGATTTTATCCAGAATCCCGTTCTTGCGGGCCAATCGTTGAATTTCATACATATTTTCATTCTTCCCGGACCAGAAATAGGCATCCATCAAGGCGCAATAGCCATCCTCGTACTTGGGGTATTTCCGAATTACGTTATTTAAAATTTGAATGGACCTTTCATAATCGCCCTGCCATGCCCGCACCCTACCCATGAGTATTTCCGTATCCGCATGCCTTGGAATTTCACTCAGGATATATTCGCTCAGCAATAAGGCCCTGCCATAATCCTTGTCAAAAGCCAATTGCTTGGCATGTCCGTAGGCGTTGTCAAAATCCTTTCCATTAAAGACACTCTCGATCCAGATCAATTCTTCCTTGGTAAATTTGGGTTTTCGGTCCTCAATCAAGGAAACCGATTTTGGTATGATCCTATTACTTTCCGTTACGTACCTATTTACAATCTTAAAGTTTTGGTAACGTTCTTCAAGTAAGGACACCCGGGTCTCTTCATCATCCTCCAATTCCCGTAGGTTCAAATCCTTTTCCAGTTTGTAAATCTCCCCATCGGAATAAAATAAATCGTCCAGTATATAATCCTGTAGTCTGTAGGCACTCCGCAATAGGGGAACCTCCTTAGAGTCTTTTGTACCGGATTCCCTGATCAGATCCCCTCCCAGAAAACCTACTTGGTCCGGGACCTTACTATTTTGTTTTTCCGAAAGCAACCCGAGAAGACTTGGCGCTATATCCGCATGGGAAGCAACGTTTGTTATCTCCGTGGCGGATTTCAATAATGGACTAAAGATCAACAAAGGAACCCGATACTTTGAAAGGGCGTTGTCCTGCGAAAGTTCGGAGAGCTGATGGCTTCCGGTTATCACATAGATCGTAGTTGAAAAATCAGGGGAAAGTTGCTCCCGGGTCATGAACTGGGCCAACGCTTCATCGGCATAGACAAAACTGGCGAAAAGTTCCTCGTTACTCCGCACAAATCGTTGTTCTGACGCTTTCATACCAGAAGTCTCCACGATGTTTGCCACTTTATGGGTATAGGTATCGATTTCTGGGATGTGATAGGGCACTTTAGTACTCAAGGTCAGGAACACATCCAGTTTTGGCCTTACGCTAGGCTTTGCATTCTTATGGAAATTGGAAAACAGGGCACCGTCCGGATAGCCAAGGGTAATTCCCGCAGCATCCTCCTCTTGCAGGCTAAATTCCCTTCCAAAGTTGTTTCGGTCAAAAATCTGGTCGACTTTCTCCTCCTCTAAAAATCGGTCTATATTGAACAGGGCGGTATTGCCCCCATGGTTGAAACTTGTTTTGTACCCGTTTTCCCGTAAAATACTATACAGGGTATTTCTATAGGTAAAATCAGATAGGGTCGTAAATCCTGATTCCCCAAAAGGCAAGGACCCAATAATCGTGGGAAAGGCGGCGTGACTTTCTCCCGTATTGCTCAGGAAGTTTTTCCAGCTCAGGGATTTTCGTTTCAATTCCTGCAAATTGGGCATAAAGTCCGTAAAACGTCCGTTAACGAACTCATTTCCAAGACCATCCATGATGATAATTTTGATATTCGGCAAGGTATCCATCGGTTTAAAATATCCGGACAAACCTGTTTCCTTTTGAAAAGGCCTGACGAGCGGGTATTCCTCGGCACCCTCATAACTATAGGATTGCAAGAGACGCTTCGTAACGTGATGCGCCAAATACTGGGTCTTGTTTTCGTTGATGGGTTTTTTATCCGAATACAGCGTAGCCAGAAAAATGCTGAAAAATACGATGGTCAGCGGGTACATGCGGCTTATCACGGTATAAAACGATGCGATGTATTTGTAACAGATAAAACAGACGGTCAAGGTAATAGAGGTTGCCACCGATGCCTGTAGCAAGGAGAACCGTATTTCCTTGTTCTTGAACAGTCCCAAAAAATCCGAACCCAAGGGCTCAAAATTCTGTACGTAGTAGGTAATCAATACCGCTTCCAAAAGCAACAGGATAATCAACATAATTTGAACGACCCGAAGCCCAAGCCCTGGTTTTTTATTTTCCAAAAGATTGAAAATAAAGGCCAAAAACAGGGAAATGACGGATGCATATCCCAAATGGTGCAATAGATTAAGTAAGAAGCTACTGTTGAAAACACTGTCCAGAACACCAATGGCGTACAACATGGCATTCTGATAGATGGACAGGACGACCAATCCCACAAAGAAGGTAATGACCACGGGGATAAAATCACGCAGTTTCCGCTCCTTGCTTTCGATATGTTCTTCCCTGTATTCCAGCATGTTTACGTAGCTTTTGCAAATCCTTTACGAACCTGGGAACCCCAACCCGACTTTATCTTGAACAGTTTTTTGTAATTGCCACGAACAGCGGACCATACCACCAAAGGATGGAACGTTAGTGGCTCAATGATGGCACAGAACATCAAAATCAAGATATCCTTTGTTTTCTTGTATTCGTTATAGGAATAGACATCCCAGAGAATGGCGTAAAAGGAGAACATGATGGAATAGATGTAAACGGCCGCCGTTATTGCCAAAAAGAACTCCCAATTCAAAATTCCCAACCAATAAAAAAGGATGATGGTAAAAAAGCCGAAAAACTCCAACAAGGGAGCTAACCATTCATAAAAGAACCAATAGGGATAACTGAGCATGCCCAACCTTCCAAACTTGGGGTTGAAGAACATGTCCTTATGCTTAAAAAGGGTCTCTAGGTTCCCCCTCGCCCATCGGTCCCTTTGGTTAACAAGGATCTTTGGGTCTTCGGGAACTTCTGTCCAGCATAGCGGATCCGGGATATATTCCACGGTATACGGCAATTTACGTTCGTGCATGTAACGACGCATCTTAAATACGATTTCCATATCCTCGCCCACCGTATTGGTATCATACCCCCCAACTTCCAAGGCTATTTGACGATCAAAAAAACCAAAGGCCCCGGAGATGATCAACAAACTATCGATACGGCCCCAAGCCATTCTTCCCAAAATAAAGGACCGGGTGTATTCCAACAATTGAAAACGGGCCAGCCAATTGGTAGGCAAGCGTATTTCTTCCAATTGTCCGCCCTGTATGATGCAGGAATTTGCCACGCGGATCACACCGCCCACCGCGATTACCTGCTTTTCGGAACGCTGGTAGAAGGACTTAACCACGTGCAAAAGTGCATCGGGCAATAGTAGGCAATCCACATCGATACAGCCCACATATTGATTGGTAGAAAGGGCCATGCCCGTGTTCAGGGCATCGGACTTACCACCGTTTTCCTTATCGATTACGGTTAATTTTGAAAAGGCCTTATGGGGCGATTTATAGATGCCCCGTATGGGTTTGTTCTTCCAATCCGGGTCTATTTCCTGCTCAATTTTATACAGATCGTAGGCGTCTATCATTTTCTGTAAGGTATCGTCCTTACTCCCATCGTTGACTACCATGACCTCGTAATTCACGTACCGCAAGGACATGAGCGAACGTATATTCTCCACAATGGTAAGCCCCTCGTTATATGCGGGCGCAATGATGGTAATGCTTGGGGCCAAGGGAGAGGCCATCAGCTTGGACATGTCCCCAAAACTATTTTTGTTCCTGTAGTGGATGGAATTTCTTGTGGACAAATAGCCCATTATGGTAAACATGGAAAAGAGCACTACCGTAAACACGAAAAAAACGATGTTTATATACTCCATCAATATGTCCAAAAACCCGCTAGCCATTCTTTTTGTTGTAAAATTTGGAGGACATATTGCACAGATGGTCAAAAAGGGTATTGCGGTCCCCTGTATTGAAGGATCTCGTATACTTCCTTTCGTTGGTACCCTTTGTTGTTCCGGCAAGTTCAAAGTTCAATTCGAAGAAATCTGAATTGTCCTGATTTAACAGTTGTTCAATGGACAGGGGCGTATCGTCCTCTAGAAGCCCAGGATCTAAAGTAGTCTCCTGGAGTCGATTCTGTAAACTATGCAGTACTTTTAAAGCAGTTTCCCGAATACCCTTATGCGCATCGGAAACCAAAGTGTGGAGCAAATGCAATTCCTTGGCATCGCCAACTTCTGCGATTTCGTTCAATAAAAAAAGTTTGGTCTCCAAATCGCCTTTGGAAATCAATTCCTCAAAAACACTATATTCCTTTAGGGCCTCCATGTTCTCGGCAACTGTCTGTTTGGTGTACGTGGCAATAAAGTGGTCCAAAATAGTACCGACCCGTTCCAAAACAGCGGGGGAAGTCTCGCTCTCCAATAGGGATTTTAAAAACGGGATTTCCCGTTCATCCCCCAGTTCCTCAATATTTTCCAAAAGGGCCATGGTTTCCATGTCATCGTAGAATTTTGGTTTGGGGATAAGGTCCTCAAGGGAGAAAACCGTTTCCGAGGTATTTTCTTCAAGTATTATTTCAGCATCTTGCGACTCGTTTTCTTGGGATTCCCATTCAAAATCCAAGGGCCATTCCATAGAATTTTCCTCGGAATCGGGGAACGCAATGGAGTTTTTATCTACCGTATCTTCTGCCGAATTCATATCCGAAAAATCCAGTAAATCCAGTTGTAGTTCGTCGATGTGAGCATCTGCTTGTGGAGCACGTATCTCCTCATAGGCGACATCCATGGATTCCGGACGGACAGGTTCCGTTTTAGGTTTTACCAAAACCTCTTCATAGTCCACGTTAAGGGATGAAACGCTAACAGGTTCCGATTTTTGGACGCCCAGGACTTCTTCAAAATCGACCCGTATTTGTAAGGGATTCTTAAATGCCTGTTCCCGGCGTTCTACCACCAGAGGCAAAAAGCTGCAATCAAATGCTATGGGCCTTGCTTTGGTTTTCAATTCCTCAAAAACCACGGGAAGGTCATTAAGGGAAATTTCCTTTTCTTCGGATACATTGGCAATCCCTTCCCTATCCGAATCGATAACCAAGGGCAAAAATGCTATTTCTTCCTCGGTCAATTCCAGGGCATCCTCTAAATCCAAGGTTTGCATCTCCTCCTCTTCAATTTCTTCGATGCTGGGCTCCCAGGTTTGCGTGTCCAAGAATAATTCATCGGCATCCAAGATTTCCTCATCCATGAATTTTGGCTGGGACGTAGGAAGCTCCAGATTTTGGGCTTTGTATGTTATTGTTTCTGACTGAAACTCGTGCTCCGTTTCATCTGCTTCCATCTGATCAACCTCATTTTCGGGCACCTTAGGCTCGGTAACTTTTTCTATATCCTTTGTTGGCAGAATAGCTTCGGGCTTGATTGTGTTGATGGCCCTTACCGCCTTGTTCTTTACCATAAAACTATAGTTCTGGCCCTCAATATTTTCCAAAAACGGAAGGTCCGCCTCACTGCCAATTTCTGCTACGGTATCCAATATGTGCATGCGGATATCGGTACTGTTCCTATCAAAAACCGACTTCAGCACTGGCAGTGCTTCGGTGATATTGAATTCCTTGATACAGTGAATGGTCTCCCGCTTAATATGGTCACTTTTATGGTGCACCAAGGTAATCAAGGAGGTACGGGCGTCATTCTGGTTGTAATGTTTTATGAGCCTTAGGGCAAAAAGCACCACGAAGTTGTTCTTGGAGGTCAACCATAGCCTGAATGGGGGCGCGAGATAGTCCTCCTTGTTCCGTACCACATCCAAAAGTTTCAATTGCTGCCATTCCGATATCTTATACTTCGTATGGTCCAAAAAGAAAGTGATTCCTTCCCGCTTAAGGGTCACCACGGCAATTTCAGCCTGTTTTCTCACTGTAGGCCGCCTATCGTTTATAAATCGGGTGATTGGCATGTAAGCTTCCTCCATATGCATTTGAGTAAGTTCGAATATGCCCTTGGCAATGTCCTCCCAACGCCAGCTTTTCAACTTCTTATAGGCATCTTCATGCAGTCCCAGGTCCTGATAAATATGGAACAGCTCCGCCCTGGTCGATCCGGAAACATCCTTGCGAAGGTCCATGAGGATTTCCGTAAGCACTTTACGGTCGAACGGATTCTTAATCAATTCCCTTACCTCTATTTTGAGCCCTATATAGTTAATTTTTTCAATCTTGTCCCCGTTTTCGTCATAGAACAAAAACTCGCTCACAATAGGTGAAAGCTCCTTTTTCTTTTCCCTTATTTTTTGGGCTTCCTTCGTAATCCTGTTTCTGAAGTAGAAGACGGAAATTAGGTACACCACGGCCAGCCCTATAAAAAAAGAGGATAAACCCCATAGCAAATCCGTCGGGATTTTGGGGCTTGTGATCAAGGTCGTTATTTTATAGGTCTGGGGGACTATGACTATAGGTTTAGGTTTTTTTCAGTTCGCGTGTCAACCGGACCATTAATTCCGATGGACTAAAGGGCTTTGATATAAAATCGTTCGCACCTAATTCAAAGGCGCTCAGTACATTCTCTTCATTTCCTGCCGATGAAATAATAATAATGGGCGTGTCCAAGGATAGCTCCTTTCGCACATAGGTGATCAATTCGATTCCGGAGAAATAGGGCATCATGATATCACAAACGATGATATCCGGCCTATGGGTCTCCATATACTCCTTCATCTCCTTGCCATTGGAGGTAAAATGCACCTTAAAGCCACTCTTTTTGAGTCGAAAACTCAAAAGGGACGCCAAAAGCTCATCATCATCTGCCAATAGTACCTCCATACTTAGCTATTGGATTGTTTTTTGATTTGGGCAAAGGCCGAATCGATTTGTTTTTCATACTCCGGATATTGCTGAAGGAATGTCTCGAATAATGCCCTGAGCTTTATTTCGTCCAGAGCTTCAGTGGATGCCTGCATCTGGATCATGATATCCACAAGTTTTTCCAATTGCAGCATTTTGAGACCAGCCTTCAGCTTATGGGCGGCAAAGCCTATTTCCTTTAGTTTGTTCTGTTTGAGGTCGATTTTTGCCGAACCGATAAACTCATATACATTTTGCTTGAACAAGCGAATAAGTTCTTCCAATACGACGATTTCCCCACAACAATCTGCCAATACGCCTTGTAGATTCACAGTGGTAGCAGGGTTTCCCGTAATGACGCCTGTCTTTAGAAGTGCCTTACTTTCTTTGGGAAGACCTTGTTTCTTGGCCTTTAAAAGCTTTTTCAACAACTCGTCCAGCGTGTAGGGCTTCAGCAAAAAGTCGTTGATACCGGTCGCAATGCAGTTTTCTTCGTCCTTGGCAGTAAAATCTGCACTTACGGCAATGATGGGAACCTTCTCAAGATACTTGTCGCCCCTAATTAGTTCAGTTATTTGAAAACCGTTAAGGCCGGGCATCTTCAAATCCATCAGAACTATATCAATTTGCTGTGTTCGCAGTATACCCAAACCTTTATCCGCATTGGAAGTAACGTATACCCTACAGCCCCATTTGTCCAATTGCTCCTTTATAAGGTGCTGGTTCATGGTATTGTCCTCGAACACCAAGATTTTGGTACCATTCAACAATTCCTTGCCTTTTAAGCCCGTAACCGTGCTAAGGGTCTGTTTGCGAATGTTCTGTGAACTGCCTTTTTTTAGTGGCATGGTAAACTTGAAGGTCGAACCCTCTCCCATTATACTTTCCGCCGATATTTCGCCTCCCTGCCTTTCCACCAATTCCCTGACGATACAAAGTCCAAGGCCCGTCCCCCCGTATTTGGGGTAAATATGCCTATCTGCCTGTTTGAAGCATTTGAAGATATCGCCAAGCTGTTCCTTGGACATACCGATACCGGTATCCGCTACGCTAAACTCCAATATATATTCTTCCTCATCCTGTTTTAAAAGGGAAACCTCTAACCGAATGTATCCCTTCTCCACAAATTTGATGGCGTTCCCCAATAAATTGAGAAGTATCTGAGACAACTTGGAAGGATCTCCAATCAAAGTCCCGGGAATCCCGGAGTCGATTTTTAGCTGTAGGTCTATATTTTTATCGACCAATAAAGTCTGGCTTAGAAAAATAACGTCGTTGATCAATCCGTGGAAATTAAAATCAACGGACATAAAGTCCTCCATACCAGAGGATAGCTTGGAGTACTCCAACACTTCATTGATGATTTCCATCAAGTTCTGGGAGGCCATATGTATGGCATCGACCTTTTTGGATTGGGTTTCACTAAGGTTGTCTTCGCGCAAAAGATTGGTAAAACCGATGATTCCGTTCAACGGAGTACGGATTTCATGGCTAATATGTGCAATGAACTTGGTTTCCTTGCGCTGTCCCTCCGCCGATGAATTTTTGTCATTGAATTCATTTCCTACAGAAGCTATTGGTAAGGGGCTGTTGGGATTTTGGATCTTTCCCTCCAAAAGCTCCGAAAAGGCCCTAAAAGAGTTTTTTAACGAAGCGGCCTCCGCTGCATTAAGCGATTCAAATGAAAAGCTGGATAAGCTTGATTCCAAATGTTTTAACTGACTCAGTAAGTTTTCTGTTTGTACACCGTCCATGAATGGGTCGTAGTTTTGGGGTCTTTCTTAGTTTTCAGGAAATAAAATTGACCCTTTCATGGTCTACCCACAATTAAATGTTCCCTAGGCTTCCTTTTTTGTTGTGAATAGCCTTTATTTGTAGGTATAAAATGGTACAAAATGAAGCGGTACATCTATATTTTAGGCGTTTTGGCAGTATTTGCCTGTAAAGAGGAAAAACCACAGGTGGCGGAATCCCTTGGGGATAAGGCCAGGCGCATCCATAACAACGTAATCACATTGGACACCCATGATGACATCAATGTGGCCAATTTCACGGATAGTATCAACTATACCCAGCGCCTGAATACCCAGATAAATCTTCCCAAAATGGAGGAAGGAGGTATGGACGTGGCGTGGTTGATCGTTTATACGGGACAGGATACCCTAACGGCCGAAGGTTATGCCAAAGGGAAGGATAACGCCATGGCGAAGTTCGATGCCATCCACAGGCTTTGTGAAGAGATTGCCCCGGACAAAATCAACCTTGCACTTACCTCCGAAGATGTACGCCGCATCCACGATGAAGGTAAAAAAGTGGCCATGATCGGGGTAGAAAATGCCTATCCCATGGGCGAGGATTTGTCGGAGTTTGAACGCTACCATGAACTTGGGGCGCGCTACATTTCGCTGGCCCACAACGGCCATAGCCAATTCAGCGATTCAAACACGGGCGAAGCGGATTCCATATGGTTACACAATGGTTTAAGTGACTTAGGTAAAGAGGCTGTAAAAGAGATGAATAGATTAGGAATTATGGTGGATGTTTCCCATCCGTCGAAAGAAGCCATGAAACAGATGATCGCGTTGTCCAAGGCTCCGATAATTGCATCCCATTCTTCAGCCAGGGCACTGTGCGACCATAGCAGGAATCTGGACGACGAGCAGTTGATGCTGATGAAGGAAAACGGGGGCGTTGTCCAAACGGTCGCTTTTAGTTCCTATCTTAATACGGAAAAGCACGAAGCCCGTGCAGCCTACATGAAAGAGGTATATCGGCATATAGCGGACTCCCTAGGTATCGAATGGTACGAGCGTTCACAGTTTAGAAGCCTTACGGACGAGCAAAGGGCCGCATTTATGGAAAACTATCCCAAGGTCACCCAGATGAGCCAGGAATTGGTAAAAAGCAGAAAAGATGTCCCTGAACCCGTGAACGTTTCGGATTTTGTGGACCATATCGACTACATGGTCAAATTGATAGGCATTGACCACGTAGGTATTAGCTCCGATTTTGATGGAGGCGGAGGCATCGACGGATGGTCCGATGCATCAGAAACCTTCAATGTTACCCTGGAGCTTGTAAAAAGAGGCTACACCGAAGAAGAAATCGCCAAGCTTTGGAGCGGTAATTTACTCCGGGTATTGGACGAAGTACAGGCCATCGCCAAAACCATGTCCTAATATTTTAGGTGGTTTCCGCCGCTGCCAGTCTGTCTTTCACGAACTCAACCTTTGTCTTACCATGCGGGGCTGGTTTGCCGTCGTCACCTAGGTTTACCATGATAATGTTGTCCACGGTAACAATGGTCTCGTGGTTCATTTTGTTTCGAACCTCACAGTTCAAGGTAAGCGAGGTTTTCCCGAATTTAACGACCTGAACCCCAATTTCAACAATGTCCCCTTGTTTGGCGGCACTCATGAAATTGATTTCGGACATGTATTTGGTGACTATCTTGCTGTTCTCAAGCTGTATGATACTATATAGGGCGGCTTCCTCATCGATCCATGCCAATACTTTCCCACCAAACAACGTTCCGTTGGAATTCAGGTCTTCCGGCTTTACTAATTTTCTAGTATGGAATCTCATAACGTATTGTTTTACAGGTCAAAATTATAACGAAAAAAGTAAGGAAATAGGGCCCTTCACCATATTTAACAGACGGATTTATGAAGATGTAAAATGTTGTGCCAGCGTACTATGGAATCAGCAAAAATATAGGTCGGATTTTAGGATAATCGCCGATTTATAGGCCACGTCAACAGATCCTTTAACATTTCATTGTCCTTGGTTAAACCCAAAATATGCAATAGAAAATCTATTAAACCAATTTTAAATGTGTGAAAGAAGGGCATTGTTTATAACCCCGTTAAAAACTAATATCCCAACGCAAATCCAAGCGGACTTTAATGGCTATCTTTATAAAAACCGCACAAAATGAACGACAGGTCCCAAAAGTTGCTTCAGATTCGCCCCGAAATTCCTTCCGCAAAAATTCTCCCGAACATGAGCGAGGAGGAACGTTTCCAGAACAAAACGCTGCGCCCGGTAATCAAACTTCAGAACGGTTTGTTGCTGGCTTCCTTTCAAAATTATATCGTGAAAGGAAAGAATTCCTTTTATAGCCTAAGTTTGGAAAATAGGTTGGGCTACATTATTAACGCCATCCAGAAGGATATCAAGTACCGTAATTCCTTAAAAGGAATGATTATAGGTCAATTTACATTGGAAGAATATGAAACCTATATTAAAAACTCATCGGCCTTGAACAAAAGGATGATGAACATGGTCATCAAGAGACTTCAGGACCAGATACAATATTTTGAGGATGGTGTCCTAGCTTAAAAGCGACTCCCCGTTAAGGTCCGTGGTCAAAATGTTGCTCATTAAATCAAAAAAAGGCCGAATAGCCATAAAGGATTCGTTGATTTTCTCTACAAAATCAGGTGCTAATACTTCTTGATCTGTAAACCTTCGCATAAAAATATACTGTTTCTTGCGGATGAGGTCGATGTTGGGATCATCCTTATCAAATCCCTTAGGCGCGGTCTTTAGCTCCTCCCCTTCCAAACTTCCCCAGATTTTTTGGAAGTCATGGTTTTCCATAATACACCTAAACTCGATGGCGTCCACCTCGAACTCCTTTCGAATCCTGTGCAAATCGTCCTTTTCTGGATTCCAAAATCCAGTGGCGATGAAACTACCTTCGGGTTGTATATGCACGTAATAGCCTCCTCTACGATCCGCTCCCATTCTAGTAAATGAGGCCGAAAAATTGAACTTATAAGGTGTTTTGTCCTTTGAAAACCGGATATCCCTATAAATCCGGAAAACTTTCATTTTTTCTATCTTATCATGCATATTCAACTTGTCCATAACTACCTGAAAAAACTTCTTGACCTCAGCCTGCTGGACCTTGAACCGCTTTTTATGTTGCTCGAACCAATCCCTGTTATTGTTCTTTTTTAGATCGTTTAAAAAATCGAGTGTATTTTTAGTAATTACGGTTTGTGACATACGACTACGGTATTGTGATTTTAAGCTAAAGTTAACCATTTGCGAGGAAGACCTTTTGAATTAATGGTTAATTTTGAAAGATAAACCAAGCCAATGAGCCACCCATCCATCGTTGAAAAAATAAAACTTCACAAGAAGCAGCCAAACCTGCGGTTTCAGTTGAAGAAAGATACCGAAGCCTTTACGGACCTCCTTTTCCATACCTTGTTCGATATTGAAATCCCCGTGGCGGATAACTTGGAAAAACTAGAAGCGCAATTCGACAATCTTGTAGATTTGGCTTGTTGGGATTGTCAAAAACCCTGCAAGAAAATTTGGGGAAATTATGTGCAAAAGCTACCCGGCATTCTTGAAAAATTGAACATGGATGCGGAAGCCACGGTTAACTGCGACCCTGCATCCCTTTCCATTGAGGAGGTTTATATGGCCTATCCCGGTTTTTATGCCATTGCCATTTACAGGCTTGCCCATGAGCTCTATACCATAGGTTTTCCCTTGGTACCCCGATTAATGACAGAATATGCCCATCGCCAAACCGGTGTGGACATCAACCCAGGCGCCCAAATTGGCGATTCCTTCCATATCGACCATGGAACAGGTGTTGTCATCGGCGAGACGGCCATCATTAAAAACCATGTGAAAATCTATCAGGGTGTCACGCTGGGCGGGCTGTATGTGGCCAAACATTTGCAGCAGACGAAAAGGCATCCCACTATTGAGGACAACGTTACAATCTATGCCAATGCCACGATTTTAGGAGGGAATACGGTCATTGGTGCCAACAGTATTATTGGGGGAAATGCTTGGCTGACGTCATCGGTTCCAGCAAATAGCACCGTTTACCACTCCCCAGAAATAAAAATCAAAACCCAGACCGATGTCTAATTCGATTCTTGACCTTATTGGAAACACCCCGTTGGTGGAATCCAAAGTAATGAACACCAATCCCAACGTTAAACTACTGTTTAAAATGGAGGGCCATAACCCAGGAGGCAGTGTAAAGGATAGGGCCGCCTATAATATGATCAAAAGCGGACTTGAACGTGGAAGTTTAAAACCGACAGACAAACTCATTGAGGCTACCAGCGGAAATACGGGCATTGCTTTGGCGATGATAGCAGGAATATTCGGATTGGACATTGAACTCGTAATGCCCGAAAATTCAACCAAGGAACGGGTACAAACTATGCGCGCCTATGGTGCAAAAGTGACCCTAACACCATCCGATATAGGTATCGAGGGTGCCCGCGATTATGCCGAAAACAAGGTCGAAAAAGAAGGTTTTGTCATGGTCAACCAATTTGCCAACGACGACAACTGGAAGGCACATTACATGACCACCGGACCCGAGATCTGGAGGGACACCCAAGGTACCGTCACCCATTTCGTTTCCTCCATGGGGACAACGGGCACCATTATGGGAACATCAACGTTCCTAAAGGAGAAAAATAAGGATATTCAGATTGTTGGGGTACAACCCACGGACAACTCTAAAATACCCGGCATACGTAAATGGCCAAAAGAATACCTACCCAAAATATTCGATGCCTCCAAAGTGGATACGGTGATGGAAGTCAGTGAGGCAGAAGCGGTGGAAATGGCAAAACGATTGGCCAAGGAAGAAGGCATTTTTTCCGGTATGAGTTCTGGAGGGGCCGCTACAGTGGCACTTCGTTTGGCCGAGCAATTGGAAAGTGGTGTCATTGTATCCATCGTGTGCGATAGGGGTGACCGTTATCTTTCCTCAGATCTATTCGATTGATCGGACAATTTTCTACAGCCAGTCCTTTCTTTTAAAATAGACCATCATTCCTATGAAAAGCAGGACCATTACGGCCCAAACTGCATAATACCCATATTTATAATGTAGTTCCGGCATGTGTTCGAAATTCATACCATAGATACCCGCAATAAAGGTCAGTGGAATGAAAATGGACGCCATAATGGTCAATACCTTCATCACCTCGTTCATTTTATTGCTCATGTTGCTCATGTACATTTCCATAAGGCTCATACTCATTTCCCTGTAAATCTGAAGTGTTTCGTTTATTTCCAGGGAGTGGTCCAAAGCGTCCCGTAGAAATAACTTGGTATCGTGTTTGATCAGGGGGCTTTCAGAATCGATCAGCCTGCTCACCAACTCCTTTACGGGGAAGACCCAGCGTCGTATTTTCAATACCTCTTTCTTTAACAGTTGTATTTGGTGGGCCACCTCCGGTTTTGGGTCGGCATAGACTTCATCCTCCAAGAGTTCAATACGGTGATTAATGTGCTCCAGAACCAAAAAATAATTGTCGATGATGGCATCCAAGAGTGCGAAGAACAAATAATCTGCACCTCGACTCCGTATTCGTCCGGATTTTGAGTTTATTCTATTCCGCACCCCGTTGAAAACATCATCCTTGACTTCCTGAAAAACCAGCACGGAATTCGTCATGAGTACCATAGCGATATGTTCAGGAACAATTTCATCGTTTTCGTTCAAATAGAGCATTTTAAAAACCCCAAAAATATAACCATCATATTCGTCGATTTTTGGACGTTGGTCCGTATCCACGGCATCCTCCAAAAGGAGGTTGTTCAGGGCGAAACCCTGCCCCAATTCCTCTATAAAACGTACATCCGTAATGCCAATAACATTGATCCAAGATGTTCGTGGGTCCTTTTGATATTGGAGGATATCTTCCAATCGTTTATGTTCCTGGGTCTCCACCTCTTCTGAATCGTAGGTGGTAATGAATACGAGACTTTCCGACTTCTCCTTAGTACCCAAATAACTGACCGTTCCCGGGGCGGCACCTACTTTTTCCCGAACACGCGATACCTTTTTCTTTCTTTTTGGCAATCCAATTTTTCTTTTCACCATACCGGAAATTTATTTAAATATAGTCAAAAGCCCCAAGTCGTATCAATCGAATTTTACCTCGTTCAATATGAGTCCTGAGCCAGGGGCTACGGTAGTCAATCTTAATTTTATATCGGGATTTAGGGAATCCAGAATTTCCTGCTCCCCGAGTTCGCCTTTGCCCAATTGGATCAAGGCGCCCATGATCATTCTAATTTGGTAGCGCATAAACCCTTGTCCCCTAACCACAAGTTTATAGCTATTATTGGGAAAAAAGGAACCGTATATTAGGTCGTTTTCCAAAATTTCACAATAGTCTACGGTCCGTATAACCTGCGTATTGGGTTTTAATCGGGCTGTATATGTAGAAAAGTCATGCGTACCCACAAAATGGGGTGCGACCTCTTTCATCAGTGAAATGTTAAGGTTTTCAATGACATTGTAAAGAAAAGGCGCACAAAAGGGATGGTTCTTTTCCCCGTAGGAAAATAGGTATACATATTCCTTAGATTTGCTGTTTTTGATGATATTGAAATCCTTGGAAACGGATTTGATGTCCAACGCACGAATATCCGGTGGAAGGTTCCTATTAAAGATAGGTAAAAAGGTTTCAAAATCGGGCAAGGGCGTATCATCCAAAAACAGTTCAAAAACGCCATCCAAGGCGGAAACCTTGGAATCGGTACGTCCGGAACCCAAAATTTTGAACTTTGCATCTGGAAGTACGTGTTTGAACGTTTTGTCCAACATGCCTTCAACAGTCTTTCGGCCAGGCTGTTTTTGCCATCCGCTGTATCTAAATCCTAAATATTGGATACGAATCAGATAAAAGTAACGGGTTCTTTTCATTTTTGGAGTATGGATCTAAAATAAGAAGGATCGTTCATTGCTTACAACTTTTTTGTAATTTAAACACAACTAATCAAAACCAATAATTATGACAACTGAAACTAAAATAAAACCACCTGCGTGGTTTTGGATCGTAAGTGTTTTGGCATTACTTTGGAATTTGGCCGGAGCGATGGCCTATATCGGACAGGCGTACATGTCCGATGAAGTGCGCGCCGCGATGACGGAGGCGGAACGAAATCTATATGAAACACAACCTGCCTGGGTTACTGCAGCGTTCGCAATCGCCGTTTGGGGCGGTACCATTGCATGTATTTTTCTACTTCTACGGAAAAAATGGGCCAAGCCGTTATTCGTTATTTCCTTGCTTGGGCTTTTGGGACAAATGAGTTATAACTTTTTTATGAGCGATACTTTTGAAGTCTATGGGCCAAATGCGATGATTATGCCCATCATGATCTTGGTCATCGCCATAGCCCTAATTGTATTCTCCAACAAGGCCATAGCTAAAAAATGGATTTCATAAAGTTTTGAAAATTAGAGTATTAAAGTTAAAATTTCCCTTTTAAAAGAAGAACGTACCGTTCATCGAGTTTTTAGAATAAACCAAAGTTGTTTCCGTTTTATAAGGAATCAATCATATTCAATACCGAAAGATCAAATATGCTCAGTACCATAAAAAGGGTTTTTTCTTGGAAGCTTACGCTGCTTTTATCCTTGATCAGTATCGTTCTACTCAATGTGTTCAGTTTTTACGGACTTTACACCAACAAGTTCTACTTTTTTAAGGTAGACAATTATATTTTCCCAATCCTTTCCTTGGTACATCTCGTTTTTTTATACGTGATGTGGTTTAAAATTAGGGAAAGGGAGTTGAGCGATGTTCCCATGCGAAATTTGGAATACGGACTTTACATCGTCAGCCTGGTCTACCTATTTAAAATTATTGAGACTTTAATTACGCTGTTATCCTATAGCGATTATGAAAACCATTTGATTCCGGTGACCTTTCTTCCCATTGGAATCTTAATGTTTGTACTGTATACAATGCTGTTCGGCCTTACGTTCCTTACGTATAGCTATCGCAAGCAATTTGTAGGAACCTATGTTTTTGATGATAGGAACCAGCACATAGATACCTGGAACTCTTAGGAAACAACCATAACCAATCAAATTAAAAATCCCTTCCAAAATTGGAAGGGATTTTTTTATATGTCCTTTAAAAAACTGCTATATAAATCCTTGAACTGATAGCCTTCTGAAAACCGATGTTTATTGAGCTTTTTATGCGATACCAAACCCCAAAGCAACAGTTCCTTTAGAAAATAGACATCTCTCTTTGGGTACTCCGGCTGATAAGTCTTTATTAACTCATTCAGTGGCGGTATGCCGTCCAATGCCCTTTTGTATTCCTCGTCCGTAAAATCATCTAGAAGTTCAAAACCTTCTCCCTGAAAAAACCAATGCAATAGCTCATCATACGGCGTCTCTTCATCCTTGCGCTGTAATTTGTTAATCTGGGGGAAAAATTCCGGAAAAAGCGATTTGACGGCTTCGTCTATAAGGATTTCGGCAACGACGTCCGCCCCTTCTTGCTCGCCTTCATAGACCAATTCAATTTTACCGGTTATTGCTGGAATTACCCCTAAAAAATCGCTCAACCGCACTGCGGTATTCTCCGCCCCGGTCAACAAGGCCCGGCGTTCAGCGGTGCTTAAAAGGTTTTCAAAGGCCGTGATGCTAGTACGGGCACTTACCCCACTCTTCGCGTCCACATATTCACTGTTCCGGGCCTCAAAACTAATCTGTTCCAAAAGGTCCTTGGCCAGGTCTGGCACGTAAACGGCATCGGTTTGTCTGGAATCCAAATGTGCCTCTTGTTCCGTAATTTTTCGGGCTGTTTCAATATCATCGGGATAGTGGGTAAGGATTTGGGAACCGATCCGGTCCTTCAACGGCGTCACGATACTTCCCCGATTGGTATAATCCTCAGGATTTGCAGTGAATACAAACTGAATATCCAAAGGCAATCGGAGTTTAAACCCACGAATCTGTATATCGCCCTCCTCCAAAATATTGAACAAGGAAACCTGGATACGCGCCTGTAGATCTGGCAGCTCATTGATTACGAAGATGCAGCGATTGGCCCTAGGTATCATTCCAAAATGGATTACTCGATCATCCGCATAGGACAATTTTAAGTTTGCTGCCTTTATGGGGTCTACGTCCCCTATCAGATCGGCCACGGTCACATCCGGAGTGGCCAGTTTCTCGTAAAATCGCTCACTTTTTGGCAACCATGCAATGGGTGTTTCATCCCCTTTTTGGGCAATCAGTTCCCTTGCGTAGCGGGACATGGGCGCCATGGGATCGTCGTTGATTTCGGAACCTTCCACAACGGGAATATAATCGTCCAACAGGTTGACCATCAAGCGTGCTAATCGGGTTTTCGCCTGTCCGCGTAGTCCCAAAAGGTTAATATTATGTCGGGATAAAATGGCCCTTTCCAATTCTGGAATTACAGAATCCTCATAGCCCCAAACCCCGGTGAAGGTCTCCGCACCCGATTTAATTAGTTCACGCAAGTTGTCCCTAAGTTCGTCCTTTATACTTTTGGATTGATATCCTGCCTTTTTTAAGGCACCCAATATTTTAATTTCCTTATAGTTCAAGCTCATATTCTTTTTTGTCCTTTATGTTAGCTATTGTAGGTGTTATGCACTACCCGCTTTTCAATTTTAATTTTTCACTTAGTTAGCTAATGTTTTTAACTAACGTAGTTTTTTCCTTCGGTTCGACTCATAATCCTCAAAAATCATTTCGCCCAGACCTTTTAGGCCCGTAAAGAAGGCCTTTCCCTTGTTCGCTTCCGTAAAGTGCCGGATAAACTGCATTAAATACGGGTCCTGGGCAATCATGAACGTGGTGATGGGAATATGAAGTTTTCGGGCCTGCCGGGCCATATTGTAGCATTTCTCCACAATATAATCGTCCAATCCCACGCTGTTCTTATAATAGGTACCGTCCGGCAAACGAAGGCAACTGGGCTTACCGTCGGTAATCATAAAAATCTGTTTGTTTGTGTTCCGCTTTCGTCGCAGCATATCCATTGCCAATTGTAATCCAGCCACTGTATTGGTATGGTAAGGGCCAACCTTCAAATAGGGTAAATCCTTTATGGGAATGGGCCAAGCATCATTCCCAAATACCAAAACTTCCAAGGTATCCTTGGGATAACGGGTGGTAATCAGTTCCGATAGGGCCATCGCAACTTTTTTCGCCGGGGTTATCCTGTCCTCCCCGTACAGAATCATACTATGGCTGATATCGATCATCAAGATGGTACTCATCTGGGCCTTGTATTGGGTATCCTCAACGACCAGGTCCTCCTCGCTCAGGTTAAAACTGCCTATGCCGTGGTTCACCTGAGCGTTTTTAAGGCTTTCCGTCATGGAAATATGCTCGAGACCGTCACCGTAGCGGTATTCCCTAAAATCGCCCGTATGTTCATCGCCCTGTCCGGATTTGCCCGTTTTATGGTTTCCAGCACCCTGACGTTTGAGCTTGCCGAATATTTGGTCCAGGGCACGCTGACGAATGATACGTTCCATTTTAGCAGTGATGGAGATACTACCTTTTCCAGAACCTTTCTCACCGTCTTCGCCCATTTCGCCATTCTCCGCATCGGGGTCTAGGTCGAATTCCTCCTGGATGTAGCCCTTATCCTTGAGGTCCTCTATAAAATCCTCAATGGTGTAGTTCTCGTCCGTAAGTTCGTACTCCTTGTCCAATTCGCGCAGCCAATCGATGGCCTCGTCAAAATCGCCCGAAGTATGGGTTATGAGTTCCTGAAAAATATCAAAAAGTTTTTCAAAAGGGGTTTGTTCCGGCGCCTCGTAAGGCACAAAACGGAATCCTTTTCTTGTATTCATAGCCATACCCTAAAATTAACATATTTGAGTATTATGGGAATGCTTTTTAGGAAATGTTAACGTTGATTGGATGTTGGCAGTTGGCTATTGGCTTTTAGCTTTTGGGATTTTAGCTATTGGCTGTAGGCTTTAAACTACAAGCCTTTCGCCAAACGCTGTCATCAATTACTGGTAGTTGATGGTTGATCCCTTCGGCTCCGCTCAGGGCAGGCGTTGATGGTTGATGGTTGATGGTTGATGGTTGATCGTAAAATCTACATTTTTCAGTTTTCATTTTTCACTTGTCATTTTTTCACTTTTCATTTTTAAATTTTCACATATAACTAGTAACTTAAAACTTTTAACCAACCTCCGTGTCCTCACACCTAGCCCGACAATTTACAGGATTCCAATACACTCCGCCGCTGTGGACCAAGACCCAGTTTGGCATTACACAGTTCGAATTTCCTTACGTAGAATTTACCCACTTCACCCCTGCCCCCATTCCCCATAAGATTCGGTTGGGACATCAAATGGAGCATGTGTGCAAACAATTATTGGAAGCCTCCCTGGCCTATGAAATCTTGTTGTACAATGAACCCGTAAGGCAGGGCAAGCAGACTTTGGGGGAAATCGATTATATCCTGCGGGAAACCGCAACGGGACACATCATCCATTTGGAGCTGACCTATAAATTCTACATCATAAACCCCCAAATTTCCGAGCCAATACACCAGCTGATGGGCCCCAACCGACGGGACATGTTCTTTACCAAAATGGAAAAGATAAAGAACGAGCAGTTTGGACTGCTGCATTCACCTGCGGGTCAAAAAACATTGGCCGAAAAAGGCATCCCAACTCAAAACATCCGACACCAAACCTGCTACAAGGCCCAACTATTTGAGCCGTATCAAAGTAAGGCCATAAATATCCGCCCCTTAAATCCCCAATGTATTGTTGGCTATTGGCTGCGTTTGGAGGATTTACGGAGCGCCGACTTCCAGTCCTATGAATTTTATATCCCCTATAAAACGGAATGGGTGGTCGCGCCCCACGAAGACGTGGCCTGGATGTCCCAGTATGAAACTATTTTGGAGGTAAACATGCGACTGCTCCAACAAAACGCCCCCATGCTTTGGATCAAAAAAGGTCCTACTACCTTTGAAAAGTGTTTTGTAGTCTGGTGGTAGGGTTTTTCTAATTTTATTGTTGATAACTCCAAATAACACAGGGGTTCGGTGTATTTTTTCACTGGTTGGAAAGAAGTATCTTGTTATTTAAAAACGGAACTTAATGCTATCTACGCTCTTATTAGAAGAACGTGAATATTTAAAGTTGGCTCAAATGGAAAAAAAGGAACTTCATAAATTAACGGACGAAGAATTATTGCTCGAAAAAAAGAAACATTATAAATCTAAAATTTTCAACGCAATAACAATAGGTTTTCTTGCTGGCATACTTATTTATGGCGTTTTTTCCTGGATCCAAACACCGGACAAAAAACTTGGATTACTAATCCCCATGTTAATACCCCTATTTTTTATCTACCGGATGCTTAAAAATCCAAATAAGCATAATGATTTGGAAAAAGTATTAAAGGAACGTGGGTTAAAGTAAGAGGTCAAAAATGGATAGTGTCTACTCAAGAAGACGTGGCCTAGATGTTCCAGAATGAAACAATTTTGGAGGTAAACATGCGCCTGCTCCAACAAAACGCCCCTATGCTTTGGATCACAAAAGTACCTACTACCTCTGAAAAGTTTTTTGTAGTCTGGTGGTAGGGTTTTTCTGATGGGATTGTTGGTAATAACGTTGATAACTAAAGAGTTAAAATGATTTAATGAATTCAAAACTGAGTAAATTGTAGCCTCTAAAATAGAATTATTTGTAATTGTGCTAATCTCTAATCGTAAGCACAAATCTGAAAAAGTAATGGAATTAAACAGTGTCAATCAAATTAGAGAGAAAAGAGACGAAATTCGAGAAAGAATTAAGGCTTTGAATTTGAGAGGCTATGGCGATACAAAATATGGTAGCGAAAATGAATATACTTTTAAAGGCCTTATTGGTGGAATTGAGGCTCTTTTAACTGATATTTCAACATTAACAAGATACCCTTCCAAATTTGCTAAAATCTCCACATATAGTGAGCGAAATGACATCCTAACTTATTTAACTCGGATTGTGACTTATATAGAAAATCCTGTTAATTATATCCCTCATTTTGAAGCTTTAAAAATTATATTAAGAAGTTTTAATGTTCGTTATTTTTCTGATAGACAAGTGGAATTTGAATCGGAAATCGAAGAAGTCCGAAAAATTAAATTACAACTTCAGCAAGTACTTGTGGATTCTAAACAACTAAAAGATGACATTGACGACAGTAACAGTAGCTTAGATGAAAAATTAGATAAAACAACCGAAAAACTAAAAGAAATTGAAAGAGAACTGGAATCAATTATTACTCGAAAAACCGAATTGATAAAGCAATCCGAAATTCTAGAATCAATAAACACAAATTTAGAATCAATAAAAGAAGCTGCTTCCGAAAACCTTACTGAAATTGAGGAGTCACTAACTGAAAGCAAATCAAACGAAAAGCTTATTACATCATTTGCGAATAAAGTTCAGGACAGAGAGAAAAGGCTAGATGATTTGGAACAGAAAACTGAGGAAAATAATAGAAAGCTGTCCGAATATGAAATAGAGAGAAAAACAATATTAAAAGAAGCTAATAATCTTATTGAATCATCCAAAAAAGCATTAAACTATACAACAGCTGAGGGAATTAGTGCTTCATTCCAAGGACAATATGAAAATTCAAATAATAAGTGGATTTTTGGAAGTTGGATATTAGGTGCAGTGATTTGTCTCATTGGTACAGTTTGTTTAGGGATTTGGATTTTACAGGCTAATCCAGATAATATAGGTGTTTTGGTTGGTAGAATATCATTATTGCCGTTGCCTATAATCGGGTCGGTATTCTGCGCAAACCAATACACGAAACAAAAGAACATCATAGAAGACTACGCTTATAAAATGGTTTTATCAAAAGCCATTGTTGGATTTTCTGAGCAGTTAAAAAAGAATGGAACTGATGGAAATGAAGAGTATGTCCATTATATAAAAACAGCTTTGGAAGAAATCCATAGAGATCCATTAAGAAAAAGAGTTTCCAAAAAATCTAGTGAAGGTAAAGACTCAAGCCTAAAAGATTTGGTTGAAATGGCTGAACGAATAGTAAAAATGACCAAACTGGAATAAAATGCCGATAGAAATTATACCCGCTGGCGCGGGCATTCTGCCCGGGCCTTTAAAAGGAAGGGGCAACTAACGTGCTGCTCGAGGTAAAACCGTTGTTTAACGAAGTTCTTTCTGGCAACAAGTACAAAAATGAATATAAGAAAGCTATATTTTTTCGGTGGTCTATTTTTGAATTTGAGTGTAATCATCCTTTTGGTTACCGGTTCCCCGTTACTTACAATCGCTCTGGATAAAAACAATGAAATTCCTTTGGGAACCCTAATAACTTGGATTGTTATGATTTCATTACCCTTTACTATCTATTGGGGCTTCAAAGACCTCAGAGAGCCTTCGAGCAAATTCAATGGAATTCTATCAAGATTCTTGAAAATAATACTATTGTTGGGCATTCTTTGGGTTCCAATATCCTATGTACTTGCCGGCAATCTTTCATTCACTTTTTCGGAAAAAACAGCATTTCAGGGTGGTCAACTTGCCATGCGGTGGTTTTGGTGGTTGAGCTATGGGATTGGAATTGGAGCAATACTTACATTAATCGTATCTTGGATTTCATTGTTGTTTAAAAAGAAGAAAATCGTTAACCATTAGTAATGCGTGCGAAACGCTCGAGCTGCTAATTGTTAATTAGATATCAAGAGTAAAATGAAAAAATCAATACTATTTATCTGTCTACTGTCCTTTACCTATTTTGAAGTTTCGGCCCAGACAGAATTCATATTGGAGCCTTCCCAAAGCATGATCATGACCGGGAAAGGTATCGGGCAAGATGCCACCATAAACCCCTATTTTGGGGAGGATTGCTATGGCGTCGTCAAAAATATTCGGGATAGGCTCTTTATCATCAGAATCCAACAAACTGGAAACGTCATTGAGGAAATACCTATTGAAAAGGGCGAAATCAAAAAAGTGAAACTTTTAAAGGGCTATGAATTGTACTTGGACCCCAATCCTAAAGGCTTGGCAAAAGCCCGTGTCGATTATGGGAAAATATTAGATTAGGAAACTTTGTCTATTATACCCAGCATGCAACGGCTAATCGATACCCAGTAATACGTGCCTGTATTTCAAAAGGTTTTTTACACTATATTTTCTCCTAATTTTAAACGATATTATGAGACTGTTATGCTTGCTTTCCGTTTTACTTTTATTCACAAATTGTGCCGACAAATATGCCGAGTACAAAAAAGTACCGGAGTACATCACCGATCCGTCGCCTTCCAAGGAGGCCTATTATAAAGCCTATGACAAAACTCTAAGCTTGTGGGGTGTGTCCTATGATGAGTTATACATCACCACTACGAATGGAATTGCCCATGTTATTGTAAGCGGTCCAAAAAATGCGGAACCTTTGGTATTACTGCATGGAATGAATGCCAGTTCTACCATGTGGTATCCAAATATTGGGTCACTTAGTAAGAACCATAGGGTATTCGCCATTGACTTCATTCTGGAGCCTGGAAAATCCTATTTGTATAATGATATTGAAAGTGTAGAAAAAGTAACGGATTGGTATGAAGAGGTTTTATATGTTTTGGATTTGGACCAATATCATTTAATTGGTGCTTCCCGTGGGGGTTGGTTGGCCGTTACTTTGGCATTAAATAATCAAAGCAAAGTCAAAAGCCTAATTTTATTGAGTCCGGCCCAAACCTTTACTTGGATTAGACCAAGTATGGATTTATTGAAAAACATTGTAACCTTACTGGCCTCCAAAGAAAAACAAATAGAACAAAGCCTGGAAAGTATGTCCGAAAATGTGGATAAAATTAACGACGCCTATTTAAAACAATACACATTAGGATTGGATTTAGAATCAGAAAATAAGTTCATCACGAACATGCGGCCTTTTTCAAATGACGAATTGAAATCCTTGCATATGCCCATATTGGTATTGATTGGTGATGACGATATGATCAATACCGAAAAAACAGTTGAAATCGCCAATTCCCTTCCAAATGGTAAAGGTGAAATTGTTCACAACGCAGGACATTTTTTATCCATTGATCGAGCTGAAGTGGTAAATGAAAAAATGAGGATGTTTTTAAAAAACTAATTATACGAAAGATACATTTAACTAGAACGTTATTTACGCCCTTTCATTTGGTACTAATGTAATATTTACTCAGCCTATCCCCATAATACTACACTTGGGTAGCACAAATTATTAGTTTTCTCTGGACCAATTTACTTTTGTTGGGTAATCAATTCAAAAGTATCATGGACAAAAGGGATTTAAAAAAGTTAAAGTTAGAACTGGCAATCAACACCAAAAGCGGTATCGATTTTATCATTTCTGCGGCAATTGTTTGGTCCATAATCGCCTACATCTGGACCTTGCCACAAGAACCCTTTACTCAAAGTATGTGGACATTCTATATAGGTATGATTATGTTACCATTAGCATATGGATTATCCAAAATTCTTAAAACCAAATGGACGACCAAAACGAATCCTTTGCAGCCATTGGGCATGTGGCTCAATTTTGCGCAGCTCTTCTATTTTGCCTTTTTGTTCTTTGTGCTTAAGGACAATCCAGATTATTTCGTGATGACCTATGTCATCATCACAGGCGCCCATTTCTTCCCCTATGCATGGTTCTACGATGAAATGGGTTATGCTGTCGTTGCGGGTATCATTTCCTTGGGAGCCCTGCTGGTAGCTATAAATATACCTACACAACAAATGTACTATGTACCGCTTTTTATGGTAGGGTGTTTGATATTGTTGTCCTTTTGGTTGTTGATTGTTAATCGAAGAAAAAGGCTAGATGTGAAACCAAATATTGCCCAAATTTAAATTACTCCTGTAAATCGAATAGATTTTAATTAAATTTCGATAAAACCATAGTATTTGGGTATCACGGGGAAATCGGAAGAAATAAAAGACTGAGTACAAATAATAAGAGATAGGTCATGAACAGAACACTCGAAGAACAACGCATAGAATTTGCCAACCAAAAATTTCTTGCAACGCCCTTGGCAGGATTGATTGTTTGGACCATCATTGGTTTCATTGGAATTTTTTTCTCTGAGTTTGTGTCGGTTTGGTCCATATTTATTGGTACAGGCAGTATCGTCTACCTAGGATTGTTCCTATCAAAGTTCACCGGTGAAAACTTCTTGGACAAAACAAAGCCCAAAAATGAATTCGACACCCTATTTCTTTACACGGCAGGCCAGGCAATTCTCGTATATTCCATAGCCATCCCCTTTTTTCTTTTGGATTACACCTCCCTGCCCATGACCGTTGGCATTTTGACGGGATTGATGTGGTTGCCATTTTCTTGGATCATCAAACATTGGAGCGGTATCTTTCACACGTTGACCAGAACCATTTTGGTGCTTGCGCTATGGTATCTTTTTCCGGAGTATCGGTTTATAGTAATTCCGTTTGGCATCGTTTTGATCTATATAATTACGCTGGTTATTTTGAGGTACAGAATGCAGGTTGAATGATATGGTCCTATACTAAGGATGTATTTATATTGCTATCTTTTTTCTAAGGTTACAGGCAAATCCATTTGTCCCAGAGGTCTATCTTAAAAAGATCCGGTAACTCTTTATTCGTGTATTAGGTTTGCAATTAAGAAAAACATAATACGAGTTCGTGCTGGTTTTTTAGTAACTTCCTTAAAAAGGATACTATAGCACTCTTTAAACTAAAAATCCCCAAAAAACATGACAAACAATCAAATACTGGTGGATGAAAAACCTGCGGATATTGGCCAATTTACCGTAGGCCGACTCCTACCCGTCCGTAAAAAGCGACAAGTAGGTCCGTTTACCTTCATAGACCACATGGGGCCCGCTACCTTGGGCAAAGGTATTTATATGGACGTGGACCAACACCCCCACACCGGTCTAAGTACCTTGACCTACCTATTTGAAGGTGAAGTGGCCCATAAGGACAGTACCGGCGCCAACCAAATCATTACCCCCGGGGATGTAGGTTTCATGACCTCCGGAAAGGCCGTGACACACACAGAACGCACACCGAAACATTTGCGAACAGAGACCGAATTTACCATGCACGGTTATCAGGTGTGGGTGGCCTTACCCAAGGAATTGGAGGAGATCGAACCTAATTTTCAGTTCATTCCCAAAGAGGACTTACCCATTTGGGAAGAGGGGAACACCAAATATACCCTGGTGGCCGGAGAAGGATATGGCCGTAAATCGCCCCTAAATGTTTATTCACCCTTATTTATGCTTAAAATTGAAAGTCCGGAGGAAAAGACCATTAAAATCAATGGGGAACTGGAAGGAGAAATCGCCATTGTGGTGGTCACGGGCAGTGTCTTGGAAAAGAACCAAGAAATCAAGGCCGGCCAAATGCTGATATCCAAAACGGAAAATCACTGCGACATTCACGTGAAGGCAAACACGCAGCTATTGTTGTTCGGGGGCAAACCCTTGGGGCGGGAACATTATTTGCTGTGGAACTTTGTGTCTTCGGACCGGGAAAAACTAAAACAGCAAAAACAGGACTGGATGGACAAGAAATTCCCCAAAGTTCCCGGCGATGATACCTATATCCCGTTTCCTGAAATGCGGTTGAAGTAAGGTGCTTTGCGCCTCTTTCTATGTATGTATTGTCATTTCGAACCTGTCAGACGGAGCGACCTACCCTGAGCAAAGTGCTATGGGAATCGAAGTCGACTGCAAGGACCGTTAGAAAACCAAAAGTTGCCAAATCAACAGCTATCCCCTATTTTTAAGGAATAATCAACCTATTTAGTAAATCCTCCTCCATGAAGCCAAAACTAGTATACGTTCCTGCACTCATCCTAAGCATGTTGGCATGTAAAAACGAAACAAGGGGAAAAGCAGAGGCAGTAAAAACGGAAACCATTACCATATCCCGGGATGCGTACAAAGACCAACTCTACGGATTTTGGCTGGCACAGTGCATTGCCAATTGGACGGGGCTGGTAACGGAAATGGATAAAATCGGTAACATTGGAGAAATACAAACGGGCGAGTTTTATACCCGTGAAGATTGGGGCAAACCGGACCAACCCAGTATTTTTTCCAATGGTGAACCCAGCGACCTCTCCCCTACTATTGATTTTGTATTTCGGGACACTACTGAAATATGGGGCGCGGACGATGATACGGATATTGAATATATGTACCAATACCTACTCCATAGCCATCAAACGTCCATTTTAACCCCGGAACAGATCAGGGACGGATGGTTAAAACATATCCGGCCCAAAGAAGAAAATTATTTATGGGTGTCCAACCAAAAAGCCTTTGATCTGATGCAAGAAGGGATTTTGCCTCCAGCTACGGGAAGCCCGGAAAAAAACGAACATTTTGAAATGATAGATGCCCAACTGACCACGGAGATTTTCGGACTTTTCGCTCCTACCCGACCGGATGTCGCCATTAAAATGGCCGAACTTCCCATACGAACGGTAGCCAGTCAAGAGGCTGAGGATATCTCCCAATTTTACGTGCGCATGTATGCTTTGGCTAGTCGGCCTATGGATAAAGAAATGCCTCAACGCATTCAATGGATGGCCAATGAAGCACGTAAATCCTTGCCAGATGGGGAATATCCCGCCAAAATGTACGACTATGTCCTTGACTTATACAATTCCGGAATTCCTTGGGAACAGACCCGGGATTCCATTTATGAAAGATATCAGGTACATCAATTGGACGGCTACGACATTACCTCCCAAAATTTGTATTGCAATGGCTGTTTTGCCGCGGGTATCAATTTTGCCGCCAGTTTGGTGAGTTTGTTCTATGGGGAAGGCGATTTGGAGGAAACCATTAAAATTGGGGTGCTCACGGGCTGGGATTCGGACAATCCTACGGCAACTTGGGGCGGTATGCTCGGTTTTATGATGGGCAAGAACGGCGTGGAAAAGGCTTTTGGCAGGGAATTTTCCAATAAATTCAATATTCACAGAACCCGACAAAATTTCCCCAATAACGGCATGGATACGTTTGAGGCCATGGCCGAAACGGGGCTTCAAATTACGGATAAGGTCATTCAAGAACAAATGGGCGGTCATATCGACTTGGAAAAAAATGTTTGGATAATCCCTTTAAAAAATGAAAATGAATAGAATATTATTTTTAGTGGTACTTTGCGCCATCGGACTTACTTCCTGTAAACAATCGGAAAAAATACCTCCCCAGGAAGTGGCAAAGGAATACTTTGGAATGTTGGATACCTCAGACTATGCTAAAATTCCGAATTTGATGGCGGATAGCCTTGTGACCGAAGAAGGTGATTTTACCATGACCTATTCCCATGAGGGATATGAGGAACTCTTAAGATGGGATGCTGTTTTTGACCCCAGCTACGAAGTCCTGGAAACTGTACAAGAGGAAAACGGCACGGTAAAGGTCCGGGCTTCCAAGATAGATACCCGCATCCAATTCCTGCACGAAAAACCAATTATAACAGATAATTATATTACCTTCAAGGATGGCAAAATATCCAGTCTACGTACGGAATATGTAGATTTTGACGATGAAACCTTTGGAAACAATAGGACCCGACTGCTTACCTTCATAAATGAAAACCATCCGGAACTCAATGGATTTTTAACCGACCAGACCGAGGCCGGTGCCCAAAAGTACCTGCAAGCGCTAGAGTTATACAACGGCCAACCTAGATTCGATTTGGGAAAAGACCTCTTGTTAATGCATTTTGATTGTAAGACCGATGTGGATGATCTTCAAGCAGCAGCCGGACTTTTAACGCTCATGTCCCACCCCAACTTTATGCATGTGAACTACCATGCCGTTGCTGGAACCTACGGTATTCAAGAGGGACTGTACGTGCCGCCCAATGATTTGTTTCAACAAGCCTTTGGTAAAAACTGGACCGATGCCCACAATCGCATGGAAGCCGCTGCGGAAGAAGTGGCCCAAAAGGCTATGACAACGCTTGAGGCCCAAGGTGATATCTGGATTGCGGAGGCGGGTCAGTCCGACTTCTCCGCCAAACTCGTAAAGGCCCTACAGTCAAAACTGCCGGATTTGGAAACCACCAAACGAATCCACATTGTGCAGCACAGCGATTGGAACGAGGAAGTGACCACACCGGAGCTTTTGGACTTTGCCAAACAGCAGACGGATTATCGCAAAATCCCCGATGGCAATGCCGTGGGCAATGGCACGCCAGGGTTCCGTACACCGGGCTATACGCAATGGAAGGAGCAAGTGACGGATCCTCAATTGAAATCGGTTTGGGAATTGGCGGTGGACCTCTCCAACAAGTATAATGGTAAGGAAGGTAGGTATTTGAACGAAGCAGTGCAGCAAAACGGGGTCGATTTTTCTGATCTGTCCGAAGTGTGTTGGATGTTAAGATTGGAGGATATCAAGGATACCGAAGAATTCTTTGAGCTTTATGCCAGATAACAGTTTTAAGTAAGGAGTTTTCAGGTCCAACCGCTTTTATCAAGTTTCATTTCGAACCTGTCAGACTGAGCGGAGTCGAAGTCGACTGAAAGGAGTGTGAGAAATCTACATCAAAGTTAGCTTCCACGTCGCTTCCATAGGTATCGAAGCTCTATCAGAATGACAGGATTGCAATAGGCATCAATGCAAACCGACGCAAAAAAGTGTTAGAACTCCATGAACAAAGTATGGGATTTCTCAGTCGATAGGCTCCTTTTAGAACACCCAAGATTATGACAAAATGGTTTCAAAAAAAGTCGAAAAATTCCGTAGCAAAATAGCGTTGAACCCTGCATTTGTATTGAGAAATAATCTAATTTTAATTTTTAATCCGAATGGGGTTTGGGAGTAGAATGTTTCTTATAACCAACTCATAAAGAGACACTTAAAACCATTTAAAAAAATGATTCACCCGCATACCGAATTACGATTTATAAGCAACGAAGTAGGCTACGGCGTCGTCGCCACCAAATTTATTCCCGCAGGGACCATCACCTGGGTTTTGGACAAATTGGACCGGGAGTTCACTCCCTTGGATTTTCAGAATATGGAACCTCTGTATCAGGAAATATTGGACACCTACACCTATAGAAACAACAACGGAAACTTGGTGCTTTGCTGGGACCATGGGCGTTACGTAAACCATAGTTTCAATTCCAATTGTCTTACCACTGCCTACGATTTTGAAATTGCCATTCGCGATATCCAGCGCGGGGAACAATTGACAGATGATTATGGGTACCTGAATATTTCCAGCCCTTTCCGAGGCATCAACGAAGGCACCAAACGAAAAACGGTCTACCCCGACGATCTTTTAAAATACCACAAGGTATGGGACAATAAGATCAAAAAAGTATTCCATAAAATAAAAAAAGTGGACCAACCCTTGGTGCCCGTCCTCAACCCGAATACTTGGGACAAAATAGAACGAATCCTAAACGGTGAGGAAGCGCTCGCCTCTATCCTTTCCAACTATTTTGATACCGAAAAATCCACCGTGCCCTCCAATTGATAAAGGGCCAAAGGGTTACCCACTAGTTTAAAATGGGTATATTAAAGATTTATAAATTATAAAACTATAAATTTTTCAGTATTGGTATGAATTCAAAACCTAATTTAAAAAGAAGACTTTTGATGGGATGGCTCGGATTAAGTCCGCTGACACTCCTTGCCAGCAAAATGCCAAAATTGGAAAAAGAGGATTCCAGTATTGCGGATATTTTGATAAACCGATGGGAAAAATCAAGGAGCTATACAATGGCCGTTTTGGATGCCATGCCCTTAGAGGACTTGGAATTCAGGCCCAGTCCGGAGCAAATGAGCTTTGCCCAGCACTTTTTGCATATCGGGTATACGAATAACATGTTCCTGGGGGTGTTGAAGGATGAAAAGACCTATGCCGATTTTAACGTTTTAAAGGATGCACCTTTCTTTTTTGACCTTCCGGACCCCGTAAGTGTCTTTAATGCAGATAGTCTCCAAAAACGCAGTCCGGAAGAGAACAAGGCCATGATTGTAGAGTATCTCAATGAAACCCACGATTATGTATTGGCAAATTTGAAGGGATTAAAAGATGACTTCTTAAAAGAGGGACGAGAAAAGGTAAAACCTTGGTATTTGGAGGGCCATACCCATCTTGACCTCATACTCCGAGCCGAAAACCATACGGTCCACCACAGGGCACAGGCAGTTAGCTATTTGCGGATGAAGGGGATTCAACCTCCGGGGTATTCCAAACACAATACGTTGTAATCATAGATTTTCATCCAAAGAAATCCCAGTTACTCTATTACAAATTCCACAATTTCCCGAAGCTCCTCTTCCAAGGACAATTTTGAAAAAGGCCTATTTGCCTGTCGGTACCAATAGCCGGCATTGAATCGGTCGCCCTCCTTTCGGTGGAGGTAGGCATGGATCCAACTCCCTAATGAATTATGCATTTCCTGGGCAATGTCGTGGGATGCTTCCCAGTCGCCTTTGGCATCGAACCAAAGGGCTTTTAGTCCCTCTGGCCAATCGGATGGTGGATGGGATGCTAAAAGTGTCGCTTCAAATTCGGTATAATCCTTTGGTTTCATTTTGTAACGCGTTCTACTAATTTACCAACAGTGAGACCTTGGGCAATAATGGAAAAGACCACCACTACATAGGTTATAACCAAAAACAAATCCCGATTCATATCCTGCGTCAGACCCAAAGCCAAGGCGATGGATATCCCGCCCCGCAGTCCGCCCCAGGTCATGACCAAATTGGTTCCGGGTACAAAATCCAACCGTTTCTCAAAAAACTTTATGGGCATCAACAAACTTAAAAAACGACATCCCAACACGATGGGAATGGCAATCAATCCGGCTACGATATAACTGGTTTCAAAACTGATGACCAACATCTCCATACCGATGAGCACGAACAACAAGGTGTTAAGGAGAATATCTAGCAATTCCCAAAACTTGTCCACATAAGTTTCCGTGGTTTCGGACATGGCCGAATTTCGCACCGTATCGTTCCCCACGACCAAGCCTGCAGTTACCATGGCCAATGGTGCGGAAAGATGCAACTTTTGGGCCACCACCGTTCCCATCATTACCGCGGCAAGCGTAATAATGACCTCGATATCGTAATCATCTATACTGCGCATCATTCGGTACGTAACCCAACCAATCAATAATCCCCAAAGAATACCACCAATGACCTCTACCCCAAAAAGCTCCAAAATTTCGATGGGTTCTACTGGGGCACCACCGGAGGAGGCCATTTTAAAAATCGTCAAAAATACGACCACGCCTACCCCATCGTTGAAAAGGGATTCACCCACAATTTTGGTTTCCAGCTTTTTGGGAGCTCCCACTTGTTTCAAGATTCCCAAAACCGCGATGGGATCCGTTGGGGAAATAAGCGCCCCGAAAAGCAAACAATGGATATAGTTTACGTCCATGGGCATCATTTTCAATAGATAAAACATGATGGTCCCCACCAAAAAGGTAGAGACCAAAACGCCCAAGGTGGAGAAGACCAAAATGGGCCATCGCTGCACCTTCAATTGCTCAAAGTTCGTATGCAGGGCCCCGGCAAAAAGCAGAAAACTCAGCATGATATCCAAGAGCACGGTCTTAAAGTCGATTTTGGAAATAATATACCTTTCGGCATTCAAAAGGGTGTCATCCACATAACCTATAACAAAAACGGCTAGGGTAAACACAATGGTGATCAGCATCAGGCCAATAGTATTGGGCAACTTTAAAAATCGGACATTGATGTACCCAAAAATTGCAGAAATAAAAACCAGTATTGCACTGATAATGAAATAATCCATACCTTTTATTTAAATCATTGCTAAAAACTCCTTTTCCGTGATAATCGGGATACCCAACGACTCCGCCTTGGTCCTTTTGCTAGGTCCCATTTTGTCCCCGGCGACCAAATATGCTGTTTTGGAAGAAATGGAGGAACCCACCCTGCCGCCGTTGTCCTCTATTAGTTTTTTAAGTTCGTCCCGACTCACTGTTTCGAATACGCCCGACACTACAAAGGTAGCACCTTGCAAAACATCGGTTTGATTTTCCAGTTTTTCTGCCGATAGTTCCAACTGCACCCCCTTCTGTCGCAATCGACCTATAGCCTCTAAGTTCTTTGGGTTTTGAAAAAAATCCACCACGCTTTCTGCAATCCGGTCGCCAATTTCATCCACCGAAACCAGCTCCTCCTTGGTAGCCACCATCAGCGCATCGATTGATTTATAGGCTTTCGCCAATTTCTTGGCAACGGTCTCGCCCACATAGCGAATGCCCAAGGCGAACAAAACCCGCTCGAAAGGCACCTTAACGGAATCCGCAACCCCCTGGACCAAATTTACTGCCGACTTCTCCGCCATACGCTCTAAGGGCAACAATTGCTCTTTGGTAAGATCGTACAAATCCGCATAATCATTGATCAGGCCTTCCTTAAAGAGCAACTCTACCGTTTCACCGCCCAAACCCTCAATATCCATGGCCTTTCTGGAAATATAATGCTGGATCCTACCCGTAATTTGTGGCGGACAGCCGTACTCGTTTGGGCAATAATGCTTGGCGTCGCCCGGGGTACGGATCAATTCAGTGTGGCATTCCGGGCACTTAGAAATATACTGCGTCGGTTTGGAATCTGCTGGCCGTTTGGATACATCCACCCCAATGATCTTGGGAATGATTTCCCCGCCTTTTTCCACAAAAACGGTATCCCCTTCGCGGATATCCAGTTTTTCAATTTGATCGGCATTGTGCAAGGAGGCTCGTTTGACGGTCGTTCCCGCCAACAAAACGGGCTGCAGGTTGGCCACGGGAGTTATGGCCCCAGTACGGCCCACCTGATAGGTAATTTCGTTCAATACGGTGTATACCTGCTCCGCCTTGAATTTATAGGCCATGGCCCATCTTGGGGACTTGGCGGTATACCCAAGTTCCTCCTGGTGCTGGATACTATTCACCTTCACCACTACGCCGTCCGTTTCGTACGGCAAACTGTGTCGGTTTACGTCCCAATATTCCACAAAATCCATCACCTCTTGGGTACTATGGCACAATTTCGCCACAGTGGGCACCTTAAAACCCCATTCCCTCGCCTTTTCCAACATTTCAAACTGGGTGCTTATCCCCGTGTTCCTACCAACGATACTATATAAAAGACACTCCAAAGGCCGTTGAGCCACTAAGGAACTATCCTGTAATTTCAAACTTCCCGAAGCCGTGTTTCTGGGATTCATATAGGGTTCCTCCCCGTTGGCGATACGCTCCTCGTTCATCTTGGCAAAACCATCAAATGGCAGTATGATTTCCCCCCGGATATCGAACTTGTCCGGATAATCCCCTTTTAATTGCAAGGGAACCGACTTGATCGTTTTGATATTTGTGGTGACATCATCGCCCTGAAAACCGTCGCCACGGGTCACCGCGCGCACCAATTTCCCGTGTTCATAGGTTATACTGATAGATGCGCCGTCATATTTAAGCTCACAGGTGTAGGATACAGGTGCGTCGCCCAAATTACGCTGGATTCGTTTTTCCCAATCTTCCAGATCCTCCTTGGAATAGGAATTGTCCAAGGAATACATGCGATGCTCGTGCACAACGGTTTCAAAATGCTTTGTAACCATACCACCCACGCGGATGGTAGGCGAACTTTCATCATAAAACTCGGGATGCTGTGATTCCAAAGCTTGAAGCTCCTTGAGTTTCATGTCAAACTCATAATCGGAAATCGTTGGCTTGTCTAACACATAATAATTATAGTTGTGGTCTCTCAGCTCCTCCCGTAAGGCCTTGATGGTTTCTTCAATATTCATAGTTGGCTATTCTTTATGGCTTTTATCATTCGGTCGTTCCCGTACATATCCTTGCGCAATTCAATGGTATTGAAATCGAAAGTATCCAATAAGGTGCATGTTTCAGGGCCAAGGTATTGATTGATTTCCAGGTACAACATACCGTTTGGTTTTAGATGTTTGGATGCAAAACGGGCCACTCCCCTATAAAAAATCAATGGGTCTTCATTGGAGACAAAGAGTGCGGACTCAGGTTCGAACAATAGTACATTTTTATTCATTTTATTTTTTTTCAACTCCCTGACATAAGGAGGATTGGATATAATTATATCAAATGACAGTTCACTAAGAAAATCCAACATATCGGCCTTAAAAAAATGAACGTCGACCTCGTTTTTAAGGGCATTCCCTCGGGCGACTTCAAGCGCCTCTTCCGAAATATCCAGAGCCTGAACACTTGCATTTTTCAAGGATTTGGCAAGGCCGATGGCGATACAACCGCTCCCCGTTCCCATGTCCAAAATGTCCAGATTAGCCTGTTTATCCACATCGGCCAACACCCATCGCACCAATTCTTCCGTCTCCGGACGGGGTATCAGCACCTGCGGACCCACCTTGAAGTCCATACCCATAAAGTGCGCCGACCCGATTATATGTTGAATGGGGCGATGCTCCTTCAATGCTGACAATGCTTCGAACATCTTTGGTTCCTCATTCTTTTGGATTCTCAAGTCGGGCTGAATGGCAAGAACAAATCGCTCCAGACCCAAATATTCCTCGGTCAGCAAATAAAAAAAACTGGAAACTTCCTCTTTGCCGTACAGCGCATCCAATTCTTTATGAAAAATCCTTTTTAGTTCACTGAGCAACATATTACAAGGTCTTCAGCATCCAAACGGGACAGGAATAATGCCCCGTATTTCCCATGGGCGCATCGATATAGTCGAAACCCGCCTTTTTATAAAGCTTTTGGGCGTCTTCCATGTAAGGCATGGTTTCCAAATAACATTTCTCAAAACCGAATTCCCGTGCGCGTTCCAAACAGGTCTCCATCATTTTTGCACCCAAACCACGCCCACGGGCAGCCTTTAAAAAGTACATTTTTTGAAGCTCACAAACGTTGCCATCATAGTTTTCCAACTGGGCAACACCGGCACAACCAATGATTTTGCCACCGTCATCGATAACAAAATAGGTGGCCCTGGGCACATCATAGGTTTCATACATGCGGTCCAAGGCGGCATCCGCGTAGGCGGTACCTACTTTGGGAACACCCATTTCTACCAAAACCTCGCGCACTACACGGGCCACTTCCTCATTATCGGCGGGTCTTATCTCCCGTATTACAACCTCTTGCATTGCTTTTAAATAATAGGCCTTAAAGTACTATTTTTGATTGGTGAAGATACACGAATTGGGCAAAAAGCTAAAAAACAGTTTTCAACAAGCCGTACCTTTTGGGTATGGACTCCATCAACCCGAACCACCCTATGTCCGTGAATGAAAAATACATGCGACGTTGCCTTGAAATCGCCAAAAATGGTATAGGCTCTACGGCTCCCAATCCTTCCGTAGGTGCCGTTATCGTCCATAGCGACCGTATTATTGGGGAAGGCTATACCAGCCCCTTTGGTGGACCCCATGCCGAAGTAAACGCCATTTGTTCCGTAAAGGATAAAACCCTGCTTTCAAAATCAACCCTCTATGTAACCCTGGAGCCTTGCTCCCATTATGGAAAAACTCCGCCCTGTGCCAATTTAATTGTTGAAAACAAGATACCCAAGGTCGTCATAGGTCTAAAAGATCCACACGAAAAAGTTGCCGGAAAAGGCATGGAAATCCTGGAAAAGGCTGGATGCTCAGTCACCTTAGGGGTTTTGGAAAAAGAATGCAGGGAACACCACAGGCGATTTCTGACTTTTCATGAACAAAAACGCCCGTACATAATACTAAAATGGGCGGAAACAGCCGATGGTTTTATAGCGCCCATCAAGGAACTTCGAAATTCCAAAGCCGAACCTTATTGGATTACCAACACCTATTCAAGGCAATTGGTCCATAAATGGCGGAGCGAGGAACAGGCCATTTTGGTGGGCACCAATACCGTATTGGAGGACAATCCAAAATTGGACACAAGACTTTGGAAAGGAAGTGCACCCATCCGACTCATCATCGATAAAAATCGCAAAATACCAAAAGGTTTTCATGTTTTGGACGGGAAACAGCCCACCATTGTTATTAGTTCTATTAATAATTTAGATAATAAAATACAAAATTATGATTTACAGTTTATTGAATTTAATGATAAAATTATTTTAGGGTTGTCTAAAAATCTCTTTGTAAGGAATATACTGAGTGTTTTTGTGGAAGGTGGGGCCAAAACCCTGCAAGCTTTTATCGATGCAAATCTTTGGGACGAAGCCCGAATCTTTATCGGCAAAAACACGTTTGAAAAAGGAATTAAAGCCCCAACATTCCAGGGGCAACTCACAACAGAAAGATCAATAGTAAACGACCAATTAAAAATAATAAGGAATGATAAAAAACATCATATTTGATTTTGGGGACATCTTCATCAATTTGGACAAAACGGCGGTGTTCAAAAAGATGGCCGCTTTTGGATACACGGAATATACCGATGCTTTGGATTTGCTATGCAAGGAATATGAAATGGGCCTTATGTCCTCTGAGGATTTTTTGGCAGGTTTAAAGGAAATGTATCCGGAAGCAACGGAAACTGATCTATTGGATGCCTGGAATTCCATTTTACTTGATTTCCCGGAACACCGATTGGCATTCATTGAGAATTTGAAAGCACAAGAATCTCACCGTTTGTTTTTATTGAGCAACACCAATGACCTACACATTGAATATGTAAAAAAGACGATGGGCCAAGATCGTTTTGACCGGTTCAAGAATTGTTTTGAAGGCTTCTATCTGTCACAACAAATCAAGATGCGGAAACCGAACAGCGACATTTACGAGCATGTACTCAAAAATAACGCATTGATTCCCCAAGAAACACTATTTATTGATGACACCAAGGCAAATACGGATAGTGCGGAAAAATTGGGAATACGTTGCTGGAACCTCCAAGTTGGCAAGGAAGAAATTACGGAGTTAAACAAAAGATTGTAATGGAGTATTTGGCGTTAAGCGTTCTTGCATCCAGCTTGATCTTCGTGATTTTTAAATTATATGCCAGATACGGGGTCCAGACCCTCTATGCCATAATCGTCAATTACTTTATCGCATGTTCCGCGGGCCTCTATTTCTATCAAGGAAAGGTTACGTTTTCAACAACCACTCAAAGGCCATGGTTTATGGGAACGTTGGCTTTGGGGATTTTATTCATCATCGTTTTTAACCTAATGGCGGCAACCTCACAAAAAATAGGTGTTTCCGCGGCATCGGTTGCGACAAAAATGTCCTTGGCCATCCCTGTCGTCTTTGGCGTCTGGATGTACGGGGAAAGGCTTGGCCTATTTGAAATCCTAGGCATCCTTTTGGCCTTGGTGGCGGTGTATCTCGCCACCATGCGTAAAAAAACGGTAGTGGAACATACGTATTTGCTGTTATTGCCGATAGCCGTCTTTATAGGATCGGGGATAATCGATACGAGCATTAAATATGCCCAACAAATATCCGTTCCAGAAGAAGAATTTCCGCTGTTTTCTGCCATGGTATTTGGCTCTGCCGCCACCTGTGGTACCCTCTTTGTTTTAGTAAAGGCCGTTAAGAATGGTATCCTTGTAAATCTAAAGAATGTGCTGGGCGGTATATGTTTGGGTGTTCCCAATTATTTTTCTATCTATTTTCTAATGAAGGCATTGGATAGTAATACTTTAAATAGCGCTTCAATATTTACGATTAACAACGTAGCCATTGTCATGTGTTCTACCTTTTTGGGAATTCTATTTTTCAGGGAACGGATAAGTAGTAAAAATTGGTTTGGAATAGGCCTGGCCATTGTAAGCATCGTACTTGTGGCTTTGGGAACCAGAATAGAGTATATATTATTAGGACAAACCCCATAGATGGAACCGGAAGCAACCAAATACCAATCGGTCGATAAACCAAGCGAGGAGGTTCTTTTTAAGGAAAGGAAAAGCAAATTCTATGGCTATACTTTTCCCATAGATTCCGAAGAAGCCGTAAAACCGATTCTTGAGGAACTCCGTAAGCGGCACCCATCGGCGAATCATGTTTGCTATGCGTGGCAATTGGGGGTCAGCGATATCCGGTACAGGGCCAACGACGATGGGGAACCCAATAATTCCGCAGGAATGCCCATTTACGGACAAATCCAATCCTTTGACGTAACCAACATTCTTGTTGCCGTAGTCCGAATTTTTGGCGGCACCAAACTAGGGGTTGGCGGTTTGATAAGCGCTTACAGGGAAACGGCCAAAATGGCCTTGGAAAATTCCCTAATCATGGAAAAAGTGCTAACCCAGCAATTAATTCTTGTCTTCGAATATTCGGAAATGGATTCCGTCATGCGATTCATTAAAAAGCATCAATTGGACATTGTGGACCAAAAGCTGCATTTGGATTGCGAAGTGGTGCTTAAGGTTCAAAAAGACATGGTACCGGATATTTTGAAACAATTGAAAGCGTTTCACAAAATTTCAATCAAAATACCCGAATAGTTTTGTAGGATTTACGATAACTTTTTCAAAATATATTCTGGACATTTTATTGGTTTTCTTTTATTGGAATCCATAAATACCAAAACAGTATTTGCCTCGATTAAAATCTCACCCTTTTCATTCGTGATAATATAGTCAAATTCGATACGTACGGAGGGTATTTTGTTAAGCTGTGTACGTACCGTAATAAGATCGTCATAAAGTGCCGGAATCTTGTAATCGATCTTGAGGGAAATTACCGGCAACATTACCCCATGTTCCTCCATCCATTTATAGGATAACCCAAGGGACCTTAGCCACTCAACTCTTCCCATCTCCAAGTATTGCGCGTAGTTACCGTAATACACCACGCCCATTTGGTCCGTTTCTCCATATCTGACCCGAAAAGAAATTTCATTAAATCCCATTGATTTCTAATTAAATACTATATATTTAAAGCCCCCGTTGGTAGGCAACGAACATGAGAAAAAAAAAGGTCAAATTCAATAGGCGTTGATTTTTTTTTTAGAATTTTTGTTCACATATTTGTCCACCTTACAGAGCCAAAATAATGGTCTCTATTTTTAGAATTTGTTCGCTTTTAACTAACCAATAACAAGAGCTTTAATTATTATGAATGTTACTGCCGATTCCGTATGGAAAAATTGTTTGGTATTTATCAAGGATAATATCCAACCGCAGGCATTCAAAACTTGGTTTGAACCCATTAAACCTATAAAGCTCTCAAACAATGCTTTGAGCATTCAAGTCCCCAGTAAATTTTTCTATGAATGGCTGGAAGAGCATTATGTGAAATTGCTCAAGGTCGCATTGACAAAACAATTGGGTGAGACTGCCAAATTGGTGTACATTATTAGAATGGAGAACACCTATGGCAATAAAGAACCATTCACGGAAAAAATTCCTAGTTCCAACCGGGGCAATATGAGTCCCCAAGAAATGGACGTCCCCATTAAATCCAAAAACCCGGAACTTCGCAATCCTTTTGTAATTCCAGGTATACGGAATATCAAAATTGAATCACAATTAAACCCCAATTATAATTTCGATAATTATTTGGAAGGCGATTCCAATCGCTTGGCCCGTTCCGCAGGGATGGCCGTAGCCAATAAACCCGGGGGCACCTCCTTTAATCCCTTATTGATTTTTGGCGGCGTTGGATTGGGAAAAACACATTTGGCTCATGCCATTGGGGTTGAAATAAAGGACAAATATCCAGAGCGTACCGTATTGTATATATCAGCGGAAAAATTTACACAGCAGTATATCGAGTCCGTTAAGAAGAATACCCGAAACGATTTCATTCATTTCTATCAATTGATAGACGTGCTGATTATAGACGATGTGCAGTTTCTATCCGGAAAGTCCGGTACCCAGGATGTGTTCTTCCATATTTTCAACCACCTCCACCAAAACGGAAAACAGGTAGTCCTAACTTCGGATAAGGCTCCTGTGGACATGCAGGATTTTGAGCAGCGTCTGTTGTCCCGCTTTAAATGGGGATTATCGGCGGAGTTGCAGAGTCCGGATTATGAAACTCGAATTTCCATTTTAAAGAACAAGTTATATCGTGATGGTGTGGAAATGCCGGATGATATTATTGAATATGTGGCCAAACACATCAAGACCAATATTAGGGAGCTGGAAGGCGCCATTATTTCATTGATCGCACAGTCCACCTTGAATAAAAGGGAGGTCACCATAGATTTGGCACAGCAGGTCGTTGAGAAATTCGTAAAAAATACAAAAAGGGAAGTTTCCATTGATTACATTCAAAAAGTGGTATCTGATTACTTTGAAATGGATGTAGCCACCCTACAATCCAAAACCAGGAAACGTCATATTGTACAGGCCAGGCAATTGGCCATGTTCTTTGCCAAAAAATTCACCAAGGCTTCTTTGGCCAGCATTGGTTCACAAATAGGCAAAAGGGACCATGCCACTGTGCTGCACGCATGCAAAACGGTCGATAACCTTGCTGAAACGGACAAACAGTTCCGAAAATATATAGATGACCTGACAAAAAAATTCTCCTAAAAAGGTATGAAAACCAAAGTCTTAATGGTTTGCCTTGGAAATATCTGTAGGTCGCCATTGGCCGAGGGCATTCTAAAAAACAAGGTAGATACAAGCATGGTTTTTGTGGATTCTGCCGGAACGGGAGGCTATCATATTGGAAATCCGCCCGATTCCAGATCTATTGCGGTCGCTAGAAAATACGGTATCGATATCAGTAATCAGATATGCCGAAAACTAACCGCTGCCGATTTGGAAGAATTTGATGTCATCTATGCCATGGACAAAAGCAATTATGGAAACATCATCGGGTTGAGCAAGAACAAGGAACAGGCACGTAAGGTTAAACTATTATTAAGTGAAGTCAAAACAGGTGATGTAGAGGTACCCGACCCATATTACGATTCGGTCGATGGATTTGAAAAGGTCTTTCAGATGATAGATGCGGCCTGTGGGGAAATTGCCAAAAAGCTTTCAGAATAACATGGCAGACGCTACATCCAAAAAGGGCAAACTCTATCTGATACCATCCACACTTGGGGAAATCCCGCCTTTGGAAGTGTTGCCCATTTCCATAAAACGGGCCATCGAGGAAATAAACATCTATATTGTAGAAAACGAAAAGACGGCCCGTCATTTTATCAAGAAACTTTCACCTAGAAAATCGCAACCCTCATTAACACTTTTTGCACTGAACAAATTTACGGAAGCATCGGAAATACCAAGTTTCCTGAATCCTTGTTTGGAAGGAAACGACGTGGGCATCCTATCCGAAGCAGGTTGTCCCGGTATCGCAGACCCAGGTGCCGCCGTAGTTCGCATCGCCCATGAAAGACAAATCCAAGTAGTACCTTTGGTAGGCCCTTCCTCCATTATACTTGCCCTTATGGCGAGTGGCATGAACGGTCAGAATTTTGCTTTCAATGGGTATTTGGCCATTGACGGTGCGGAAAGAAAAAAACAAATAAAGAAGCTGGAAAGAAAATCCAAGGAAGAAAATCAATCCCAAATCTTTATCGAGACCCCTTATAGGAACAATAAATTATTGGAGGAACTGGTGAGAACGGTTTCAGGAACTACGAGAATCTGTGTTGCCTGCGATATTACGCTGAATACCGAATTTATCCGAACCAAAACCGCTTCCGATTGGAAAGTTGAACAGGTGGACCTTCACAAACGACCCGCGATCTTTATCATCCAAGCATAAAAAAACCTTGACATCGCTGCCAAGGCTTTCCCATTTTCATATCTACTTATTACTTTAAATCCTAGGATTTTTTACCGGTTTGATCATCGTAATGTCATAGCCCGAAAACATTTTAAGATAATTCGCGATGGTCGTACCGTAGCCATCGATAACATCGGTTCTACCAAAGGAACGTAAATACCTTTTTACGTTTCCCGGCCCTGCCAAATGCGCTGCGGCCACGATTCCAGATTCGGTAATCTCAATTCCATTGATCTGTTTGCCTACAAATCTTTTGATATCCTTCCGTAAGATCCATTTGTTTCGGGCAATGTTCTTTTCGAATACCTCTTCCTGTAAAGAAGGGTTTTCCAAAAAGTGTATGGAATCATGTACACCTACCAAAGCCAGTGTATTCACACCAAATTGGTATTTACCCAAATAACCAAAGGAATTTACAGCTGAATAGCTTCCTTGCGATTCCTTAAAGGCCAAGGCCTCCTTAAAACCGATGTACCTGCTACCAATAAAGGGCGGCCGTACGTTCATTTTCTCAAAATAAGCTTTGTCCTGGGGGAACAAAAACGGAGGGGGTTCTTTTACTTTTAGAGCTTCTGGAACTTCAACGTTGTACAGACTGAAACTGAAGCTCGAAAAAATAAAAATCACGATAAGAGGACAAGTAAACAATATCCATCTTTTCATAAAGTGTTTTTCTTAAGACTTACAGCGAAAAAAGTGCTTGCTTAAATTTCTGGGGGCAAAGTTAGACATGTTAAAAAGGTAAAATGGCAAGAATTTGTTAAAAATATACACTTTTAGTTAACATGTCTTAAAATTCCGATTAGGGCCTATCTGTTGATTTTCTGAGCGTTAAGCCAGCGGATATACTGCTCCTTATTTCGGTTATGTTGCGCAATGTTCTCCGCGAACATGTGGTATCCAAAGTCCTCAACATTGGCCACAAAATAGTAATAGTTGTGTTTTTCAGGATTTAGAACAGCGTCTACGGCGCTGATATCGGGCATGGTAATGGGCCCTGGGGGAACACCGGCATATTTATAGGTATTATAGGGAGAGTCCATTTCCAAATCCCTGTACAGCACCCTTTTAATTATAGTGTCGTAATTACCTGTTTCCTTTTTTATAGCATAGATTACGGTAGGATCCGCCTGTAAGAGCATACCGGCCTTTAATCGGTTAACATAAACACCGGCTACCCGCGGCCTCTCGTCCACCTTGGCGGTTTCCTTGTGGACAATGGATGCCAACGCAACAACTTCATTGGGGCTCATATTTTGGGCCTTTGCCTTTGCCAGCCTATCCTCGTTCCAAAACCGTTGATACTCCTTTAGCATACGGTCCCGGAATTCCTCCGCGGAAGTGTTCCAAAAAAATTCGTAGCTATTGGGAATGTAGAGGGCCAACTTGGATTCCTGGTCAAAGCCGTTACCCTCCAAAAAATCCCCATCGTCAAAGGCTTTCAAAAGACTGAGACTATCGGCTTCAATTTGTTCGGAGATCCTACCCGCCAAAGAGGCCGTATTCTCCTGATTGTTGAAGGAAACGCGAACGGGAATATTGTTTACCCTTAGGTTGTTTATGATATCATTGTTGGTCATTCCCTTAGTAATTCGGTATTTACCACCCCTAATGTTGGAGGCATATCCCTTTCTTTCCGCGGCCTTTTGAAAGGAAGAAACATCGGTCAGCAGTGGTTCCATTTGTTCCTTTACATCGGCAAAGGAATCATTTGAGCCAATATAAACAAAGGCCTCCTTATTGTTAAAACTGGTATTGGGCGTAAAAAAAGTACTATAGACTACATACGCAAATATGCCTGCTCCTATCAATCCGAGCAGCAAAATGGCGACCACAATTTTTTTGATGTACATTATTTAAAAATCTTTTGAAACAACAGTTCGTTTTTAAAAATACCTTCGTTGAAAATCCAATCCCGTTTGGTTCCCACCAATTCAAAACCCAGTTTTTTAAATAGGTACAGGCTTCGTTCGTTTCCTTCCAAAATATTGGCGTACAACTGGCGTAAATTTAAGGTCTTGAATGCATACTTACACAGTATTTCCAATGCTTCCGTACCGACCCCCCTGTTTCTGTTCCCTTCATCCGATATAACAATACCCACTCCCGCCCTTCTATTTTTCGGGTCGAAATCAAATAAATCTATCAAACCGATGGCCTCATTATCCAAGGTAGAAATTACCAAACGTAATTGTTTGACATCATAAATATCCCTGTGGGCATTTTCAAGATATAAATTTAGGACATCCCTCGAGTAGGGTGCCATGGTACCACTGATTTCCCAAACCGACGGATTGTTCTCCAATTCAAAAAGCAAATCCAAGTCCGCCGTTTCCAGGGCTCTCAGCTTTATGATATTTCCCTGTAGACTTACCACGAAATCTCCCCTTTAAACACTTGCTTGGCCTCCCCTATCAAATGCACGTTGTTATAGGTATTATCGCTGTAATCAAATTCAACCTTCAAATTACCGCCCATTGCCTTGATATTCGCATAGTTACCGTTGATCTTACCTAAATGGTGCATTGCCAACGTTACGGCGGTAACCCCTGTTCCGCAAGAAAGTGTCTCATCCTCCACGCCCCGTTCGTACGTCCTTACCTTGAAAGTGTCCTTAGACTCCTGTTCCACAAAATTGATGTTGCTACCGGTTGCCCCATAGATCCCGTATCGTATTTTGGAACCCTCCTTGGCCACGTTGAACTTCTCCAGATTCGTGACAAATTGCACATGGTGGGGCGAACCCGTATTTAAATACAAGGCATTGGGTTTGGTCTTCAGTTCCTTTACATCCTGCATTTTAAGGCTTACCGTAGTCCCATTGACCGTTGCGCTATGAGGTCCATCCACGGCAATGAATTCGGTTTTTTCATCGATGATACCCAAAAATTGGGCAAAGGCCACAACACATCTTCCCCCGTTTCCACACATACTCCCTTCCTTGCCATCAGCATTGTAATACACCATCCTAAAGTCGAGGGAGTCATCATTTTCAAGAAGAATGAGTCCGTCGGCTCCAATGCCAAACCTCCTATTACACAAAAAAGCTACGAGTTCATGGTTTTCCTTTGGAAAAAATAAGGTCCGATTATCGAATAGAACAAAATCGTTCCCTGTTCCCTGATATTTAAAAAAAGTAGCGGTCATAGGCCAGATTAAAGCACAAAGATATGATTTAATTGAGGCTTCCTTGCAGTTAAAAAGTCGTTAAACCACTACTACAAAAATGGAAATGATGTAATTTTACTGTTAAAAGGTTAAAACAGTATAGATTATGAAGAGAATTGGAGGACTTTTACTTGTTTCCATCTTTGCAGGTGCCATTACCCTGGGCGCCTATAAGTTATTCTTTGAACGACCCAATTATGCCATTGTAACCTCGGATGAGGCACAGCCTGTTTTCAGTACAAGTTATACACCAACTTCCGCTTTAGGTTCGGGCATCAATGAGGTAGACTTTACGAACGCTGCGGAACGTACCGTCAACTCCGTGGTGCATGTCAAGAACCTGACCCTTAGTACCCGTAGAAGCAGTGTTTTTGACTTCTTTTATGGTTCTGGAGGTACCGTAACCCCCCAAGTAGGAACAGGATCCGGGGTCATCATTTCCCAAGATGGTTACATCGTTACCAACAATCACGTAATAGCCAACGCAACCCAATTGCAGGTAACCTTGAACAATAATCAGACCTATGAAGCTGAATTGGTGGGTACGGACCCAAATTCAGACATTGCCCTGATTAAAATAGAGACGGATGACAAGTTGCCCTATTTGGCATTTGGGGATTCTGACAATACAAAAATCGGGGAATGGGTATTGGCTGTTGGAAACCCATTTAATTTGACATCTACCGTAACTGCGGGAATCGTGAGCGCCAAGGCCAGAAGCCTGGATACCCGTTCCAATCAATCCTTCATCCAGACGGATGCCGCGGTAAATCCTGGAAATTCCGGCGGGGCCTTGGTAAATACTAATGGTGACCTTATCGGCATCAATACGGCCATTTCCTCCCAAACTGGATCCTATGTGGGGTATTCCTTTGCCGTACCCAGCAATATCGCAAAAAAAGTAGTAAACGATATTATGGAATATGGGAACGTTCAAAAGGCGTTTATGGGTATAAGTCCCGCTCCCGTTAATACAAGGGATGCCATAGAAAAAGGCATAAACAATATCGACGGGGTATATATAGAAAGAATCGAGGAAGAATCCGGAGCCGATGAGGCAGGTTTGGAATTAGGCGATATCATTAAAAAAGTGGACCAAATAGATATTCATAAGTACCCGGACCTTACGGGGTATTTAGGCACCAAAAGGCCGAACGACACCATCAATGTAACCGTTGAAAGAAATCAGGAACTGCTCACTTTGCCAGTTGTGTTAAAGGAACGACAATTATTGGTGGTACCTGCAATGGGCATGGAAGTAAAAAATTTGACCAAAGACGACCAAAAAAGATTCAGGACAAAATCTGGGGTAAAAATTACCGGGGTACCGGAGCGTTACCGAGGATATGGCCTGGAAGGTAAGGTTATAGTGCAGGTAGATGATAAGGAAATAAAGAACATTTCAGATGCGGATACCGCATTTGGAGCCATTTCCAGGTATGGCAAAACAATAATTACCATGGTCAACGAGAAGGGCGAACGAGAACGCTTAATTTTTCAATAATTCAAATTTTAAGTTTGGAAAGCATCCGCCATAAACGGATGCTTTTTTTGTATTTAGTTGTTACAAAACTTTACAAAAGGCTTAATTTTGACATTATTTATAACAATAAAACCATATGTCTCGTAAAATATCCTTCGAAAAAGAGCTGGCCTTCCAGGCAGATAGAAGAAAAGCTACCACGGAATTCATTAAGATCATCAGCGACCTGTGGTACGACAGGTCCATAGAAATCGTACTTTTTAAAAATCCTTTGATAGATCACAATGTTAGCGACATCATCCGGTTACATGAGTATGCAGGTGAGTTCGTGCAAAAACCCATTTCCATCTTTGATTCCGTTGAAATCCTTAGGGCCATCAATGATCTAAAACTACCTCCTGCGAAATTGGATATTGGCAAATTGACCTTTGAGTATCATTCTGATGAAAATAACTTCAACAACGTAAAGGCATTTGTTATTGACAAACTAAAGTCAGCCACGGAATACAAAGGCATCAAACCAAAGGATGTCATTTTGTACGGTTTTGGTAGAATTGGTCGATTATTGGCTAGGGAGCTCATGTCAAAAACCGGGAAAGGTAATCAAATGCGGTTAAGGGCCATAGTGGTGCGTGGGGAACTAAATGAGGAACTATTGGAAAAGAGGGCCAGTCTCTTGCGCACCGATTCCGTCCATGGCAATTTTACGGGTACCGTAACGGTAAATGCCAAAGCCAACACCTTATTGATAAATGGCACTACGGTTCAAATCATCAGTGCCAATAAACCGGAGGAAGTTGATTACACCCAATATGAAATATCCGATGCCCTCTTAATCGATAATACCGGGGCGTTTAGGGATCAGGCCCAACTATCGCGGCATTTAAATGCCAAGGGGGTATCCAAAGTGCTATTGACCGCACCGGGCAAAGGAATTCCCAATATCGTCCATGGAGTAAACCATTTGGAGTACGATCCGGAGACTACGCACATATTCTCGGCCGCATCCTGCACCACCAACGCCATTACGCCTATATTAAAAGTCATAGACGATTCGGTAGGTATAAAAAAGGGACATTTGGAAACCATACATGCGTACACCAACGACCAGAACCTTGTAGACAACATGCATACAAAATATCGTCGTGGAAGGGCCGCAGGTCTCAATATGGTGATTACGGAAACAGGTGCCGGAGAGGCCGTGGCCAAGGCCCTACCCAATCTTAAAGGCAAATTGAGCTCCAATGCCATAAGGGTTCCGGTTCCCAATGGATCATTGGCGATTCTCAACTTGGATATCAAAAACAAAACTTCCTTGGAAGGTATAAATACAATTGTTAAAAAGTACGCCTTGGAAGGTGATTTGGTGGAACAAATAAAATATAGTTTGAGCAAAGAATTGGTTTCAACGGATATTGTTGGATCGGTGGCACCGGCAGTATACGATAGCGAAGCGACAATTGTTTCGGACAACGGTAAAAATTTGGTTCTTTACATTTGGTACGATAATGAATTTGGATATTCACAACAGGTAATTAGACTTGCAAAATATATTACCAAAGTAAGACGTTATACCTATTATTAGACTTGGTACAGAACATCCTTTTTGAAAGTTTTTACGTACCTATTAATTAAAGGCTGAGGTTTTTCACCATTTAATTTTAAAAATTTACTTTAGTCTTCTCTAAATCAGTGTTAAACGGAAATTTAAATACGAATGAAAATTTCAAGGATACTAATATTATTTGCAGTCCTATTAACCACCAGTTTAAGTTTTGCCCAGGAATCTGAAGAAGATGAGTCCCTTTCTTTGGACAGCGGACCCATTAGCAGTCAGTTCGACTATATTTCAAAAAAATCCGGAAACTATCGAGCTGACGGCGTGCGCTATGAAGTGGTAAAGGAAGTGAACCTTTATAAACTACGTGAAAATGTATTGGACTCGGTTAGGGCCTTTAACCAAAGAGCGGCCGGTTTGAATGCGACCATTTCAGAACATGAAACTACCATTAGCTCCTTGAATAAAAAACTGGAAGAAACGACTTCAAACCTCGCAGCAGTTACCGAAGAAAAGGATAGTATGTCCTTCTTGGGGATTTCGGTTTCAAAGGCCACCTATAATATTATTTTATGGACAATTATTATAGGGCTTTTCATTCTTCTTGGTATTTTCGTTTACAGGTTTAGAAATAGCAATATCCTGACCCAGGAAGCAAAACAAAATTTGGCCGAATTGGAAGTAGAATATGAAGATCATAGAAGAAGGGCCTTGGAGCGTGAACAGAAAATCAGCCGGAAACTACAGGACGAACTCAACAAACAAAAGAAAACGAAATAATTTCCAAAGCTCCTTTAAGGGAGCTTTTTTTATAGCATGATTGTCATAAAAGCTACTCTTGAAAACCTAGAACAAATAGTTCCATTATTTGACCAATATAGGTTTTTCTACAAGCAAGCGTCCGATTTAAAAAGAGCCGAGAATTTTTTAAGGGAACGATTTCAAAATAAGGACTCCCTTATATTCATTGCATTGTCAGAAGAGGTTCCTGTGGGTTTCACCCAACTTTATTTTACATTCTCCTCCATATCCTTAAAACCCACCCTGATTCTAAACGACCTTTTTGTACATCCGGATTACAGAGGTCAGGGCTTTGGTGCACTTTTATTGAAAAGCGCACAACAATATTGTGCCGAACACGAATTTAAGGGTTTGGCCTTGGAAACGGCCGTTGACAACCCTGCCCGAAGACTTTACGAGAAAATGGGTTGGGAAAAGGATTCGCACTGTTTTCACTACTTTTGGTCCGCGCAATAAAATAGCTCTTGCCATGCGAATTGATATTATAACCGTTTTACCGGAATTATTAAAAAGCCCGTTCGATGCCTCCATTCTAAAAAGAGCCATTGACAAGGGTTTGGTTGAAGTCCATCTTCACAATTTAAGGGATTATACGGACAACAATTACAATCAAGTGGACGACTATCAATTTGGAGGGGGCGCCGGCATGGTAATGATGATAGAACCGATAGATAAATGTATATCCCAACTGAAATCCCAGCGCAGCTATGATGAGATTATTTATATGACCCCGGACGGAAAGACGCTGAATCAGAAAATTGCGAACAGTCTTTCCTTACTGGAAAACATAATCATTCTTTGTGGCCATTACAAAGGTGTAGACCAACGTGTGAGGGACATGTTCATAACCAAGGAACTTTCCATTGGGGATTATGTACTTTCAGGTGGTGAATTGGGCGCTGCCGTCCTTTGTGATACCATTATAAGATTACTGCCGGGCGTGCTGAACGATGAAACTTCTGCCCTCACGGATAGTTTTCAAGACGGATTGTTGGCACCTCCAGTATACACAAGACCGGCGGAGTACAAAGGAGTGAAGGTGCCGGAGGTTTTACTGAGTGGGAATTTTAGAAAAATAGAGCAATGGCGAGAAGAAATGGCGCACGAACGAACGCAGAGACTACGACCAGATCTGTTGGAATAAAGCCCCAGGAAAATAAATAGAATAAAATATTTGTGGATTTTAAATTTCGAAGTATTTTTGCACCCTGTTAAATCAACCTCTGACGAAAATCGTGAACGTTGTTTTAATTTAATTCCGATATAAAAAATAAAATGGAATCATTAATAAAATTTGTTCAGGACGAATTTGTAACCAAGAAAGAATTTCCAAATTTCTCCGCCGGTGATACGATTACCGTGTACTACGAAATCAAGGAAGGTGAAAAAACACGTACCCAGTTCTTTAAGGGAGTGGTAATCCAAAGAAGAGGAACCGGAGCAACTGAAACTTTTACAATCCGTAAAATGTCTGGAACTGTTGGTGTGGAACGAATCTTCCCGATCAATCTTCCTGCCCTGCAAAAAATCGAGGTTAACAAGAAAGGTAAGGTACGTAGGTCACGTATTTACTACTTTAGAGGTTTGACCGGTAAGAAAGCGAGAATCAAAGAGGTTCGTTCTTAATTTCTTTACCCGAATTATACTAGAAAGACACCGAAAATCCTTCGGTGTTTTTTTATGAACAATTGTTAACATCTAAAGTTCATAAATTGTTCATTATTAATTAGTTGGAAAAACACCCTTTATTAAAGATTTTTTCATTATATTTAGGTGTGATTTTAGGAAGAAACCTGAGGTAGATAGTAGTAACTTCCAATCACTATAAAGTTTACGTTCTTTATATTGTGGCTTAATCGGAATAGCTTTTTTCTAGGGAATTAGTTATGAACATGAGCATAGGCTTTAAAGGCTGTCGCTTTTAAACCCATGTGGGCAATAAGATTTTATAACTATTACGGTTTTCAATTTTAATGCTAAGGCAACAAAAACGAAATGTAGAGTAAATGCTTGGTTACAGAATTAAGATTGAAACACATTTCAAACGTTGATTTAGTGACGCAGAAGCAACCAAGGGTTGCAGTTCTAATTAATTTTAGAACAACATGTCTGTAAGCTATTTCTAAAAAGCCATATCAAGGTATTAGTACATTGATATGGCTTTTGTTATTTAACAAAACTTCCCAAAAGCCTGAAATATTAAGGCGCTAGCTCCAACTTTAGGCTGGATAAAATTGTATATTTGCACCGCTTGAATTAAAAAATATACGAATGTCCAAAATTTTCTATACCAAAACGGATGAGGCACCAGCCCTGGCAACGGCTTCCTTTCTACCTATTGTTAAAGCATTTACAAAGACTTCGGGAATTGAAATCGAGACCAAGGATATTTCCTTGGCAGGTAGAATTGCCGCCGTTTTTCCTGAATATTTGACCAAAGAGCAGCAAGTTCCCAATGATTTGGACGTGTTGGGAGAACTGGCAAAACAACCAGAAGCCAATATTATAAAACTACCGAACATTAGTGCTTCCATTCCGCAATTAAAGGAGGCCATCGCCGAACTACAATCGAAAGGATATAGATTACCGGATTACCCTGACGAACCAAAGACGGACGAAGAAAAGGAAATAAAGGCCAAATACGACAAAATAAAAGGAAGTGCGGTAAACCCTGTTTTAAGGGAAGGAAATTCAGATAGACGAGCTCCAAGGGCGGTAAAGAACTACGCCAAGAAAAACCCGCATTCCATGGGTGCATGGTCAGCGGATTCCAAGACGCACGTGGCTACAATGTCCCATGGTGATTTTAAATCGAACGAAAAATCACTTACAATTCCTGCCGCTACTTCAGTACAAATAGTTCTGAATACCACAGACGGCAACAAAATTTTATTGAAGGATAAAATAGCGCTTCAAAAAGGTGAGATTATAGACGCCACCGTAATGAGCAAAAATGCACTTTTGGCATTTTTAAAGGAACAGGTCCAAGATGCAAAGGATAAGGGAATTTTGTTCTCCGTTCACTTAAAGGCCACTATGATGAAGGTTTCGGACCCCATCATCTTCGGGCATGTGGTAGAAACTGTTTTTAAATCGGTTTTTGATAAAAACGCGGCGACTTTTGAGAAAATAGGGGTTAATCCTAATGACGGCTTGGAAGTACTTTTCAATAAACTAAAAAAACTACCGGCCAATCAAAAATCGGCCATCGAAAGTGAAATCAATGACGTCCTAGAGGAAGGACCGTCACTTGCCATGGTAAATTCGGATAAAGGAATTACCAATTTGCATGTTCCCAGTGATATTATAATCGACGCATCCATGCCAGCGATGATCCGTAATTCCAGACAAATGTGGAACGCACAAGGTAAAGTCCAAGATACAAAAGCGGTGATACCCGATAGTAGCTATGCAGGAGTATACTCCGCCACGATAGATTTCTGCAAGGAACATGGAGCTTTTGATCCTACCACTATGGGTACCGTTCCCAATGTGGGCCTCATGGCGCAAAAGGCCGAAGAATATGGTTCTCATGACAAAACATTTGAAATTCCAAAAGCAGGAACGGTCCAGGTTATCGACCTAAATACCGAAGAAGCCTTATTAGAGCATTCCGTGGAAAAAGGCGATATATGGCGCATGTGCCAAGTGAAGGATGCACCTATCGAAGATTGGATCAAATTGGCGGTTTCCCGTGCCAGGGCCACCAATGTCCCCGCTATTTTTTGGTTGGATGCGAATAGGGCCCATGATAGCGAACTTATCAAAAAAGTAAAAAAATATCTCCCAGAGCAAGACACAGATGGTCTGGACATCCAAATTATGTCCCCTGAAGAGGCAACGAAATATACGCTAAAAAGAATCAAGGAAGGAAAGGACACTATTTCTGTTTCTGGGAACGTGCTTAGGGACTATTTAACGGACTTGTTCCCCATATTGGAAGTAGGCACAAGTGCCAAAATGTTGTCCATTGTACCGTTGATGAACGGTGGTGGACTTTTTGAGACAGGAGCCGGGGGATCAGCACCAAAACATGTGGAGCAGTTCCTGGAAGAAGGACATCTTAGATGGGATTCTTTGGGCGAATTCCTAGCCCTTGGTGTATCCTTGGAATTTTATGGTGAAAAAAATAACAATCCAAAAGCCAAGGTGTTGGCTGATGCACTGGACGCCGCCACGGAAAAGTTCCTATTGAACGATAAATCCCCCTCACGAAAAGTGAAGGAATTGGATACTAGGGGCAGTCATTTTTATTTGGCTATGTACTGGGCAGAGGCTTTGGCGAATCAAAATGAGGATACCGAATTAAAGTCTATTTTTTCTACCATAAATTCGGAAATTAAGGGTAGTGAAGAACAGATTTTGAATGAGTTGATGAATGCACAGGGAAGTCCACAGGATGTTGGCGGTTATTACAAACCAAATCCCAATCTGGAATCCATAGCAATGCGACCCAGTGATACGTTAAATAGAATATTGGGTACCCTATAAATTGCTCAAATATTTACCACTTAAAAGCCTCTTTACTAGAGGCTTTTAAGTTTTTAATTTTAAAATATCGTTAACCTTTTAATTGGTTAGGTATTTCTAGTTATTTTTGAAAAAAACTACTATGACCAAGCCGCTTTGGCTATTTCTATTTCTTTGTTCCTGCTTTTACACACCTGTTTTTGCCCAGGAAAAATATACACTAAGCGGTGTAATTACGGAGGAATCCAGCAACGAGACCCTAATTGGTGTTACAATAGCCTTTCCTAGCTTGGGAAGTGGCGTTACAACAAACGAATATGGCTTTTATTCCATTACGCTTCCCAAAGGCGACTATCAGGCGGTAGTAAGCTATTTGGGATTTAGGGATATTATCCAAACTATTTCTTTGGATAGGGATAAGAAAATTGACTTTCAACTAGCGGAAGAAGCGGAACAGCTACAGGAAGTAGTCGTCACGGAAAACGTGGAAAAATTGGATATTAGAAAACCCCAGATGAGTGTCAACACCCTTTCTGTGGGAACTATCAAAAAAATACCTGTAATCCTTGGTGAGGCCGATGTTATAAAGTCAATTTTATTACTTCCTGGGGTCACAAATGCTGGTGAGGGGGCATCGGGGTTTAACGTGCGTGGTGGCTCGGTAGACCAAAATCTCATTCTATTGGACGAGGCCATCATCTTCAATTCCTCCCATTTATTCGGATTCTTTTCGGTATTCAATCCAGATGCCATTAAGGATATCAAACTATATAAAGGCGGTATTCCTGCCAGATATGGGGGAAGGGTTTCATCGGTTTTGGACATTTTTCAAAAGGAAGGGAACAGCAAGGAATTTAAGATGAACGGGGGCATTGGAGCCGTTGCGAGTAGGTTACTTTTAGAGGGGCCGATTGCCAAGGACAAGGCTGCTTTTCTAATTGGCGGAAGGGCTTCCTATGCCCATTTGTTCCTTCCGTTGTTCGATATTGACAATACAGCCTATTTTTATGATCTGAATACCAAGATCAATTATAAAATCAATGATAACAACAACATATTTCTATCCGGTTATTTTGGTAGGGATGTATTTGGCATAAGCGATAGCTTTGTAAATACCTATGGAAATGCGGTTGGTAACTTTAGATGGAACCATCTTTTTTCGGATAAACTCTTCTCCAACCTTTCCTTGATTTATTCGGACTATTACTATGGATTAAAATTAGACTTTGTGGGCTTTAATTGGAACTCTGGCATCCGGAATTTCAATGTGAAATACGACCTAAAACATTACTTGAATGACAAATTACAGGTCAATTATGGCCTGAATAATATTTACTACCAATTCAATCCCGGTAAAATAGAACCCAGTAATGAGAATTCTGGGATCTTGGAAGAACAACTTATCCAAAAATATGCCAACGAACTTGCGGCCTATGTGGATGTGGAACATAGGTTGACGGACAATCTTAGTTTGGGCTATGGTCTCCGGTTCAGTTATTTTAATAGGCTTGGGCAGGATGAAATCAATGTGTATGCCAATGACAATCCTGTAAATTTTGACCCCCTCTTATTCATTTATCAGGAAGCGGATCCAATATCCGTTGCTACACCTGGCAGAAATGAAAGTTTGGCCCAATTTACCAATTGGGAACCCAGATTATCCTTATCCTATACTTTAAGCGAGGATAGTTCCATAAAAACGAGCTATACACGTTTGGCCCAATACCTGCACCTATTGTCCAACACGGCCTCCCCTACTCCCTTGGATGTCTGGACACCCAGCGGTCCATTTGTAGAACCGCAATTGTTGGACCAATATGCCTTGGGGTATTTCAAGAGCTTCAATAATGACGATTATAGTTTGGAGACCGAAGTATTTTACAAGGACGTACAAAATAGAATCGATTATATTGATGGGGCGAACCTAATAGCGAATAATTCCATAGAGCAGGTAATATTAAACGGGGAAGCCAGGGCGTATGGTCTAGAGCTTTTGTTCCGCAAAAATGAAGGCAAATTCCAAGGGTGGTTGGCCTACACTTTATCCAAGTCAGAACAGCGGACACCGGGAAGGACCATAAACGGAACCAATACCTTGGAAACAGGAATAAATAATGGAAATTGGTACAACACTCCATTTGATAAGACCCACGATGTTTCTTTATTTGCGAGCTACGATTTGAATGAAAAATGGAGCTTTAACACCAATTTTGTCTACCAAACGGGACAACCTACAAATTACCCCGTAGGTCAGTTCGAGTTTCAAGGCCTAACAGTGCCTTACTACGGTCTTAGAAACGAGGAGCGTCTACCGGCTTACAACCGATTGGATGTTTCCGCAAGTCTTACCCCCAGAAAAAACAAAAACCGAAAAATGAAGGGAGAATGGGTATTCAGCATTTACAATGTATACAACCGGAGAAATGCTGCAGCCATTAATTTTAGAAGGAACGATGATACAGGAGCGAACGAAGCGGTACGGACTTCTATCTTTGGAATCGTACCGGCGGTAACCTACAATTTTAAATTATAAGTGATGTATAGATTTATTTATTGCTTATTGGGCATAATACTTCTACAATCCTGTGAGGATGTGATAGAAGTCGATTTGCCAACAGAAACGTCACGTTTATCGGTAGATGCGGTTCTTAGAATGGACACATCGGAACCCATTACTACAGCTCAAATAAAATTGAACTTGACCAGCTCATTTTTTGAGGAGAACAATCCGCTGTCCAATGCGGAGGTCCGTATACGCAACCTGGATTTTGTTTCCGATAATTCATTGGAAAGTAACGAAATCAACTTGGCGGAAGTTTCACCAGGAACTTATGAAGCAACAAGAAATACGACCTTTTTTACTTCAGGACAATTGGCATTATTTATCAATTTTAAAAACGAACAATATTATGCCACTACGAGTTTTGTCCCTACATCACCCATAGAATCGGTTGTCCAGGGCGAAGAAACACTGTTTACCGGTGACGAAACTGAAATTATAATAAGTTTTACGGATGATGGTACACGGGACGATTTTTATATTTTCGATTTCGGCTTCAACGAATTTTTAGTCACCGAGGATGAATTTTACCAGGGCCAGCGTTTTGAGTTTTCGTACTTCTACGAGGATATTGAACCCGGTCAGGAAATGACCATCAGCATCCTTGGCGCAGATGAATCCTTCTATAATTATATGAACCAAATTATTGTTCAGGCTGGCGGTGACCAGGGTCCATTTCAAACCCCGGCCGCAACCGTTCGAGGAAATATCTTTAATGTGACGGGTATAGCAAATCCCGAGGAATTGGAATCCATCGGGCAGAACAACGATTTCCCCTTAGGATACTTTGCTGTGGTCCAAGAGTTTAAGAGAACCATTGAAATAGAATGAAAACCGATAAGGAAATGCTTTTTAAAGGTATCAAGAAGTTGGCCTTTACGGTTTTGCTTATGTTTTTAGCGCCAATAGTCATTTGGCAGGCTTTTAAAAACGAAGGTCACCCTCTATACTGGCCCGTACTAGTCATTGGACTGATTTTGGCCATGTATGCCATTTATTCCGGTTTCAAAGGTATCCAAACAATAGTTGATGCGCTTTTTGGAGGTAAGGGAAGGTCGAAAGACTAATTGCTTGGGTTATTCTTCACGACGGGCTTTTTCCACTTATTATAAAGGGAACTGTAATCGTAATCCAAAACCGTTTCCTGCCGTTCCAATTGCCCAGCGGCAAAAGCCCTTTGTAGAATGTCCTCTATGAGATAATCCTCCTCCACTTCATCTGGGTGGAACTCTTCCTTGATACTGATTTTAAAAAGTTTGGCAGTCGTATTGTACCAAAAGGCTCTCCATCCGTTCCTAAGATCTTTGACTAGATCAAAGGCCGTGGTTCCCGTTTGCCTGTATATTAGCTTTACTAAAATTTGCCCCTCCGTTCTGGTGAGTTTTTTCAATTCCTCTGAAAATTCCTCTTCTATATACTTTTGAACTTTGCGGGTGTATTTCTTCCGTTTTCGGGTCTTTGTAATTTTGGTAAGACTGTCGTTCAACTCCAACAGGCGCTCCGCTGCCAATTTCGCATACGGATACACTTTGTGGGTCTTCCGTCGTAATATGTAATACCTGAGTTTATCATCGTAGGAAGAAAACTGAAGCTTGCCAAAGACGTAGGCCTCCTGCAGGGCGATGGAACTTTGAACTATCGAGTCCCCTGCCAGGATAATCATTTTTTCAGAAAGGGAATCCAACTCCTGTTCAGGAACCTGACCCGCCAAATGAAGTACGGAAGTCAGAAAAACAAATAATAGTAGCCTATTTTTCAACATAGCATAGTGCGTGCAAAAGCCCTGCCAAAATTAACGATAATTGCTACAGCATATTATTAAAAACAAGTGAATATTGCTAAGTTTGTAAGCAACATTAACAAGGTAAGGCTTGCCATAATTTGAACCGATTCCGCTATTGGTCGTGTCAAGAACTTACTTTAGTAAATCTCGATTATCCAGTTAAACTAAATATTCATGGCGAACAAAAACATCATCAATAAAAAATCTCTTGATTTTTTTGAAAAATACCTGAACAACGCGTCCCCAACCGGTTATGAATGGGAAGGACAAAAGCTTTGGATGGACTATTTGAAACCTTATGTGGACACCTTTATTACGGATACCTACGGAACCGCTGTGGGAGTTATTAATCCCGATGCGAAATATAAAGTGGTTATAGAAGGGCATTCCGATGAAATTTCATGGTATGTCAACTATATTACCGATAATGGCCTTCTTTATGTAATCAGAAATGGGGGTAGCGACCATCAAATTGCGCCCAGTAAGTGGGTGAACATCCACACCAAAAATGGTATCGTAAAAGGAGTTTTTGGATGGCCGGCCATTCACACCCGGAAAAACGACAAGGAAGAACCGCCAAAATTGGACAATATTTTTATCGATATAGGTGCCAAGGACAAGGCCGAAGTGGAAAAAATGGGAGTACATGTAGGTTGCGTCATCACCTATCCAGATACATTCCAGGTATTGAACGGCGATAAATATGTCTGTAGGGCGATAGACAACAGGGCTGGTGGATTCATGGTTGCCGAGGTTGCACGGCTTTTACATGAAAACAAAAAGAAACTTCCTTTCGGACTCTATATCACCAATTCCGTTCAAGAGGAAATCGGCCTTCGAGGTGCAGAGATGATAACACAGACTATAAAACCGAACGTTGCCATCGTCACAGATGTTTGCCATGATACTACCACCCCTATGATCGAGAAAAAGACACAGGGACATACAGAAATTGGTGCAGGCCCCGTAATTTCCTACGCTCCTGCGGTTCAAAATAAACTTAGGGAACGTATTATTGAAACGGCCGAAGCCAAAAAAATACCTTTCCAACGCTTGGCTGCTTCCAGAATGACAGGAACGGATACAGATGCCTTTGCCTACAGTAATGGCGGAGTAGCATCGGCTCTTATTTCCTTGCCCTTACGCTATATGCATACCACAGTGGAAATGGTGCATAAGGATGACGTGGAAAATGTCATTCGATTGATTTACGAAACACTCTTGAATATTAAGGAAGGGGAAACCTTTAGCTATTTTGATTAAGCCCCTACTATTTCCTCCCCGATGGAGAGGATTAAAAACATTCAGCAGTAAATATACCTAGGCGTAAATAGGAATCAAGACCTGTCAGGTTTTAAAAACCTGACAGGTCTATTTTCCATTTTTCGATGACTTCCTTACTATGGATGAGTTAATAGATATTTTGGATGCGGACGGAAATCTTACCGGACAATCGTGCATGAAATCGGAAGCACACCGGGATGGACTTTTTCATCCTACCGTTCATATTTGGATTTATACGTCCGACGGTGAGGTACTACTTCAACAAAGAGGTAAGGATAAAGATACCCACCCCCTACTTTGGGATGTTTCCGTAGCCGGACACGTTGGGGCCAGTGAAGATTTGGAGAAATCGGCGGTTCGGGAGGTAGCCGAGGAAATTGGTCTAATAATAAGGCCTTCTGATTTACAAAAGATTGGAGTGTTCAAATCGGTTCAGAAACATTCAGTACGTCTTATCGACTGTGAATTCCATCATACCTTTATGTGCGAATTGAAGGAACCGATTGAAAACCTAAAAAAGCAGGAAAGCGAAGTGGAAGCTTTGGACAGTATACCCATTTCCCAATTCAAAAAGGAGGTTTTGGATACGATGCCGGACAAATACGTTCCACACAAAAAAGAATATTACGAAACGATTCTAAAGGCACTGAAAAGCAAACTTATAGGGAATCGATAAACTGCTGCGTGTCCGCAAGAGAATATGTTTTTTGCTCTCCGTTTTGCATGTTCTTCACCACGAAAGAACTATTGTTCAATTCCTCCTCACCCAAAAGAATTACATAAGGTACATTCCGATTGTTGGCATATTTGAACTGCTTGTTCAGTTTTGCATCGGAGGGGTATATATCGGCCTTAATTCCATGCTTTCGTAAAACCGTGGTAAGCTTCAAGGCAGCCAAACCTTCCTTGGTCCCAAAATTCAAACATAGCACTTCTAAGGAACGATCTATGGCTTCGGGAAACAGATTCAATTCCTCCAAAACAAGGTAAATTCGGTCCAAGCCAAAAGAAATTCCCACACCGCTAACATCCTTTAATCCAAAGATTCCCGTTAAATCATCATAACGACCGCCGCCGCCAATAGATCCCATGGAAACACCCTTAGGAGCAGCTACTTCAAAAATGGCCCCTGTATAATAATTGAGTCCACGGGCCAAAGTAACGTCAATGACCAATTTGGCTGACTGCATACCCAAACTGACAATGGTTTCCATAATAAACCGAAGTTCATCCACGCCTTTTTTCCCTTCTTTGGAGTTTTCCAATAAGGCATCCAAGGCATCCAATTGATCGGTATTACTGCCTTTTAAGTTGAACAAGGGTGCGGCCTTTTCAATCGCGAATTCCGAAATTCCTTTGGACAACATTTCTTTCTTAACACCGTCCTCCCCTATCTTATCCAATTTATCCAAGGCTACGGTAAAATCTATCAATAAATCCTTGGCACCTATGACTTCGGCAATACCGGCAAGAATTTTACGATTGTTCAATTTAATGGTAACGCCGTCCAACTTCAATTCCGTAAAAACGGTATCGTACAACTGAATAAGTTCCACTTCCTGCAACAAAGAATCCGAGCCAACTACATCCGCATCACATTGATAGAATTCCCTGAACCTCCCTTTTTGTGGCCTATCCGCACGCCATACAGGCTGTATCTGATAGCGTTTAAAAGGAAAATCCAGTTCATTTTGGTGCATGACTACGTATCGGGCAAAAGGTACGGTTAAATCATAGCGTAATGCCTTTTCAGAAATACTTGAAGTTATTTTATTAGAATCCTTTAAACTGTATAATTCGTCATTGACCTTGTTCAAAAAGTCTCCCGAATTCAAAATCTTAAAAATGAGTCGATCGCCCTCATCCCCATATTTACCCATCAAGGTTTCCGAATTTTCAAAGGACGGAGTTTCAATAGGCTGAAAACCAAAGGTTTGAAAATGCCTTTTGACTACATCAAAAATATAGTTTCGCTTTACAACTTCGGAGGGTGTAAAATCGCGGGTACCTTTGGGTATGGAAGGTTTTTGTGCCATGGATATTTTATGAGTTGCAAATATAAGTCTCCCCATAATCCCTTCCAAAGAAGAGGAAGTACTAACCGAGAAACTTATTCTCCCCCATTGGAGGAGTTAGAGGGGGCTTATGGGGCTTCTATAACGTTATCGAACCACTGGAACAATTCCCCTTTGGTGATGACCGCACCTTGTTTGATCAATTCAAACTTATCTTGATTTGGGTCGTCCGTATACGCTTTGGAGGCCGTCATATAATCTACGAAATCCGATTGCCAGTTTTTTCGGAACCAATCAAAACCTACCTTGGTCGTCAAATCGATTTCCGGATTCATAATTTTTACGGCGATTAGTTTCATTTCCTTATCGGTCAGGTGAAAAAGGTGCATTTGCTGGGCTGAAATATTCTCCAAATAAGTTACTTTGGACAAAACCCCTTCCCAAACCAAATCGCTGAAAACATCCAACTCCTCTTCCGCCACTTGTGGCTTGTGTTTCTTGATTTCATCCCACTCGGTCTTATCGATGGACTGTGTAGCCAAAAAATTGATGAACTCTGGATGAAGTTCTTCCAATTGTTCCTTCGTAAGTCTCGCGTATTTCATATGGTTCTTTGAATAGATAAAATAAATAAGCCTTCCAGTTTCCTGAAAGGCTTATCATATTATTTACAAACAAATTAATTCTGCTCTGCTACTACCTCAAAAGGGAAATCTACAACTACCTCCCTGTGAAGTCTAATCTGGGCATTGTAAGGACCGGTTCTTTTCACGGAACCACCTTGAATACTAATAAACTTCTTGTCGATAGTGTGACCTTCCTTTTCGATTGCCTCGGCCAAATCGCCATTGGTAACGGAACCGAACAATTTGTCCCCTGCGCCAGCTTTGGCAGTAATTTTCAATTCCAAGGCCTTTAGGGCTTCAGCTGTCTTTTTAGCGGCATCCACAACTTTCTTTTCTTTGTGGGCCCTTTGTTTTAAAGTTTCGGCCAATACTTTTTTAGCCGAAGGTGTTGCCATGGTCGCCAAGCCTTGTGGAATAAGGTAGTTTCTACCGTATCCATTCTTTACGCTCACCAAGTCATCTTTAAAACCTAAATTCTCTACGTCTTCCTTTAATATAAGCTCCATGATTCTTTTCTTTTATTTTAATAAATCACCAACATATGGCATTAACGCCAAATGACGAGCTCTTTTTACCGCTTGGGCCACTTTTCTTTGATACTTCAAGGAAGTACCTGTAAGCCTTCTAGGTAACAACTTACCTTGCTCGTTTACCAATTTCATCAAAAAGTCCGCATCCTTATAATCCACATATTTAATGCCGGATTTTTTAAACCTACAGTACTTCTTTTTGGTATTGGTCTCAATATTTAATGGGGTAAGGTATCTGATTTCCCCATCTTTTTTACCTTTTGCCTGTTGTTGTAATGTTGCCATAGTCCTTACGCTTTAGCGTTTTTGTTTCTTGCTCTTCTTTTTTCTGCCCACGCGATGGCATGTTTGTCCAATTTAACGGTCAAAAAGCGCATAACGCGTTCATCTCTCCTAAACTCCTGCTCGTAAGGCATTACTACCTCGCCTGTGCTGGTAAATTCGAACAAGTGGTAAAAACCACTTTTTTTGTTTTGAATCGGGTACGCCAATTTCTTTAGGCCCCAATTCTCCTTGGCCACCATTTTGGCGCCATTGTTAATTAAGAAATCCTCGAATTTCTTAACTGTTTCCTCTATCTGAACATCAGATAGAACGGGATTCAAAATGAAAACAGTTTCGTAATGGTTCATATTATATTTATTTAAAAGGAGTGCAAAAATAGATACTTTTTTTCAATAATTATAAGAAATGAAGAAATTCTTCGTTATAGCTAGGAGGAAAAATTTAAAATGTATAAACCAAATCTTAATAATCTATGATCATTGCCATCTATACAATAAGAAAAGCATTGTTTACATCTTTTGTTGCAGTTGACCGTGTTTTTTCGGTAATTTGTCGATGATTTAACCCCACAAATCAGCCCTTATGAAGTTAAGAAGTATTATCGTTGACGATTCGTCCATGCAGCGTATGGCGGTCGCCAAGTTGGTAAACAACCTCCCAAACCTAGCTATGGTGGCAGAGTACAGCAACGCCATCGAAGCAAAGAACGGCATCAAGAACAATGAATCGATTTAATCTTTTTGGATGTTGAAATGCCCATCATTACAGGATTCGACCTACTTGAATCCTTGGACAATAGTCCCCAAGTAATCTTGATCACCGGCAAACCGGATTATGCCCTAAAGGCTTTCGATTATGACGTAACGGATTACCTTCACAAACCCATTACCATGGCACGTTTTGATGCTTCCGTAAAAAGAGCGGTAGCCAAATATGAGCAAATGCACAGGGTGAACGAAGACGAAGAACATATTTTCGTAAAAAGTAACTTAAAGAAAAGAAAGGTTATCCTGAACGATATCAAATGGATAGAGGCTTTGGGAGACTACATCAAATTGGTCACCGATGAAGCCAACATCGTAATTTTATCAACAATGAAATCTTTCGAAAAGCAATTGCCGGAAGATAAATTCCTTAGAATTCACAAATCCTATATTGTGAACTTGGAAAAAGTTGAGAAGTTCAACAGCAAAAATGTAGAGGTGAGCGGCCGCTCCATTCCTTTGAGTAGGAACAAGAAAACGGAATTGGCCGAAGCCCTGAGCAATGTATAATAATTGCTTATGAAAAAAGAATACACTGAAAACCGCCTTTTGGGCGGTTTTTTATTTTTTAAATGTGGCCCACATTATAGATGATCCTTACACTTCTAAACTTACTCACAGAATTAAAGGACTTTTCAATTCTCTTGATATTCTTCTTGGTTCTTCCCAGGGATTCATTTTTCCCTATTTTCACCAAAACATGCTTTAAATATTGATTCCGAATTCTAGAAATGGGCGGAAACTCAGGTCCTAAAACCGTACCTCCAAAATTTGTTCGCAAAGCCCCACTGAACCATTCAGATGCTTCGTTGAGGGTATTGTAATTCTTATGTTTAAAGGTAATTTTTATAATTCTGTTTACTGGCGGATATTTATACTGTTCCCTTTCGTATACCTGTTCTTGAAACATGGTTTCATAGTCCCCTGTGGTTACCTGTTTTAAAATCTGATGGTATGGGTTGTAGCTCTGGATGATGACCTTTCCCCTTTTCTGGGTACGCCCTGCCCTACCTGCAACCTGGGTCAGCATTTGAAAGGTACGCTCATGGGCGCGGTAATCCGGAAAATTTAGGAGCGAATCAGCATTCATGACCCCTACCAAACTTACGTTCCTAAAATCCAGTCCTTTTGTAAGCATCTGCGTACCTACCAAAATATCCAATTCCTGTTGTTCAAAGGAAGTGATGATCTTTTCATAGGCATGTTTGCCTCGGGTGGTGTCCAAATCCATGCGACCTACCTTGGCGGCGGGAAATAGTTTTTTGACCTCCTCCTCTACCTGTTCCGTACCGAATCCCTTGGTATCCAATTCCGGACTACCACAGGCGGCGCAGCTCTCTGGTAATGCAGTGTGAAAACCACAATAGTGACATCGCAACTGATTTTTATATTGATGATAGGTCAAGGTAACGTCGCAATTGGAACATTGTGGCGTATGACCACAGGTAAGGCACTCCAAAACCGGGGCAAACCCACGCCGATTCTGAAAAAGTATGATTTGCTCACCATTGCCCAGACTTTCCTCGATCTCCTGTAACAACCTTTCGGAAAAGTGTCCTTTTACCCGTTTTTTACGTAGGGCTTCCTTATAATCCACCAATTCCATATCTGGCATGAGTACATTGCCAAAACGCCTATTTATTTCTGCATAGCCATATTTTCCATGCTTGGCATTGAAATAGCTTTCTATACTGGGCGTGGCGGAACCCAAAAGAATATTGGCCCCATGGAGGTTTGCAAGGACTATGGCCGCGTCCCTGGCATGATACCGCGGTGCTGGGTCGAACTGCTTAAAGGAGCCTTCGTGTTCCTCATCTACGATAATCAGTCCCAAATTAGCGAATGGTAAAAACAAGGAAGACCTGGCTCCAATGACAATCTGGGCCTTTTCAGCACCTTTCAAAACATTGTTCCAAACTTCTACCCGCTCCTGAATGTTGTATTTGGAATGAAACACGGAAATGCGTTCGCCAAAATAATCCTGCAACCGGGATATCAACTGGGTGGTCAGGGCGATTTCAGGAAGTAGGTAGAGAATCTGCTTTCCCTTTTCCAGAAAATCACTGATCAACTGAACGTACACCTCTGTCTTGCCCGATGATGTAACTCCTTTTAAAAGGGTCACCTTATCTTCCTTGAATGCTTTTTTTATGTCGGCTAGGGCATTTAATTGATGTTCGTTCAAGGTTTTAATTTCAGAATTTTCAGCGCCATCATACGTAACACGGTCTTTCCGAATAAAATACTCCTCCAAGATTCCTTTCTCGACCAACGAACTTATGACCGCTTTTGAGGCCTTGCTGTATTTTTCCAAATCCGATACCGATATCGGTTTCTTGCTACCACTCTGCAATTGAAATAAAGCCAGAACCACCTGACTTTGCTTGGGTGCCCGGGAGAGCGTTTCCAACAGTGATTCCAAGGCTTCATCTGAAAGATATTCCTTTCCCAACTTGACATACTTTACCAATTTGGGTTTGTATTGCTCGTAGACCTCTTCCTTCAGGTAAATAATATTCTTTTCAAGGAGTCGGTTTAAAACGGGCAGTACATTTTTTCGGTCCACAATTATGGAAACCTCATGGACCTTCAAAGTGGATTGATGCTGTAGGGCCTCAAAGACCAAAAACTCGTCGTCCTGTAATTGGGATTCATCCACATTGGCTTCATCATTTCGTAAAATCAGGGTTTCACTTTCCAGCAAAAATGCCGATGGCAGGGCACTGCGCATCACCTCCCCCATGGTACACATATAATAATTGGCTATCCATTCCCAATGCTTTAGCTGAAGGGGGGTTACCAAAGGAACCTCATCCAAAATCCGGTCTATTTCCTTGGCCTCGTACACCACAGGAGGTGTATTATGTACTTCAAGAACCAGGGCCGTATATATTTTTGATTTCCCAAAGGGAACGGATACGCGCATACCAGGTCGAATAAATGACGCTTCCGCCGGAGTGATGCTATACGTGAAATGACGCTCCAGGGGTATGGGCAAAACTACATTGACAAAGTACTCCATAAAATCTATGCTCCCACCCTGATCCATGTTTGGGTTCTGAAAAGAAAGGCCAAATAACCACGGACTTTCAATTCGTTCTTATTATCGGGGTTTAACCAGATCTTAAAACGGAAGGTCATGGCCTGTTCAGGGTCAAAAAGGTGTTTTCCCTTCCATTCGCCGTCGTCAGTTTTTTCTCCGCCCTTTATAATCTCCATACCCACTATGGGTTCATCTTTCAATTCCCCTTCACATTTGATACAGACTGCATCTTCCCTACCTTCTTCTAGGATTTTTTCAACGTAGCCATATAGTTGACCGTCCTTCTGTACAATATTGATAATACCTTTGGGTTTTCCCGTTCTATCGTCAATGGTCTTCCATCTGCCAAAAACCGACTGGGCCGCCAGACAATTTATTCCGATCAAAAAAAATAAGGATACAAAGACTACTTTATTGTTTATCATTCTTGTTTACTGATTTTACGTAAGGAATTTAAGGAAGCGTTCAATTCGAAACCAAGGAGCAATATATTGGAATTCAACCAAATGTAGACCATCAAAATCAACAATCCTCCCAAAGCACCATATAGTTCGTTGTATCGGGCAAATTTCTCCACATAAATACCGAACAAATAAGAGGTCAATAAAAACAAAATAGTGGTAACCAATGCCCCGATTGAAAAAAAACGGGCCTGTTTCCCTTCTTTGGTCCCAAAATAATAAAGAATCGCCGTAGTGAAATAGGACAGTACGATAAAAAAGAGGATTTTGGCAATCTGGACACCGATAATCTCATCCTCATCCAAAACATATCCGCCCTGCCTAGCGGCGAATTCCGTCAAATAGCCCAGTACATAAAACTCAAAATAAATATAGGCCACAAAACCGACTATAATCAGTATTGCCAAAATAAGCCCTACCATTAGGGCATAAAGGTACTGCCTGAAAAAGTTGCGTTTCAGCTCTATATGATAACTCGTTTCAAACCCTCCAAAGATGGAATTCACGCCATTGGCAACCAAGAAAATGGAAAGCAAAAAAGCCGATGAAAGCAAGCCTCCCCGCTTCTGATCTTTTATTTGCCTGAAAATATCCCCAAAGTAATCCCCCGTGGCATTCGGTAAAAAGGATTCCAAAAAAAGTTGGAACTGTAATTCAAAATTTTCGTTCTGAATGCTGATATATTCCACAAGAAAGGGTACCAAGGTCACCATGAAAATCAACAACGGAAATAAGGCCATAAAAAGACTAAAGGAGATGGCACTGGCACGGGAGGACAGGGCCCCCTGCACGATCCCATTGATATACATTTCCATTAAATCATAAAGGGATAACCCCTCGAGTCCGGGTAATTTGATTGTCTTGAGCAACCGTACTACCTTATTGAGTATGGGGATTTTATCCAGTTTTTCTTCGACCTCTGCGGACATCTACACGGCTTTTAAACTTAAGTCCATGTTATGGACGGAGTGCGTCAAAGCCCCAGAGGATATGTAATCCACACCGCATTCCGCGTAATATCGAATGGTTTCCTCGGTGATATCTCCCGATGATTCGGTAAGGCAGGTGTCCCCAATAAGCCGAACGGCTTCCCGTGTGTCCTCGTAATTAAAATTGTCGATCAGGATGCGGTACACGCCATCGGACTTTAAAATTTCCTTGATTTCATCCAAATCCCGAGCCTCTACTATAATTTTCAGATCCCTGCCCGTTTCCTTCAAATAGGACTTGGTCTTTTCGATTGCCTTGGTAATTCCGCCCGCAAAATCGATATGGTTGTCCTTGAGCATGATCATGTCATACAAAGCAAAGCGATGATTTTCTCCACCGCCTATTTTAACCGCCCACTTCTCCAAGGCCCTGATTCCCGGTGTTGTCTTTCGGGTATCCAGGATTTTTGTACCTGTCCCATCCAATAAATCCACGAAAGTTTTGGTTTTGGTTGCGATGGCACTCATGCGCTGCATGGCGTTAAGCACCAGTCTTTCGGCCAAAAGAATACTTCTGGAACTCCCAGAGACATAAAAAGCGATATCTCCATACTTCACCTTAGCACCATCTTCCAACACGGTTTCAAAAACCATGTCCTTGTCCACGTATTCAAAGACCATTTTTGCGAACTCGATCCCAGCGATGATTCCCTCGTCCTTTACCAATAATTTTGCCCTTCCCTTTGCATCCGGCGGGATACATGCCAAGGAGCTATGGTCGCCGTCACCTACATCTTCCCTGATCGCATTGGCAATTATTCCTTCCAATTCCTTTTCTAACTGCTCTTGTGAAATCATAAACTATTATTGCTTCCCGCTAAAATACGAATCCATTTTGGGAATTTGATTTACTTTTGAAATATGACGATAAAACTGTTGGCCATTGGTAAAACGGATAGCAAGGAACTGCAAAAGCTCATCTCTATGTATGAGCAACGGTTGGGCCATTACGTCAAGTTTGAATTGGAGATTATCCCCGACCTAAAAAAGACCAAAAACCTATCCGCCGAACAACAAAAAATCAAGGAGGGCGAGCTCATTTTTAAATCGCTCGCAAATACCGATATCCTGGTGCTTTTGGATGAAAATGGCAAACAATACTCCTCCTTGGAGTTTTCCGGTTACCTACAGAAAAAAATGAATTCCGGGTTGAAGCAGCTCGTCTTTTTGATTGGGGGGCCTTATGGGTTCAGCGAGGAAATATATAAAAAAGCATCGGGGAAAATCAGTCTTTCCAAAATGACCTTTTCCCATCAAATGGTGCGCGTGTTTTTTGTGGAACAACTATACAGGGCCTTCACGATTTTACGGAACGAGCCCTATCATCATCAGTAGCCTTTAACCTTTAGCCTTTAGCAAGGAAAATCTTTGAAAAGGATGGTCAAAAAAATTAATAAAGCACCCTGAACTTTATCGTGTTTTCGACCTTTTTCAAGGCCTTGATAACGTCCTTATTGTATTCCTTGTCCAAATCGGTAATTACATAGCCCACCTCACTATCGGTCGATAAATATTGGCTGGAAATATTAAGCTCATACTTGGCCAATACCTTATTGATTTTCGCCATAATTCCCGGAACGTTCTTATGGATATGAAGGAACCTGTGCGCGTTATTTTGCTTCGGCAAGCGGATATTGGGGAAATTCACGGCATCTACCGTGTTTCCAGAATTGATGTAATCCATAATTTTATTTGGAACAAACTCGGCGATATCCCTTTGGGCCTCTTCCGTACTTCCCCCTACATGCGGAGTCAAAATCACGTTTGGAAAACCTTGAAGTCTTGTTTTGAAATCCCCATTACTACTGGGTTCCTCAGGATATACATCCACAGCGGCACCGCCAATCTTCCCGCTTTCCAATCCATCCGCGAGGGCATCGATATCCACCACGAAACCTCTGGATAGGTTTATCAACATGGCTCCTCGCTTCATTTGGTTGATTTCGCGTTCCCCAATGAAATTTTTATTTGCCTTGTTGTCATCAACGTGCAGGGTAACCACGTCGGAGACATTCAACAAATCCTCCAAAGTGCTACATTTTACGGCGTTTCCAAGGGCCAATTGGTCGTTTACGTCATAGTAGTAGACCTTCATTCCCATCGCTTCGGCCAAAACGGAAAGCTGTTTTCCGATATTTCCATAACCCACAATACCCAAATTTTTGCCACGCACCTCCCTAGATCCTGCAGCCGTTTTTTGCCACTGCCCGTTGTGGATTTCAGAACTTCTTGCAAAGACGCTACGCATCAGCATAATAATTTCGCCGATGGCCAACTCCACAACAGACCGTGTATTGCTGTAAGGGGCATTGAAAACCACCACTCCTTTACGCTTGGCATACTCCAAGTCTATTTGGGTAGTACCGATGCAAAATGCGCCAACGACCAATAATTTCTCGGCGGCATCCAATACCTTTTCCGTCACCTGTGTCTTTGAACGGATACCCAATACATGGACATCCTTGATTTTTTCTACCAGTTCCTCTTCCGACAGGCTGTGCTTTAAAAGCTCCACAGAAAAGCCTTCGCTCGAAAGGCTTTCAAAAGCATCGGAATGGACATTCTCCAGTAATAGGATCTTAATTCTGTTCTTTGGGTAAGAGATATTTCTTGGCAAATCGTTCACAAATAAAAATTCATCTAAGTTAGGTGCAACATGGTCGGCATTTTTAGCGGCTTTCTCCCGGTGTACATTTTCTGTGTAGGCAAAAAATTTATGCGCTATCCCGGCCTCCCTCATTACGTAATCACTATAGCCATCACCAATGACCTGGACCTCACCGTCCAAATTCATTTGTTTTAGGCATTCTATTTTTCCGTTGTGCTGCGAGAGTACGTTTTTCTCATCGAACCCAACGATATTTCCCTGCTCATCAAACTTAAAGGTATTGGCATACACCCGGTTCGATGGTATATTGTATTCCTTGACAATGGGATCTATAAATTCCTTGAATCCGCAGGAAATCACATAGATATCATCTGAATATTTTTCAAAAAACTCCTTGTTGGCCGCTATGGACTTGGAAATCTTTTGCCGTAGCTCTTCCACCAATTTTTCAAGATCCTCCTTATTTGCGTCCAAAAGCTTTAAACGACGCTCCAGGGATTCCGTAAAGGAAATATCGCCGTCAATACCCAAATTGGTAATCCGTTGAATTTCGCTTACAATTTCCTCCCGGTTGGATTTTCCCTCCAAGGTCATTTCCGCCAGCACGTCCAGTGCCTCGACCCGAGTCAAGGTACTGTCGAAATCAAAAACATATTTTCTACCCGTTGCAACCATATTTTAAGCCCTTTCTAAGCTAAAAAGGAGTTCTTTGAATGTAGTGGCAAAATTAAAAATTAAATTGGTTGTTTGGTAGGGGCATCCAAAATTAAACAAAAAGGAAGCGGATTGAATTAATTGTAAAACTACAGCCGTCTTTGGCGATGGGTCTTTATCTCAAAAACCCAAGTATTTCATTGGAGAATTTTTGGGTTTTCAAGGTCCCGTTATGATCTCCGGGCACAATAGACAACTTGGAACTCTTGAACACCTTGCTCAGCGCTTCCGGATTTCCATTTTCAAAATCGGTATCCCCTGCTATCACCAAAATTTCGGTCGTTATTTTTCCAAGTTCTTCCTTGCTCGTGGAAGGTTGGTACTTTTGTTGCAAATGGAGCGACCTAAAATCGGCATTTATGGATTTTGCATAGTCTACCGCTCCTTGGGTCATTTCAGAAACTTCTCCATTAAAGGCGTTCGCGAAGGCCACTCTCCGATCCCAATTAGGGTTTGTAAAATCGATTCCCATTCCCCCTAAAACGGCCTTACTGATTCGTTCGTCTTCCGTTAGGAGCTCCGCCAAAACAACACTGCCCCTGGAATAGCCAATTGCAGCATAGTGCTGTATTTTTAAATGGTCCATCAGGAGGTTTAAATCCTGTACCTCAGCATTGTGCTGATAAAACTGCTCCTCCTGGGGTTTATCGGATTGCCCGCAGCCCCTTAAATCGGGAATAATGACTCTATAACCCTTTTCCAATAAATCCATTTTCAGTTTTGTGTTTTTCCAAGATTTGCCTGAGTTCAAAAATCCATGAATTAAAAGAACTGTCTCGCCAAATCCTTCATCGGTATAACTAATATTGGTTCCATCAAAGGATTGGAAAAAATTAGTTTGCGCGGAAAATTTTGAGATGCAAAGGACAAAAGCAAAAGATAGAAATAGGAAGTTTTTCATTTCAAATTAAGTATAACTTATATATAAGAGTCCCGTCAAAATCGCCAGTCCAAAACTGACCAAAGTACCTATCAGAATATATTCCGTAAGCTTTCTGCTGTTGCTTTCCTTTAAATCGTTGAACCTAAACACAGATTTTGCGGTAATCAAAAGTCCGATGGCTTCCCACCTACCTATGATGATAAAGGTAAGCACGAACAATCTTTCGATGATGCCTATATAGGTACCGGCATTGGGCAATGATTTATGGTCCGTATTTATTTGGTTGGACATACCCTCCAACAGCTTGCCCATAATAATGGCCGAAGGTGTTGTAACGAACACAATGGCCAATACCAAAGGCCAATCCAATCCCTGTATTAGTGCCATGGTCTGTTCGTGCAAATTTGTAAAATACACAAAAACATAAATGGTCAAAATATGGAGAATTTGATCCAGGAAAAACGGGATGCTTTTATTTTTAAAAAGTGGGTTTACGTATAACTTCGCCATATCAATGATAAGATGGCCCATGGATAAAAAAAGGGCGATCCACCACTTTTGAAAATCCCAAAGAAATAGCATGTAGAGCATAAAGTGGACAAGGACATGCAGATAAAGGAACTTGGAGGCCGCTTTATTGGCCTCTTTATGTATGACCCATTTGGTAGGTTGCAGCATAAAATCCCCAATGAGATGGGCCAATAACAATTTCACGAATAGCTGCATGGTCATACTTCTTTTATTGCCTGTTCATAATAGTTCAATAAATCCATGACCAGATCAAGTCGGGCGCGTTTTAACCGTTGACTTACTGCGGATTGTTTTATGCCTAATTTTTTGGCGATTTCCTTTTGGGAAGCCTTTGGGTCCTCCAAGACCAAGGCCATTATCTCTGCCGATACCACACTCCAGCTGTCCATGAAATCCAGCGCCAATTGCAGCATTAAATTGAGGGTCCTGTCATAAAATTCGTTTCCCGTGGCGATACTTAAATTCACCTTTCCATCCTTAATGGATTCCAATTTGCGGCCCGAACGTTGATAGGCCGGACCGTTGGATTCGCTGACCCCCGAACCTATATACGTTTCCAGCCCGATACCAATTCCCATTCGGACATCCAGGTCCTTCACGGATTTTATTAGGGCTTTAATGTGTATGGCGGTCAACAAGGCATTATCCTTGGTGACCTTTAGTTGAAACTCGTCTCCTCTATAAATTTCCCAGTTCATGGGCGATGGCCCAAAACGTGTAAAATATGTTTTGAGAATGTCTATCCATTCAGAGGATTGATGCCCTTCGGAGTTAATGATATCACCCGTGATAATCGCTATCATACTATATTATTTAAAAAGCTAATATATTAAATTATAAGCTAAATAGATAATATTTATGCATATTAATTATTACGATAATCAAAAGGGGATATTAAAACCACCTTCGCGTAGCGATTTGGTAGGATTTGAATTCCTTTCCAAACCTATCAAGTAGAATCCGTTCTTCAGGGACAATCTGAAACCGATTCATATACGCCACAAAACCGGCAGCGACCAGTGTATTAAAAGCATTTCCCAGGTAGAGCCCAAAACCTAGTAGAAACAATAACAGCGCTAGATACATAGGATTTCTGGAATATTTATACAGACCGGTAGTAACCAATTGGTTCACTTTTTCAGGGTGCATCGGGTCTAACGAAGTCTTTCTTTTAAAAAATTGGTAGACCGAAACCAAGCCTATGAATCCGGCCAAAACAACAAGGATTTTTGCAAGCAGGAAACGTCCAAAAAAATCGAAATAACCTACGGGCAAGAAAATGCCCAAGAGATACATGATCAATCCAAAACTTAAAAAAACCAATACAGGGGGCACTTTTAATTCCATTGGATAAAATTACTATTTTTGACGCTCTTTGCCCCATAAATTCAAGTGATTAAATACGGAGAAATGAAACTTGTTTTTGCCACGCACAACCATAACAAAGTAAAGGAAGTACAGCGATTACTACCTAAGGGTATAACCTTGGTTTCATTGAACGATTTGGGTATTACGGAGGATATTCCTGAAACCGAAAAGACCTTGGAAGGCAACGCAAAATTGAAATCGGATTACGTTTACAAAAACTACAATTTATCCTGTTTCGCGGATGATACAGGCCTATTAGTGGACGCTCTTAACGGCGAGCCTGGTGTCTATTCCGCCAGATACGCAGGAATACAAAACGATGCGCATGCCAATATGGACAAGCTATTGAAAAACCTTGCGGACAAAGACAATCGTTCCGCACATTTCAAGACCGTAATATCCTTGAACCTGGCAGGAACGACACAATTTTTCGAGGGTGTTGTTGAAGGGGAAATCACCACTTCTAAAAAAGGCGATAAGGGATTTGGCTACGACCCCATATTTAGACCCAATGGATATGACCAAACCTTTGCGGAACTTCCGTTGGATATAAAAAACGAAATAAGCCACCGGGGAAAGGCCTTTTCAAAACTCATTACCTATTTAAACGACCACCATGTTACAGACTAAAAAAAATACGGATACGGTTGAAGTTTCGGTAGCATCAGAAAGAGCGGAAGCCGTTGGAGGCGTACTGATTGCCTTTTTTGCGGCCTTGATGGCCATATCCCAAATGATCAACGGGGAACTGGAAGAGGAAATGATGATCGCCCACAATAAAGTGGTGAACTACTCCAGCTGGTACCAATCCAAAAGCATCAAGGAAAGCCTAAAGGAAAGTGAACTGGACAATCTACAGGCCCTGTTGGAAACCGGCATCGTACAAGAGGAAAATATTGGAAGCATACAGGTAAAAATCGCTAACGTAGAAAAGCAAATAAAAAAGTACGCATCGGAAAAAACGGAAGTTTTAGTAGGCTCGGCAAACATTCCACAAGAAGAATGGGCCCAAGACCTGGATGGAGAAATGGGCAAAATCGTGGGAATCAACGAATGGGAAGCGCTGGCGGAGGAATACGACTTTGCGACCAAAAAATTCGATCTGGGTATGCTTTTTTTCCAAATAAGCATTGTACTTGGAGCGGTCTGTATTATAATTTACGACAATCCATTGCTGCAAAAAACCTTTATCATCTGCATGGTCGTTTCCGGTATCATTGGTATTCTGCTATCTGTTTATGGCTATACTTTGGCCCCCTGAGCGTACCTAAAGATTTATTATTGCATTTCATTAATTCGCAGTACCTTTGCCGCTTTAAATAACGCCGCTAGTATAGCATGTGTTGCGCCGAGTCTAAATAGGTTATATAGGATAATCCCTCTAAGCAGCATTCTTATTTGCGATTAAGTATATAACGTTTTATGACAAAGTTTGAAGCATTGGGACTTGAAAAGTCCCTATTGGATGCTGTCTCGGATTTGGGTTTTGAGTCCCCTTCCGAAGTACAGGAAAAAGCAATCCCTATTTTATTGGAAAGCGAAACGGACCTTGTGGCTTTAGCCCAAACAGGTACCGGCAAAACGGCCGCTTTCGGGTTTCCCCTAATTCAGAAAATAGACAGTAATAGCAGGACAACCCAAGGCTTGATCTTATCGCCTACCCGGGAATTGTGCCTACAGATTACCAATGAATTACAACTCTATTCCAAATATGAAAGGAATATAAGCGTAGTCGCCATTTATGGTGGTGCAAGCATTACGGAACAAGCGAAACAGATTAAAAGAGGCGCCCAAATTGTGGTAGCAACGCCTGGCCGAATGAAGGATATGATCAGCAGAGGTCTGGTAGACATCACAAAAATCGATTATTGTGTTTTGGACGAGGCCGATGAAATGCTCAATATGGGCTTCTTTGAGGATATCCAGGACATTCTTTCCAACACGCCAGATGACAAATCCACTTGGTTGTTTTCTGCCACCATGCCAAAAGAAGTTGCGATTATCGCCAAAAAGTTCATGCACGCGCCCCAGGAGATTACAGTGGGTACCAAAAATTCGGGCGCGGCAACCGTTCAGCACGAATATTATGTGGTAAGTGGCAGGGACCGCTATCCGGCCTTGAAAAGATTGGCGGATACCAATCCCGATATATTTTCGGTAGTTTTCTGCCGCACCAAAAGAGATACCCAAAAAGTGGCGGAAAAATTGATCGAGGACGGCTATAATGCCGGTGCATTGCACGGCGACCTGAGCCAAAACCAACGTGATTTGGTGATGAACGCCTTCCGGAAAAAACAGATCCAGATGTTGGTCGCTACCGATGTGGCCGCCAGGGGTATCGATGTGGACGACATCACCCACGTAATAAACTACCAACTACCCGATGAGATAGAGACTTACACACATAGAAGTGGTAGGACAGGAAGGGCCGGAAAATCGGGTATTTCCATGGTCATCGTTACCCGTAGCGAACTCAGGAAGATAAAATCCATCGAAAATATCATCAAACAGGAATTTATCCAGAAGGATATTCCCACCGGCATGGAAATCTGTGAGATCCAATTGTACCACTTGGCAAACAAAATCAAGGAAACAAAGATTAATAATGAAGTGGACCCCTTCTTGCCGGCCATCAATGACGTGCTCAAAGGAATAGATCGCGATGAACTTATCAAAAAAATCGTTTCCGTAGAGTTTACCAGGTTCTATAATTACTACAACAAGACCAAGGATTTGAACGCTTCACAAACCGGTTCCCAAGAATCGGGAAGGGCGCAGTCTTCTTTCAGCGGTAATGGTTCGGTCCGATATTTTATCAACGTAGGGGAAAGGGACGGTTACGATTGGATGTCGTTAAAGGATTTTCTTCGGGATACCGTCGGACTTGGCAAAGATGATATCTATAAGGTCGATGTAAAGGACAGTTTCTCTTTTTTTAATACCGATGCCGAAGTCACCGAACAAATATTGGCTACCTTCAATGAATTTAAGGTGGACGGACGCTTCGTGAATGTTGAAATCTCCAACAACCCCGGTGGTGGCGGTGGCAGTGGCGGAGGAAAGCGTCGCGGAAAAGGGAGCAAAGACAAGAAAAAACATAGAAAAGGCTCCAAAAATGAGGACAAGGGCCGTTCCAAAGTCAGGGACCGAAGCCAGGGTAAAAGTCCCAACTCCGGTAACCGACGCAGCAGAAAGAAAAAGGGCGATTTCTTTTAGTTAATTGTATATTAAAAAATACGCTTAGGCGTATTTTTTTATTTTGTTTGTACCTTTAAAGTTTGAGGAAACAGGTTTATGCGCATTTTTTTTCTAGGAGTATGTTGTTTTTTTAGCCTATTTGGACTTGCCCAAGAGGACGCTGAAACAAATACCGTAAAGGCCATTGTTAAAAATGCCCAGACCGATGAACCCATGGAAAGCGTGCATGTTGTCAACCTGAACCAAGTCGTGGGTACCATTACCAACGAACAGGGGGAGTTTTCCATTACCGCAGCCGTCAATGATACCTTGTATTTCACCTATTTGGGATTTAAGTCCCAAAAAATCAGGGTCACCAATGACATGTTCAGGTTTGGGAATACGGAAATTGCCCTAACGGAATTGGCCTATGCCTTGGAAGAGGTCATTGTACGGCCGTACCAACTTACCGGGTATTTGGAAATAGATGTCAAGAACCTGCCGATAAACAACGCATATCAGTATAGTATATCCGGACTTTCCGTGGGCTACGAAGGTGGAAACAAAAACCCGAGTGCCGTCACCAAGGTTTTGGGGGCCATTTTAAATCCCGCCGATTTATTGCGAAATCTTTTTGGTAAAAGACCCAACCAGATGCGGAAGCTCAGGCAAATGAAAGAGGATGACAAAATACGGGATTTGTTGGCCTCTAAGTTTGACCGGGAAACATTGACGGAGCTTTTACAACTGGACAAAATGGATATTCAGGACATCCTTAATAACTGTAACTACTCCCAATCCTTTATCACTACGGCCAATGATCTTCAAATCCTGGATGCCATTAGTAGCTGCTATGAAGAATACAAGGTCCTAAATAGGAAAAAATAAATTTTAGCCTTCCATCTGCATTTTATAGCTTTAACCAAACTCAAAATGCACATGAAATATTCCAGTATTATACTGTTTTTTTCGCTGGTATTAAGTCTCTCCTGTAAGCCTAAAAAAACAGAAACTGCCCAAGATACAACTATATCAAAAGATAGTATATCCAAAAAAAATATTCCATTTGCCTGGGAGGGAGCAAACGTCTACTTCCTATTGATAGATAGATTCAACAATGCAAATCCGGATAATGACGTGAATTTTGAGCGGGATAATGCCACCGGAAAGCTAAGAGGTTTTATGGGAGGTGATATTCAAGGGATTACTGCAAAAATAGAGGAAGGATACTTTGACGAACTAGGTGTAAACGCCATTTGGTTTACACCGGTCGTTGAGCAGATTCATGGCGATACGGATGAGGGCACTGGAAACACCTATGGATACCATGGATATTGGGCCAAGGATTGGACGGCCTTGGACCCGAATTTTGGAACGAAACAGGAATTGGCCCATCTGGTAAAAACGGCGCACGACCACGGCATACGTATCTTGATGGATGTTGTGCTAAACCACACGGGTCCCGTTACGGAAGAAGATCCGGTTTGGCCAGAGGAGTGGGTCATCACGGAACCCACCTGTGAATTCACCAATTATGAAAACACAACGAATTGTACCTTGGTGAACAATTTACCCGATGTAAAAACCCTTTCCGATGCTTCCGTTGAATTACCGGACCAACTCTTGGCCAAGTGGAAGATCGAAGGGAGATTAAGTACGGAGCTGGACGAACTTCAATTGTTTTTTGAGAGAACGGGATATCCAAGGGCCCCTCGCTTCTATATCATAAAGTGGTTAACGGATTATATCCATGAACTGGGTATTGATGGTTTTAGGGTAGATACGGTCAAACATGTGAACGAAAATGCTTGGGCAGAGTTATATAAAGAGGCATCCTATGCCTTTGAAACGTGGAAGCGAAAACACCCGGAAGACGTTTTGGACGATACGCCTTTCTATATGGTAGGGGAAGTCTATGGATACGGTATTTCCGGTGGCAGGGAATATGACTTCGGCGATAAAAAAGTGGATTATTTTGATAATGGTTTTACAAGCCTTATCAATTTTGAACTGAAAAACGATGCCTCTATGGAGTATGACTCCATATTTTCCAAATATAGCCGACTATTGCGGACCAAGTTAAAAGGAAAAAGTGTGATGAACTATCTGACCTCGCACGATGATGGAAGTCCCTTCGACAAAGAACGAAAAGAGCCAAAAAGAGCGGCCAATGTCTTGCTGCTTACTCCGGGCGCTTCCCAAATTTATTATGGGGACGAATCCGCCAGGAATTTGGTCATCGATAGTACACAGGGGGATGCCACCCTACGCTCTTTTATGAATTGGGAAGAACTGGACTCCCTTCCAAATACAAAGGATATTCTTGAGCATTGGAGAAAATTGGGGTCGTTCAGAAGAAACCATTTAGCTATTGGTGCCGGAAGACACCGTAGATTATCCCATTCGCCCTATACCTTTGGAAGGACCTATATGAACGGTGATATTAAGGACAAGGTAGTGGTTGCCTTGGATTTACCGGATGGTAAAAAGTCGATCTGGGTAAAAGGTTTCTTTGGCGACGGTACAAAACTGTTCGATACCTATTCCCAAACCGAGGTTACCGTAGAAGATGGCAAAGTTGTTTTGGATAACGACTATGATATAGCACTACTTGAATTGGTCAAATAAGCTACCTCGGTGCAAGCCCACTAGGCATTCTATATAAACGAACTTTTAATTTTGAGGCCTGCCCGACAAGCATTCAGGCTGGCAAGCCTCGGGGTATTATAGCCTTTGTTGGTGCCAATAAATAGGGCAATATACCCCATTTTATTTTATTGTTCCAATTTTGACTTTAAGGTCCTAAGTCCCTCTTCAAAGTCCTTTCCTACCATTTTGTCCATACTCATGAACAGCATTAGGATACTAAATGGAAAGGCACTTTTTCCCTTAAATCCCCAGGTAACTTTACTTTTACCGGGTGATTGTTCTTCAAGGATAAGATAACAGTCGGATTGTGATTTCATGGGCTTGAGAAAACGAAGCTCCCCTTCTGCCCTTTCCCCTTCTATAATTTGGGTGATTTCCTGTTCCCCTTCCCCAACGTCCTTGTTACCGTTCCAATAACTTACAGCGCCTACTTCTCCATCAACGCCTGTAAGTTTGGTATCCATATTAGGGTCCTTCCGTGCCCATGGGGACCATTCACGCTGTTTTTCCAAAAATTTTAAATAAGGCCAAATTCTCTCTTTTGTGCCATTTATTTCAACACTTCTTGAAACATCATAGGTTTTTGGTGCAATTGCGGCGAGAAAAATAATTAAAACGATTATGGCCGCCAGGATATATACTACTATAGTCATTTGTTTATCAATTAGTTGGTTATCCTTCCAAGTTAAACAAAAAACTACTTGGTTCGGTAAAATCTGTTCAGAATGTCCTCGATACTTCTAATGGATTTTTTGGTCCAGTCCAGTCTTTTTTCCAGTATTTCGGCATCGGTCAATTGCCAAGGCAAATCGCTCTGTCTAAGTTTTGCGGTTAAATCCTGCAAAATAATTGCGGCAGAAACCGAAATATTGAGGCTTTCGGTAAAACCAACCATGGGGACTTTCAAGAACATATCGGCCTTTTCCATCACCTCTTGGCTTAGTCCTTCCTTTTCAGTACCAAAGAATAATGCGATGGGTGCCTCCAGTTTGAAGTCGGTCAACAAGGAACTATCCGCATGCGGACTCGTTGCAACGATTTTATATCCCTGTTCCCTTAAAACGGAAATAGCCTCTGTAACGGAAGTATATCGATGGATATCCACCCATTGTTGCGCCCCCATGGCAATTTTCTTGTCAAGCCTTTTACCAAACCTACCTTCTATCAAATGTGCTTTTTGCACCCCGAAGGACTCACAGCTCCTAATTACGGCACTCGTATTGTGCATCTGATAAACATCCTCAATGGCCACCGAAATAAAATTGGTTCGGTTTTTAAGAATCGATAAAAAACGCTGCTTTCGTTCTACGGAAATAAAACCCTCTAAATAGTGTAAAAGTTCTTTGTCTCCCATAAAACCAAGATAATAAAATCTATATTTTTGAATTAAACTGAAGGTATGAAGAACATTGTTGTCTTAACGGGTGCCGGAATAAGTGCCGAAAGCGGATTAAAGACTTTTAGGGATGCGGACGGATTATGGGAAGGACATGATGTGATGGAAGTGGCAACTCCGCAAGCATTCGACAGGAACCCTGAACTGGTCTTGGAATTTTATAATCAGCGGAGAAGACAGTTGTTGACCGTTGAACCCAATGAAGCCCATAAAGCCTTGGTCAAATTGGAAGTACATTATCAAGTCCACATAGTAACCCAAAATGTGGACGACCTTCATGAAAGGGCAGGAAGTTCCAAGGTGCTGCATTTACACGGAGAACTTTTAAAAGCCAGAAGTGTGAGGAACGAATTGGATATTGTGACCCGAAAAGAAGACATATTGGTAGGGGACCTTTGTAAAAATGGATATCAACTAAGACCCCATATTGTTTGGTTTGGGGAGTCGGTTCCTATGTTGGATTTCGCTATCGACATCACCCAAAAGGCCGATATTTTAATTATTATTGGAACCTCTATGCAGGTATATCCGGCGGCCAGTCTTATACATTTTATCAGCGAGGATACGCCTATTTATTTTATAGACCCAAAGCCTTCCATTCAAGAAAATGGGCAGAAACATCTCAATGTAATTCCCAAAACAGCCGTGGAAGGCGTCCCTACTTTGGTCGATTCCCTAATTGATAGAGCGACCTAGTATCTTTTGCCCACTTAACAACGGCCTCTATTTGGGCTTCCGTAAGTTTGGCCTCTTTATGGGTCCAAGTATATTCCTTTAAGGGCATGGACCTACGCTCCGTTTCCTCGTAAAGTTCTTCTAATTTATGATCCTTTTTTTTGTCCGAATATGTTTCCCATTCGGAGAAATTCAATTCGGATTTTCCTTCCTCAATATGATCTGCCAACCAAAAAGAAACAGGAGCGATATTATTGTACCACGGATACACTGTATTATTGCTATGACAATCAAAACAGGAATTTTGAAGGATGTCCCTAACCTCTTCGGGAGGGTTTGTTTCTCGTAGGAACATGGCGGTATCGTTTTCCTTAGAAAGGTTTTTTTCCGGTCTATAGAATTGAATGGCTATAAAAACCACCAATAATCCGATCAATATTTTTCTTATTAATTTCATGTGTTTAAATTTAGTTCATCCGTTTTTAAATTTTAAACTTTTTTTTGTTGGGAAGTATTTAGTTAGCCACCATAACTTCATTAGAGGAATTTGATTGTATGTATGCTTTTATTCTGTTTTTTTAAAACCATGAACCAACAAGAGCTTTACCAGTCCCTAAACTATGTGGACCATTCCAGGGATAAACGAACCGAAATGGCACAACGTGTTTTGGCGGACACAACACTAATAGCGCCCTTATTGGATATCATAAAACTAACAAAAGACCCTTTATCTTCCAAGGCTGCTTGGATCATGGAAGTAATAGCGCGTAAAAAACTGAACGCTATCGTTCCTTATCTAGATACATTTACGGAAGTTATCGGAACAGTGGAACAGGATTCCACCGTACGTCCTATTGCCAAGGTCTGTGAGTTATTGATGGAGCGTTATTTTTCAGGGAAGGATATTTACATCCTACAAAAAATAACAGAAGTACACCTTGAAAAAATCAGCACCGCCTGTTTTGATTGGCTCATTGGGGAACATAAAGTGGCCGCCAAGGCCTATTCCATGACTAGCCTTTTTTTATTGGGCTCCAAATACAAGTGGATACATCCCGAATTGAAATCGGTTTTAGAGCAAAATTATGCCAATGGAAGCGCCGCCTATCAGGCAAGGGCACGGATGGTACTAAAGAAACTTACATAAATTACCAGACAGACATACTTTTGAGGGAACTAAAAAGGCCCAATTTTAGATTAAAGAACAGTTTTAAACTCCTGTACTATTCGGTATCTTTGCAATTTTCATTTAAGAATCACATACTATGGCTCTGAACGTGCTGAATGCCATCTCCCCTATTGATGGCCGATACCGAAAAAAAGTTGAAAATCTGGCCCCTTATTTTTCCGAAGAGGCACTGATCAAATATAGGGTGAGGGTGGAAATAGATTATTTTATCGCGCTTTGCGAGCTGCCGTTGCCCCAGTTATCGGATTTTGACACCGCGAAGTATTCTGTCTTACGGGATATTTATAAAAATTTTGATGCTAAGGATGCGCTGGAAATCAAAGAGATTGAAAAAACGACCAATCATGACGTTAAGGCCGTTGAATATTTTATAAAGAACGTCTTCGATAAACTTGGACTATCAAACTACAAGGAGTTTATCCACTTCGGACTCACCTCGCAGGATATCAACAATACCGCTATTCCTCTTTCAATAAAAGAGGCCATAAACGATGTATACGTACCGGAATATCTCAATGTACTTAACAAGTTGGAAGAATTATCACAGGAATGGTCAGATGTCCCCATGTTGGCGAGAACACACGGTCAACCTGCGTCCCCTACCCGATTGGGAAAGGAAATAAAGGTCTTTGCCGTACGATTGAAGGAACAGTTCAACCTCTTGAACGATATACCCAGTGCCGCTAAATTTGGTGGTGCTACCGGAAATTACAATGCGCACAAGGTCGCGTACCCAAAAATCGATTGGAAGACATTTGGGCAACAGTTCGTCCAGGAAAAATTAGGGCTTCATCATTCGTTCCCAACCACGCAAATAGAGCATTACGACCATATGGCGGCCCTGTTCGATTCCTTAAAGAGGATCAATACCATAATCTTGGATTTGGACCGCGATTTTTGGACCTATGTTTCCATGGATTATTTCAAACAAAAAATAAAGGCCGGGGAAGTAGGTTCTTCCGCAATGCCCCATAAAGTAAACCCGATCGATTTTGAGAATTCTGAAGGAAATCTGGGCATTGCCAATGCACTTTTTGAACATTTATCGGCAAAGTTACCTGTATCCCGTTTGCAACGCGATTTAACCGATAGTACAGTTTTAAGGAATGTAGGTGTGCCCTTTGCCCATACCATCATTGCATTTCTTTCCACCTTAAAAGGCCTGAACAAATTATTGCTGAACAAGGAAAAATTCGAGCAGGACCTTGAAAATAATTGGCCGGTGGTAGCGGAAGCAATACAGACCATCTTAAGAAGGGAAGGCTACCCCAATCCGTACGAGGCACTTAAGGGACTTACCAGAACCAATGAAAAAATCAATCAGGCTTCAATTGCATCATTCATTGATACTTTGGATGTTTCGGAAGAAATAAGGAACGAACTAAAACGGATTACCCCAAGTAATTATACGGGGATTTAAAAATGGGCCGATCGTATCGGCCCATTTTTTGTTATTTATTGATCTGCACTTCGTGCGGATACGGTATTTCGATTCCAGCCTTATCCAGGGCTTCCTTGGTCCCTTCAATGGTCGCAAAATAAACATCCCAGTAATCTTCTGGTTTGCAATAGGGCCTAACGGCCAAATTTACGGAACTATCCGCCAATTCCTCAACGTTTACACTAGGCGCGGGATCCTCTAAAACCTTTGGGTTTGCTTTGAGCATCTCTAACAAGACTTCTTTTGTCTTTTTAATGTTTGATCCATAATCGACCCCAACAACGGTATCTACACGCATCGTACCCTCGGCGGTATAGTTGATGATATTTCCATTGGCCAAGGCCCCATTAGGCACGATTGCCAGTTTATTTTGTGGGGTTATGAGTTTGGTGGTAAAAATTTCAATTTCCTTTACGGAACCCAAAACTCCCTGCGCTTCTATCAAATCCCCAATCTTATAGGGTTTAAAAATCATGATAAGTACACCGCCAGCAAAATTGGACAACGACCCCTGTAAGGCAAGACCCACCGCCAAACCTGCAGCAGCAATTACCGCGGCCAAGCTGGTAGTTTCCACCCCCAAAGTAGATATCACGGTAATTATCAAGAAAATCTTGAGTGCCCACGAAATTAGGTTCACGAGGAATTTTTGCAGGGACTCATCATACGTACCCTTTGCGAACATTTTTCGCACGGCCTTTATTATTTTTTTGATTACCCAAGCACCGACAATGTAGATTAAAATGGCTTTAAGAAGGGGAACTCCATAGGTCTCTACATAACCCATGATAGCTTCCATAGATAAATTTTCCATACTAGTTTTTGGTTTAGTGGTTAATATTCCTTTTTCATTATGACCCCAATATAAGCAGAAGGTCACAATTAATGTTTTGAAGAGCAACTAGTTAAAAACAGAAAGACCCGTTAAAGCCTTGGCTAGACGGGTCTTTATCCTTTAAAAATGTTTGATTTATCCTTTAAGGAAATCGCCCAGAGCACCAAGGCCTTCACCTTTGTAATCCGACTTCTGTACTGCTTGTAAAAGCTGTACAAAATGCGCCGGATTCATATCATTTCCCAAAACCCTGATTAGGGCAAAACCTTTTTCATCATTGTCTCCATAGATGATTACCTCATCAATGGCATCGTCCTCGCCCAGATACCTTACGGTAGCTCTTCCAAAGTCCGTATTCATCTTCATCAACTCCGTGTAAATGTTGTTTGAGAGAATGGCCTTTACCTGTTTTTTTTCAACTTCGTATTGTGGCGTATTCGCATCGGTCTTCTTGAAGGCCAGTATATTTAATTTTTTAAGTGAGGTCAAAGCCGTCTTTTGGGATTCCGTTAAATCGGCCTCATCCAGCTTAAGTATGCTGGTGGGTACATCCAAATGAAGAAAATTTGGATTCTCTGTATTGTCAATGTAATATTCCTGTAAGCTCTGGGTCGAGGAGCAAGCGCTAATAACGATTGCCAGTACTATCACCGTAATGTTTCTTATTCGTTTCAAACCTATCGATTTTAATTATTAAATTCAATTTTATGAAACTGGGAAAAGGTGAACTAAATAGTCCACCTTCTACTAGTTTTTAAAATACCGGATTTATCTTCTGCCACCCGCCTTGTTCAAATCCTTGGGAAGGTCCATTTTATTGGTAAGTGAACCAATTTTATTCAGGTCGATATCTCCCGTAAGACTTACCAAAACCGTTTCCAGCTTTCGTCCATTATGTCCAATCTCCACATTTTCCATTCCAGAAACGAACATAAGCAATTCCGTTACGTGGTTTTCGTTCTTACCATTTTTTACATAGAACTTAACGTTAACGTCCTTATCCTTTACGCGCATCAATTCCTCTAGTTTGGAGCTTTTTAGATATTGCTTCACGGTTTTGGACATATCCAATGAAACGCCTTCGTCCTCGGTCATAAAGACCTTTACTCCCTGAAGCCCTTTAGCGACCTCAACAAACTCCTTTGCTTCTTCGTCGTCATCCAATGCCCCAATTTTGGAAACCAAATCGATCATGCCTTTGTTTACGATGACCGAACCTACATGGTCCATATCCTCGTATTTGTCAAAAATGGACTGTGAAAAACCCAATGACGGTAAAATGGCTACTAATACTACTACTGCTAATTTTCTCATGACTGTTGTTTTTTGTCCCGATGGCAATCGGGAGATTAATGATTAATGATTGATGATATTTATTTGATATTAATTACTTTTTTTGCTGGCCTTGCCCAATTGGTCTCCACCTGGCAGATCCATTTTATCGGTAAGTTTTGAAACCGACCTGAGATTGATATCCCCTGTCAAGGAAAGCAAAACCGTTTCCAATTTTTTCCCGTTGATGTCTATATCCATATCCTTTATACCGGTCACGAACATCAACAATTCCTTTACATGGTCATCGTCCTTTCCTTCCTTTACATAGAACTTTACATTGCTGTCACCGTCCCGTACACGCATAAGCTCTTCAAAAGTTGAACTCTTCAATCTATTTGCTACCCAGCTATCCACATCCTTGGAAATAGCAGCATCGTCCGTGGTGATTACCTTAAAACTGGTAATGGAGTTAACAAGTTCAAAAAATTCCTTGGCTTCTGGATCATCTGAGTTTACACTCATTTTCCCAAGCATCTGGAACATTTTTGGCTGCATGGCCACAAAGGTGACCTTGTCATTGTCCTCGTACTTGTCAAAAATATCCTGGGCAGTGGTAAAAAAAGGCGCCAAGACCAAGATTCCTATAAATAATAGCTTTTTCATCTGTTTATTTTTATTGTTTTTAATAGGTCATATGCAATTCGCCAATAACTATCTCAGTGGGTATAAAGAATTGTTATGGCTCATTTCATATTTTTTTGTTTAATCATTTTATTTGTTAAAACTTAAGCTAATTGGTTTAAAAATTTATCCGTATCGTTACTACTCTTTCGTTAAGAATTTATTCGTATTCTTTTGAAATTCCTCCAAGTGGTACAGTTGCTCCGTTCCCTTGTTAAAATTTATCGCCAATAAGGCCAGGGCTTCCTGTGCAGAGGCTATTTCCTCTGGTGTAAACTCTTCTGCCAAGGTTACAGGCTTGGGCGTTGAATTATAAAAATATACCCCTATGGTAAAAACAGCCACCGCAGCCACGGATACCCATTTATACAAAGTTCGGAAACTTCCTTTGGGCGTTTTGGTCAATGCCAATTTTTTTGTGTAACGCTCTTCCTTGGCAACCGCAAAATATTGGAACATTGGTGCATATTGCTCTAAATGTGCAGGTATGTCTTCCCTTGAAAAATAGTCCCTTAGGCTTTCCTCCTCGGCAACGGTAGTGGTAGCATCAAAATACTTTTCCACCAATTTTTCCACTTTATCCAATTCCATAACTATGTTTTTGTATTAATCTTTCCCTAACTGTTTTTCTGGCCCTTGAAAGTGCGACACGAACTGCGGTCGGTTTCATTCCCAAAAGCTCCTCTATTTCCTCATATTCGTATTGTTCCACATCCCTCAATTGAAGTACCATCTTTTGTTGTTCCGGCAATTCATCCATTATCTTTTCAACCCAACTTAGACTATCCCTCGCCTCTACCTGTTTTTGAAGGGAAGTGCTTCCCTCATCCCCGTAATTGCTATGTACCAGTTTCAAATTGCTAGCCTGTTTTGATTTCAATCGGTCCAAACAAAAATTCTTGGTCATGGTCATGGCGAATGCCTCTACGTTATTATAGGATTCAATCGACTTCTTCTTGGTCCATAATTTCAGCAAAATCTCCTGTGTGGCATCTTCGGCTTCCTCACTGGATACCAATAGTCGCTTTGCCAAACGGTATAACTTATCCTTAAAGGGCATAACCACATTTAAAAACTCAGCTTGTTTCATTTTAGGTTTTGTTGCTCAAAATACCTTGTTAAGGCATTCTATAGGGAAGACGACAATCAACGATTTTTGTTACAATTAATTTTTTATTCGGGCTTGTGTAAGTAAATTTAACATCTATATCTATGGATTTTACGTAACTATAAAAAATGCTAAAGGAACATTAACTCCGCAATTGGTATGGAAATTGCTGCGTTATAATAAAATTGCTATGAAAAAATACATTTTGTTTTTATTGTTTGTTGGGATACTTACAGAATCCTGTAAAAAAAATGACGACGCTCCGGTCATTGAAGAAGAACAGGAAGAAATAGTTGAAGAGGAAGTAGTTGAAGAGGAAATCGATATACAGGTACAGAATTTCATGTGGCAGACATTGAATGCCTATTATTTTTGGCAAGCCGATGTTCCCGTATTAGCGGATAACCGATTTTCCACCCAAGTTGAATACGAATCTTATTTAAGGTCACATCCCAATCCCGAAAACTTCTTATTGAATGAGCTTCTTTTTTCCGAGGATCGCTTTACCTTTTACAGTGATGATTATAAGGAACTAACGAATTTTCTTTCTGGAATTTCCAAAAGTAACGGTCTTGAATTCGGACTTTCCAGAATTGGTAGTTCCGATGATGTCTTTGGATTTGTGGAATATGTCATCAAAGATTCCGATGCTTCTACAAAGGACATCAAAAGGGGCGATTTCTTTATTGGCGTTAATGGAACCGAACTTACTGTAAACAACTATATCGATTTATTGTTTGGAGAAAACGATACCTATACGCTTAATATGGCAACTATCGAAAACAATACCATCAGTCCAAACGGTAAGGAGGTAACATTAACCAAACAAGAGGGTTTGGTGGAAGACCCAATTTTAGTAAACTCAGTTCTCAATATTGGGGATAAGAGAATTGGCTATTTAATGTATAATTCCTTCACGCCAGGCTCCGGAGAAGCTTTGAACAATGTTTTTGCCGATTTTAAAGGTCAAAATGTAACGGATCTTGTTTTGGATTTGAGGTATAATTCCGGCGGTAGGGGAACAACGGCACAAATCCTGGCAAGTCTTATCTATGGCACCAATACAAGCGACTTGATTTTTAGGACAAGGTACAATGATAAAGTCCAAGCCTTATTTGAGCCTGGAGAACTGGATAATAATTTTGTCGCTACTACGGGAACTGCCAATGGAAATTCGAATGCTGCCTTGAATACGTTGAACTTGAACACCGTATACATATTGGCGACGGATGCATCCGCTTCGGCAAGTGAATTGGTCATGGTAGGTTTGGAACCTTACATGAACGTAATACACATAGGTACTACCACTGTTGGTAAAAACCAAGGCTCCATAACTTTTGTGGATGATCCAGAAAATGGAAACTTTTATGATTCTGAACGTGAGGACCAAATCAACCCGGAAAATCAATGGGGATTACAGCCCATAGTTAGCAGAGTAGAAAATAGTGCCGGTTTTTCGGATTATGCGGATGGATTGGTCCCGGATATTGAATTGGAAGAGGATGTCACCAACTTGGGTACTTTAGGGGACGTCAACGAACCTTTGTTGGCAAGGGCCATTCAAGAAATTACGGGCATTAGTGCCAAAAGAAGTTTTGAAGTAAACATGCCTGTAAATCTAGTTTCCAGTTCCAAACTGTATGATGAACGCAATATGGCCTTAATCCTCAATGGTTTGAACGTTGGTTCTAAAAACATCTTGAAGGAAATAAAATAAGCTATACCGAGTTCTACCTAGTATGAGTATCAAAAGTCTTTTGCCCCTAGTTTTTGTCCTAGCCGTTTTTTCCTGTTCCAAGGACGATGAATTATCCGTTCCAAAAACAGTAGATCCGCTGCCATCTTCCAATGTTCCCGTCCAGAACTTTATGTGGAAAGCCATGAATTTCTGGTACTTCTGGCAAGCCGATGTCCCAGATTTGGCGGATAACCGTTTTCAAGATTCTGAAAGTTATACGGAGTTTTTACAATCCGTGGAGGAGCCCGGGGCCTTTTTCGATAGTAAATTGCTTTATATAGAGGACAGGTTCAGCTTTTATAATTCTGATTATAGGGAACTGACCAATTCCTTGGCCGGGATTTCCAGAAGCAATGGGCTTGAATTTGGACTGGTAAGAAAAGTCAATAGTGAAGAGGTTTTTGGTTATGTTCGATATATAATACCAAATTCCGATGCGGCTACCAAGGATATTGAACGTGGCGATCTGTTTACCGGTGTCAATGGTACCACCTTGACCATCAATAATTTCCAAAATTTACTTTTTGGTGCCAATAACACGTATGTACTGAACATGGCCGATTTTTCGAACGGGGATGTCATACAGAATGAAAGGGAAGTTTCCCTTACCAAGGAGGAAGCTTTGGCGGAAAATCCGGTTTTCATTTCAAAATCCTTTGAAGTAAACGGCATTACCATAGGGTATCTCATGTACAACCAATTTACAAACGAGTACGATGATGACCTCTATGATGCAGTTTTGGGACTCAAGAATCTAGGTATTACGGAATTGATTGTTGACCTACGCTACAATCCAGGCGGGTCCGTTAATACCACTAGAATACTGGCCAGTATGATCTATGATACCAATACGGACAATCTATTCCTGCGAAAGCGCTACAATAATAAAATCCAGGACCAATTATCTGAAAGTCAGCTAGAGGTCTATTTTACGGATAGGTTGGGTAGCAAAACCATAGAACCATTGGGACTTAACAAATTGTACGTGCTAACTTCGGCGAGTTCTGCTTCTGCCAGTGAATTGCTCATCAATAGTCTGGAACCTTACATTGATGTCGTAATCATTGGAGATGTCACCCGTGGGAAAAATGAATTCTCCACAACGCTTGTGGACGACCGTGAAAATTCCTACCTCTATACACCCTCCAGGGTAAATAAAATAAATCCTGATAATCAATGGGCCATACAACCACTTTTAGGGAGAAATGAAAATGCGGATGGATTCTTTGATTATACGGATGGATTAGTACCAGATATCCAACTAAAAGAGGATTACGGCAATTTAGGCATTTTGGGGGACCTCAACGAACCACTGCTGGCTCGGGCTATCCAAGAAATTACAGGAGCTACGGGTAAAAGGGACTTTACGGTAGAAAACCCGATTGAGATATTCTCCAGTTCCAAAATGTACGGTCCGTTCAAGGACAAAATGATCGATGATACCCTATATGAATTGGATTTGTCCTTAAACTAATACCATTCCAAAAAATAGTAGGCGACCTTAACGGTCGCCATTTTTGTAAACTATAGTGACAATCGCATCCCTATCCTAAAATTTCGCCCTCTAGTCGTATAGTTTAATAGTTCCACATAATCCTCATTAAGTACATTATCCAAGGAGGCAGACAATTGCACATGTTCACTGATTCGATGTTGGGCGGTTACATTCAAAAGTCCATAAGCAGCTAAATTCACATCCATAAACGTGTTGAAATCGGTGTCCAGTCGTTCGGACAGGTGTTGGTAGTTTACCGAAACATAGGTTCCCTGGTTAAAAGTATATCCAAGTTGGGCGTTCCATTTATGCTTGGGTAGACGTAAGGTAATATCGGTACTCAAATTGGTAAACGTATAATTGGCGTTTAATTGCAAATCGTTTAACAACACCGCGGAAACTTCCACTTCTACCCCATCAACCCTATTCGTTCCTTTACTGTTCTGATACCGACTTTCAAAGGTATCCGGGTCAATCACTACATACTCGATTCTTTCCTTTTCCAACCGATTAAAATAAACGGTATTGAACCTAAAATTCTTTGAAAGTCTTATTTCCATACCACCCTCCAACGTCGAGTTTTCTTCCGGGCGCAAATCGGTATTGGCACCAAAAGGACCGTATAATTGGGACAAATTAGGGGCGATGTATGAAGTGGCAAAAGAACCCAAAAACTTCAAATAGCCCTGATCCCATTTAATACGATACGACGGATTTAGATTGTAGATCCAATGTGCGCCATACTCGTTGTGGTTGTTCCATCGGGCACCGGCGTTTACGTTCAAACCAAAATCGCTCACATACACCAAATTGAAATACGGATCTAGGTTCCTGGAAGAAACCTTCTCCGTAAATACAGTCTTCCCCTTCACCAAGTTAAGACCCACAATGGTATAAAAGCGTTCGTTGAAGGTATACTTGTTGAATACATCCATAACAAAAGTTTCTGAATCGAAGGAATTGGGAAAATCCGATACAAATTCCCTTGTGATTTGATTGAAGGCTGTATTCAAATGCAAACTCCCCTTGGCGTAGGTGTAGGTATTTGCCAAACCGAATCGGGATTGTTCGCTATTAAAATGAAAATCGGCATCTTCAATAGGGAATCCATTATCATAGTCGGATCTCAATTTATTGTAGAAGGCCGATGCTTCCGAGTTAAGTTTTTTGGAAAAACGATATCCGACTTTAAAATTTCCATCGATCCTCGAAAAAACATCGGCTTTCTCTCCAAGGGCGGCGGAAAGTCCGTCCGTGAATTGATGTCCGCCAGAAGCCAAGAACGTTAGTTCCCTATTTTTCCCGGAAATGGTCACATTGTTGGAAATATCTGCAAGCGAATTGTTTCGATCAGTTTGGGACTGGTTCGTTCCCCAATTGGACACGACCTCCAGGTTCATTCCATCTTCATCAGATTGCTTTGTGGTAATATTGATGACGGCCGTGGCCGCTGAATTCCCATAAAGGGTACTGGCAGCACCCTTAACGATTTCAATATTTTCTATCTGTGAAAGATTCAGTAAGCGCAGGTCATACTCCGCATTTACATTGGAAGGGTCCGATACCTGGATGCCATCTATGATCACCAACACCTGTCGATTGTTGCCGCCCCTGGCGAATACGGAAATATTTTGACCGGCAAAACTTCGGGTTCCATTAATCTCCAGTCCACTTTTGGTGTTGATGACTTCGGCAACGGTACGGCCTTGGTTCCTTTCTAGTTCGGCCGCCGAAATTTTAATGACCGTTTTTCCCGAGTTTTCCCGTTTTAAGGAAAAACGAGAATCGCTTACGACTACTTCGTCCAAAACGTGTAATTGAACGGAGTCTTTGTTCCCTTGATCAATGCCAAGGGCCTGCCCATCTTGGGCAATCGCCTTGGTGCACAGCAACGCCATGGCACCAAAACCTACCAAATTTTTGTACATTCTTTAATCTCTTGTTCGAGCGAATAGTATGTCTGTCCCCATACGTAAACCTTTATCCCGAAAGTTTAACAATAGTTGTTTGAATCTGGCAGGTCTCCTGACTTGCATCGTATCGAGTTCCTTCCCGTTCCAGAATTCTTGGGAACAGTGGTTTTGTAGATTTCGATACGTACCGAATGCATCGGCGTAGCTTACAGTTGCGGGAACAGTTCCGGATTTACACCGGATTCCCTTTTAATCAATAGTCGGCATAAAGCAAACCATTGAACCAAAATTCGGGACGAAAGTAAAACTAATTTATTTATTCGCGCCTTTTCTTTCCCATTTTAATCGTCAACCAAATAAAACCGATAATGAAGTGCAGCAGGATAATACCCGCAATGATGTAGATAAGGGTGTTTGAAGATCCTCGCATGACCGGAATTTTGACCAAAGCTAGTAGAAGCGGTAGTAATAGAAAGTGACTTTTGTTACCTTGCAGCGATATTGCAACTGAAAAATCAATGCCACATTGAAGTACACTAGGGTAATTTACATTTTGGTTCTGCTAGGGGTTTGGAGTTGTAAGGAAACGCCCAAAACAGCAGATAAAACAACGGATTACACAGTAGTTCCCATTGAATATGCCAGGGGGGTTTCCATTGAAAAATCAGATACTGGCATTACCATACTTAAAATTACCTCACCTTGGCCTAATGCCGAAACGGCTTTTACCTATGCCCTTGTCCCCAAGGAAAAATTGCCCACTATAACCTTGGATTCTGATGCGTTTGATGCTATCATCGGCACTCCGGTTGAAAGCATCGTGGTGACCTCTACGACGCATATTCCCGCGCTGGAATCTTTGGACGTTTTGGATAAACTCATAGGCTTTCCGGATACGGATTACATATCCTCAAAACATGCCAGAAAGCGAATCGATGATGGCCAGATACAGGAATTGGGTAGCAATGAATCTTTAAATGCCGAAATGGTGTTGGCACTCAGACCCGAGTTGGTCGTCGGTTTTAGTATAAATGCCGAAAACAAAACCTACAATACCCTTCAAAAAGCCAATATTCCTGTAGTTTACAACGGCGATTGGACCGAGGAAAGTCCGTTGGGAAAAGCGGAATGGATCAAGTTCTTCGCGCCTTTTTTTGAGAAGGAAATGGAGGCCGACCGGATTTTTAAAAAAATTGCGAAAGACTATAACGATGCCGTTGCAATTGCCAAAAAAACGGGTACCGTACCCACCGTTTTAAGCGGTGCCATGTACAAGGATGTCTGGTATTTACCGGGTGGGGAAAGTTGGGCCGCCCAGTTTTTAAGGGATGCCAATGCAAACTATCTTTGGGCCGATACTCCAGAAACTGGCAGTCTTTCCCTGAGTTGGGAACATGCCCTGGAAAAAGGACAACATGCCGATCTCTGGATTGCACCAGCCCAATTCACCAGTTATATGCAAATGAAGGATGCCAGTACACATTATACTCAGTTCGACGCTTTTCAAAAAAGGAAAATATTTACTTTTTCCAAAACCAAGGGTGCCACGGGCGGAATCCTTTATTATGAGCTCGCACCTCAAAGACCAGATCTTGTACTAAAAGACCTTATCCATATTTTACATCCTGAGGTTTTACCGGAATACGAACCGTTTTTCTTTACCCCACTGGAATAAGTTGAGTCCGTCAAAAACATATAGGTTTCACTTCTTATTACTGGTTTGCATACTTTTCGTGTGCATTGTGGTCAATATCAGTTTAGGCTCCGTAGCTATTTCCTTTTCAGACACTCTAAAAACCCTTTTTGGTTTAAAAATTGACAATCCGTCTTGGGAATATATCATTTGGAACTATAGGGTACCTAAGGCTTTTACGGCTGTTTTAGCCGGAGCCGGACTCGGCTTGAGCGGATTGCTCATGCAAACCTTGTTTAGAAATCCGTTAGCGGGCCCTTTTGTCTTGGGCATAAGCTCGGGGGCCAGTTTGGGGGCAGCCATCCTTATCATGGGAATAACGTTGTTCGCGGGGGTGCTGTCAGCCACCTTCATAAATGATGTTTCCTTGGCCATTGCCTCCAGTTTGGGCAGTTTTTTGGTGCTTTTCTTGGTCATTGGAGTAGCGACCCGTGTAAAGGATACCATGGCTTTATTGATTATTGGATTGATGTTTGGCAGTATTACTACGGCGGTTGTAAGCGTGCTTTCTTACTTTGCGGATTCGGAAAAATTACAACAGTATGTTTTTTGGACTTTTGGGAGTATGGGTGGCCTTTCATGGCCGCAATTGGGTATTTTCAGTGCGATGATCCTTGTGGGAATCCTATTGAGCATAAGTACCATTAAATCCTTGAACGGATATTTATTGGGGGAAAATTATGCCCAAAGTCTAGGCGTAAACCTTAAAACATCCCGCTATTTGATTATCATAGCAACCGGAATATTGGCAGGAAGTATTACGGCATTCGCAGGTCCCATTGCCTTCATCGGTCTGGCCGTGCCCCATTTGACCCGGCAAATTTTTGACACTACGGACCATAAAATATTGGTTCCAGCGGTACTGATCTACGGTAGTTGCATTTTATTAATTTGTGACATGATCGCGCAGTTACCCGGTCAGGCAGCCGTATTGCCCATAAATGCCATAACCAGCATCATGGGTGCGCCGGTAGTCATTTGGCTATTAGTACGAAAAAGAAAGATGATTTTTTAATTAAGAAAGCATATCAAAAAGACAAAGGAAATAAACAGCGTTTTAGAAGTCAGGGATGTATCGGTGGGGTATCCCAATAAATTGGTATGCAAAAATATTAGCTTTTCGGTCGGTATTGGTAAATGCACGGCCATTGTTGGGGTGAATGGTATTGGGAAGTCGACCTTATTGAGAACCCTAGGAAAATTGCAACCACTCTTGGGAGGGAGCATTTGTATCGATGGCACTTCCATTGGGGAGATGAAGCCCCATCAATTCGCAAAAAGAACCAGTGTCGTCCTAACGGAACCGGTGGCCTCCAAAAACCTGACCGTACAGGAATTGGTCGCCTTGGGTAGGCAACCCTACACAAATTGGCTCGGTAATTTGACCCCTTACGATAGGAAAAAAGTGGGTGAGGCCTTGGATGTTTTGGAACTGAACGATCTGGGAGATAAAAAATGCTTTGAATTGAGCGACGGACAATTACAGCGTGTCCTTATAGCCAGGGCCTTGGCCCAGGACACCGATATTATCTTGCTGGACGAACCCACCACGCATTTGGACCTATTTCATAAGGTCAAAATTCTAAAACTGCTGAAATCTATTGCACATCATACCAATAAAACGCTTGTGTTTACGACACATGAAATTGAGATGGCCATTCAGCTTTGTGATACGATGTTGATTTTGGACGGAAACGAAAATCGGTTTGACCAACCTTGCAAACTAATTGAAAATAAGGCGTTTGAACGATTGTTTCCTACAGAAACCGTTCAATTTGATGCAGCTACGGGCACTTTTCGAATTCAGAAGTAACCTGTATCTTTACTCGAGTATTCAATAACGATGAACGAGACATTACTTTATATCATCATAGCAATCCTTTCCTTGGGAATTGGCTTTTTTTTGGGGCACTATATCCAAAATTTAAAGACCAAGTCCAGCCATAGTAAACTGGAAGAAGAAAACAGGCAATTGGAGCTTGCAAGGACCCAAATCGAAAATAAGAACCTGACCCTAGAGAACGAGCGTGAGGAACTCCGGTCAGAAAAAGAGCGGTTGGGCAATCAGATTGTGCGCTACCAGGCAGATTTGGAAAACCTCCAATTGAAGAATCAGGAGCAGAAAGAGGAAGTCGAAAAACTTCAGGAGAAATTCACCAAGGAGTTCGAGAATTTGGCCAATAAAATATTAGAGGAGAAAAGCCTAAAGTTCACGGAGCGCAACGAAAAGAATATCCGGAACATCCTACTTCCTCTCAACGAAAAAATACAACTTTTCGAAAAAAAGGTAGAGGAAAGTCAGAAGGAAAATATCAGTATCCATTCGGCTTTAAAAGAGCAATTACTGAACCTGCAGACCCAAAACCTGAAAATCACCCAAGAAGCGGAAAACCTTACCAAAGCTCTTAAAGGTGACAGCAAAATGCAGGGGAACTGGGGCGAGTTGGTACTGGAGCGTGTACTGGAAAAATCCGGTTTGGAAAAGGACCGGGAATACAGTGTACAGCAGAGTTTTACCCGCGAAGACGGATCCAGGGTAATGCCAGATGTCATCATCAACCTCCCGGATGGCAAAAAAATGATCGTGGATTCCAAGGTGTCCCTCACCGACTATGAACGTTATATCAATGCGGAGGAGGAATTTCAGGAAAAATTTCTGAAGGATCATATCAATTCGCTCCGTAGGCATGTGGACCAATTGTCCGCCAAGAAATATGAAGATCTCTACGAAATGGAGAGTCCGGATTTTGTCCTTATGTTCGTGCCCATTGAACCGGCCTTTGCCATTGCCATTAACAACGACAACACCTTGTACAATAAGGCTTTTGAACAGAATATCGTTATTGTTACCCCATCTACCCTATTGGCTACCTTACGCACTATAGATAGCATGTGGAACAACGAAAAGCAACAAAGAAATGCGATAGAGATTGCCAAACAGGCAGGCGCCTTATATGATAAATTCGAGGGATTTGTGTCCGACCTTACGAAAGTGGGTAAAAAAATGGACGAGGCAAAATCCGAATACAAAGGCGCCATGAACAAATTGTTTGAGGGTCGCGGTAATATCATTACGAGTATTGAGAAATTGAAAAAAATGGGCGCCAAGGCCAAAAAATCACTTCCTGAACCCATTCTCAAAAGGGCCAAAGAAGATGATTTTGAGGAAGAACAGGAACCTAGGTTAAATCTATAATTATATGAAGCGAATATTATTCCTCTTTCTTGGCGGTTGTGCGGTGCTGCTTGCCTTGATCTATGCCTTTATCTACTTTGTTCCCTACAGTGAGGGCGTGCGCTCTGGAGAACTTATAAAAATCAGTAATAAGGGTGTTTTGGTAAAAACTTGGGAGGGTGAAATAAGCCAAGGGATTTCCGGGGCGCAGATTTTTGCTTTTTCCGTATTGGATAAGGATAAGGAGGTCATTGAAAAACTAAAGGAATACCAAGGTCAGTACGTGAAAGTCAATTACACGGAGCGCTATGCTACCTTCTTTTGGTTGGGCGATACCAAATACTTTATAACCCATGTCGAACAGGAGCAATCCCCACATTTTAGAAACTAATGCAAGAATTTAAAACTGTAAAGGACTCCCAAGTTTCGATTACTGAGCTCATGCTGCCCTCCCACTCCAATTTTGGTGGAAAAGTACATGGCGGACATATCCTTAACTTAATGGATCAAATTGCCTTTGCCTGCGCGTCCAAACATTCACAACGTTATTGTGTAACTGCTTCGGTGAATCGGGTGGATTTTTTGAACCCTATAGACGTTGGGGAATTGGTTACTCTTAGGGCATCCATCAATTATACGGGAAAAACCTCCATGGTGGTTGGTGTTCGGGTGGATTCCGAAAATATCACCACGGGAAAGAAACGGCATTGCAATTCCTCCTATTTTACCATGGTCGCCAAGGATGAAAATGGGAATAGCGTTCCCGTACCTGGATTGATCGTGACGGACAAGCAAGGTGTTCGACGATTCGCCCGAAGCAAATACCGCAAACTGGAGGCAAAGGAACGGGATACCAAGTTTGAATCCTATAATTTTAAAGCCGACCAGTATTTGGTGGAGCTACAAAACGAAAACTGCAGATTGGAACTAGGTTCCTAAGAAATTTCCGAAGCTGCATCTTCGTCTAAAAACCATAACAATTCATTAGAACTTGGGTTTACCAAAGATGCTGGATATGCTTCGTATCCCGATTCTCGTTGGGTAATTATCCTCACTTTTTCAGATTTTCCAGCCCCGGTTACCAATAAAGCCACTGTTTTTGCGTGGTTGATGATTTTTCCGGTAATGGTTACCCTACGCTGCCCGGAATCCGGATGAATCGCGACTTCACAATTCATATCGGAATCCCATAATTGAATTTCGTGGGGAAATATGGAGGCCGTATGTCCGTCATCGCCCATACCCAATATGACCAGATCAAATTGGGGTATGCCGTCAACATGAGGAAGTTTCTCATCGAGCAATTTCGAATAACGTAGCGCTTCTTCATTGGGGTCATTCTCGCCCTTGATGCGGTGGATATTTGTTTCCGGTAGTTCGATTTTGGACAATAAATGGGCAACCGTCATCCTATAATTACTTTCGGCACCCGTTGGAGGCACACAACGCTCGTCGCCCCAGTAAAAATGAACCTTCGCCCAATCAATTTTATCCTTAAAGGAAGAAGCCAAGACATCGAACACTATTTTGGGTGTACTTCCCCCGGAGAGCGCAATATGTACTTTATCTCGTTCCTTAATAATTTTGGCCAAGAATTTCGAGAATTCAAGCGCTACCGTCTTTTTATCGGTATATACATTTAATTCCATACTGTAGTTGTTTAACAAAGAACACAATAGTTCTCATCGTCCGTAAGGTTCTCTCCTGGATTTCTCCAATACCCCTCCCCTTCAATCAATTCATCAGAATTTCTTGGGCCCCAAGTACCAGAGGGGTAGCCGTACATCCGCACGTCCTTTCCATTTTGCCAATAGTCCAAAATAGGATCTACGAATTCCCATGCGGCCTCCACCTCGTCTGCCCGGGCGTACAAGGTGGCATCGCCTTGCATAGCGTCTAAAAGTAATCGTTCATAGGCCTCCATTACATGCGCCTCCATCAAACTGGAATAATAGAAGTCAAGGTTGGCACGTTCTACTTTAAATCCTTGTCCCGGTACCTTGACACCAAATTTTATTAAGATACCTTCATCAGGTTGTATCCTGATAATCAATTTATTGTCCTTGTTCTGAATACCTGATTCTTTAAATATCTGATGGTGTGGACTCTTAAAATGTATGACCACTTCGGTAACTTTGGTAGGCATTCTCTTAGCGGTACGTACATAAAAAGGAACGTCCTTCCAGCTCCAATTGTCCACAAAAAATTTAATGGCGGCAAAGGTCTCCGTGGTGGATTCTGCGTCAACGTCCTCCTCTTCCCTGTAGCCCTTTACTATTTTTCCTTGAATATCTGATGCTATATATTGGGCACGGATGGTATTATCATGCAAAGTCTTTTCATCTCGCATAATCCTTAGGGATTTCAATGCCTTTACCTTCTCATCCCTAATTTCCTCCGGCTCGTCCCCTATTGGCGGTTCCATGACGATAAGGGATACTATTTGAAGTAAATGGTTTTGGAACATATCCCTAAGTGCCCCTGATTTATCGTAATAACCGCCGCGCTTTTCAACGCCCACACTTTCTGCATTTGTAATTTCTACATGTTTTATATAGTTCCTGTTCCATAAAGGTTCAAAAATACTATTGGCGAAACGGGTCACTAATAGGTTTTGCACCGTTTCCTTTCCCAAATAATGGTCTATACGATAAATCTGGGATTCCTTAAAATGCTCCTGAAGCCCTTGGTTCAAAGCTTTGGCGGTCTCCAGGCTATAACCAAAGGGTTTCTCGACTATCAAACGCTTCCATCCATTGTTTTGAGTGCTAAGGCCAGCCTCCGCCAAGTTTTTGGCAATGGTTTCGTAAAGCCTTGGAGGAGTGGATAAATAATACATAATATTACCCTGTGTTCTCTTTTCATCGTTCAATTGGCCTACCCGTTCTCTCAAAGAGGCATAATCCACACCATAGGATTCACCAAGGTCTTGATAGAAAAACATTTCCGCAAACTTCTTGGTTTTGGCTTCGTCAGAATTTTTCAGCTTTTCCTTTAAATAGTCGCTTTCTAGTACAACTTGGTTTCGAAAATCCGCATCTGTCATATCACTTCTGCTCGTTCCCAACACAACAAAATGCTCGGGCAATTGGTCTTCAGCGTAAAGGCTGTACAATGCCGGCACCAATTTCCTTGCGGTCAGATCCCCAGAAGCACCAAAAATGACCAACATTTGATTTTCCGTTTTCCTCTTCATCAATTTTTTATTTGAAGCCTAAAAGTATCGAAAACCATTGCCAATACCAATGAGTTGGTTTGAATATGCAGGGAATTATAGATATTTTTCGCTTACTTTTGAAATAAAGGAGTTATCAGGAAATAACATTTTATGGATATGAAATATGATTTTGGCATGGTGGGGCTTGGTGTAATGGGCCGTAATTTTATTTTGAACGTATCGGACAACGGATTTACGGCTTATGGCAATGATTTGGACCCGGAGAAGGTAAATGCCCTTATTAAGGAAGGTGGGGATACAAGCAAAGTAAATGCGTCAACCGATAGCAAAACCTTCTTGGAAGCACTTTCTACCCCTAGAAAAATTATGCTGCTGGTGCCTGCTGGCAAAATCGTAGATATGGTCATTGAATCCCTTCTACCCAATTTGGATGAGGGCGATTTGATCATTGATGGAGGAAACTCCTTTTACACCGATACAGATCGACGGGAAGCTTACCTAGCCAAAAAAGGCATCAATTTCTTTGGTGCCGGCGTTTCTGGTGGCGCCAAGGGAGCCCGTAAAGGTCCAAGCATCATGCCAGGTGGAAACAGGGAAGCCTATCAGCATGTAAAACCGATTTTTGAGGCAGTTGCGGCAAAATATCAAGGGGAACCTTGCGTAGCGTATTTGGGACCCAAATCGGCCGGGAACTATGTGAAAATGGTGCATAATGGTATAGAATATGGCCTGATGCAGTTAACTTCGGAACTCTATGATATACTAAAAAAGGGAGCTGATTACAACAATGATGAACTTCACAAAACCTTTGATGCATGGAACAAAGGTCGATTGCAGTCTTTTTTAGTGGAGATTACCTCAGAAATCTTTGAGCAGGAGGACGATTTGGCCGAAGGACGTTTGGTCGATCAAATCCTGGACAAGGCGAAGCAAAAAGGAACGGGCAAATGGACCAGCCAGAACGCAATGGATTTGGGTATACCCGTTCCATCCATAGATATTGCTGTAAGTATGCGCGAAATTTCGGCTCTAAAGGACGAGCGAATCGAGGCCGATAGGCTGTACGACCGACCCAAGGTGGAAAAAATGGATAAGGCCACCATGGAAAAATTGGCGGAAGAATCCCTGTACTTTTCCTTTATTATCACCTATGCCCAGGGATTACATCAATTGGCAGATGCGTCCAAAGAGTACGGTTACGATTTGAATATTGCAGAAATTGCCAAAATATGGCGTGCCGGATGTATCATAAGGGCCGGACTTTTGGCGGATATTTCGGAAGCTTTTGAAACCAACCCCTCGTTAGCAAATCTGTTGATGTCTCCAACTTTCGTCGAAAAGGTACAGGGCACGGTAGATTCGGCTAGGGAACTGGTCGCTTACGGAGCCAAAAATGGGATTCCGTTACCCGGACTTTCCAATTCCCTCACCTATTTTGACGCCTATACATCCAGTAGACTGCCCCTGAACCTGATACAGGCCCAAAGGGATTATTTTGGGTCGCACACCTACGAGCGATTGGACAGGGAGGGAATTTATCATACGGAATGGGAAAAGGAATAATGCGCTCTGTTGAATATGCCCTATAGTATCTACGTAGTAGAACTGCATAAAAAGGTTTTTACGGAACATAGAAAGTTTCGGGAAGCAAACCCTCAGTTCAATGGGGTTTTGGAATGCCTGTATGTAGGAATGACCAGTAAAACTCCCAAGGAGCGCTTTGAACAGCATAAAAACGGTGTTTTAAGTAAAAAGGGTGTAGATATTTCTTCCACTATCGTAAAAAAATATGGACTATATCTACGTGGAAGCCTTTATAACCAAATAAAACCTATTGCTACAAAGGAAGAAGCCCTAAAGATGGAACGTATGCTAGCCTTGGAATTACGTCGGAAAAGGTATGCGGTTTGGTTCAATTGAATTTGAAAAGGTTCGTTAACATGTTTCACCGAATTTCCCTTTCATTTGTAAGCCGTTTTCCAGTCATATTCGGAAGAACGTTTTTGATTTGGCAGCTGTATATTGATTTATAAGCTCCAAGCGAATCCGCATTTAAGAACTACATTTTACGTATTTTTCGTAAAAAATCACCAAATGTTCAAGTTAGTTCGCACCACCACACTTTTTATTCTAGTTTTTTTCCTAATCCCAAAGAAGCAATTCGGTCAAAAACTGCAAAGGGATCAAATTAAGGAACTAGCCCATCAATATACTATAACTTCCTTTCCAATGTTAAAGGAGCTTTTGAGTATTCCAAACGATGCATTTTTCAAGGAATACATAGAAAAAAACGTACATTGGTGTGAGAAAGCTTTCGGTAATAGAGGGTTTTCAACACAAAGATTGAAGACCACAACTGTTCCCTTATTACTTGCCGAAAGGAAACATAAAAATGCCAAAAAAACCGTTCTAATCTACTTACAGGTTGACGGACAACCTGTGGATTCCACAAAATGGTTTCAGCAGAGTCCATATATTCCAACACTAAAAAAATTGAACAATTCAGGAGATTGGGTTCCCATTTCTTGGGAATCTGTCAAGGATTATCATGATGATTGGCGCGTGTTCGCGCGTTCTGCGAGTGATGCAAAAGGTCCGGTTTCCATGTTTTTAACGGCACTGGATGCTACCAGTGAAAATGAAATTACCCCCAACTACAATATTAAGGTCATTATGGATTTTGAGGAAGAGCTGGGTTCCCCGCAGCTTCCAGATGCTGTAATCCGGAACAAAGACCTACTTTCTGCGGATATGCTAATTATTTTCGATGGCCCAAGACATATCACCAATAGACCTACCTTGACATTTGGGGCCAGGGGAATTGCCACCCTGCAACTAACCACATACGGTCCGGTTGTCCCCCAGCATAGTGGGCATTTTGGAAATTATGCGCCGAATCCGGCACTACGACTTTCCAGATTACTGGCATCCATGAAAGATGAGGAAGGGCGAGTAACAATCGATGGGTTTTATGAGGGTATCCAAATCGATGAAACAACGGAAAAAATACTAAGAGCCGTACCCGATAACGAAGAACAAATTATGGAAAGGCTACAAATAGCGGAGACGGATAAAGTGGGAACTTATTATCAGGAGGCCATTCAGTACCCATCATTGAATATTAGGGGGATGCAATCTGGATGGGTCTATGAGAAAGTTAGAACAATTGTTCCGGATCGCGCGGTAGCGGAATTGGATGTGAGACTGGTATTGGAGTCGGACCCAGAACGATTGATTAGATTGATCAAAGATCATATTAAATCCCAAGGATATGTGGTCATTGATCGGGAACCGACCAAGGAAGAACGGTTGGAACATCCAAAAATCGCTACCCTAACCCATGAAATTTCATACCAATCCTTTCGAACCGATTTTGATTCCGAAGTAGGCCTATGGCTTACGCGTGCACTTGAAAATGCCTTTGGAGAAACACCCATACGCATCCGTATGAGCGGGGGATCCATTCCTATCTCGCCCTTCGTCAACACTTTGGGCATTCCTGCAGTTACAGTCCCTACCGTAAACAGGGACAACAATCAGCACAGCCCTAATGAAAACCTAAGATTAGGAAATTACCGGGAGGGAATACAAACGATGATAGCCATCCTAAATGAAAGGTTATAAATGGACTTCAGATAGTATCAGGCATACTTCCTTTTAAAAACAAACCTTTGGGTAGTCAGAATTCTCAATACCAAGGAGGCTATAAAGTATCATTTTTATTTATAAAATATTTTAATGTTTATTATATTAAATATAAATAAAAATTTATGATTTAGTTTTAAGATCTTTGTTGGAAACAAAATCGACAAAGATGAGAAACAGTCCAGCAGTAGCGCCCGAGAAAAAAATACAACAAAGCCAAACGACCAAAATAGTCATCGCAGAAGGTGATGGAATTGGCCCGGAAATCATGAAGGCCGTTTTGAGAATTTTAAAGGCTGCGAAAGCAAACATAGAAACGGAATCCATCGAAATTGGCGAACAAGTCTATCTGTCCGGCAACAGTGCTGGAATAGACGAAAAGGCATGGGAAGCCATTTCCAAAAATAGTGTCATACTCAAGGCTCCCATTACCACGCCTCAGGGCAAAGGTTATAAAAGTTTGAACGTTACGTTGCGAAAGTCATTAGGGCTTTTTGCCAATGTTAGGCCCGTGAGTGCCCTACATCCCTATGTAAAGACCCATTTTCCAAATATGGACATTGTGGTTATTCGAGAAAACGAAGAGGACCTTTATGCAGGCATAGAACACAAACAAACGGATGATGTTGTGCAGTGCCTAAAACTGATTACTAGGCCAGGCTGTGAGAAAATCGTACGGTATGCCTTTGAATATGCGAAAGCATACAACAGAAAAAAGGTGACCTGTATGGTCAAGGACAATATCATGAAACTCACTGACGGACTGTTTCATACCGTTTTTAAGGAAATTGCCGCGGAATATCCTGAAATTGAAAGCAATTCCCAAATTATCGATATAGGATCTGCAAAATTAGCTACCGTACCAGAGGAATACGATGTCATTGTTACCTCCAACCTTTACGGGGATATCATTTCGGATATTGTGGCCGAAACTGCCGGCTCCGTTGGGATGGCGGGTTCTGCAAATATTGGAGGAAAAGTAGCGATGTTCGAAGCGATTCATGGATCTGCCCCCGATATTGCCGGTCTAAAGATTGCCAATCCATCCGGATTATTGAATGCCGCGATTCTGATGTTGGCCCATATCGGGCAGACCGAAGTGGCCGATACAATCAAAAATGCTTGGTTGACCACCTTAGAGGACGGGATTCATACGGCCGACATATTCCAGGGTAATATTAGCAAAATGAAGGTGGGTACCGAAGCCTTCGCGGATGCCGTCATCGAACGCCTTGGAAAAACTCCCAAAAACCTGCCCGTTAGCACGTTGGCTAAAGGTACGGGCAAAATAGAGATCCCCAATTACAAAAGAAAAGAAACAACTAAACAACTTGTGGGTGTTGATGTTTTTATCGATTGGAAAGGAGAAGACCCAGAAATGATTGGAGGGGGACTTATGAGGATCAAATCACACAATCTAAAGTTAAAAATGATTACCAATAGAGGCGTCAAAGTGTTCCCCGAGGGATTGAAAGAAACGTATTGCACGGATCACTGGAGGTGTCGCTTCGTCTCAAATTCCTCTACTATTGAAACCATGGAACCTCAATATATGGCCGTGGAATATGAACAGGTTATTGCCCTCTTGTCCAAATTGTATCAAAATGGATATGACGTAATAAAAACGGAAAACCTGTATGAATTTGATGGACAACGCGGTTTCTCCTTGGGACAAGGTGAGTAAATGGTTGTACTAAAGAAAAACCCATACCTTTTCGGGTATGGGTTTTTGTATTTTGGCTTTTAACGTATTTTATTTGCTCAAATACATCTTCCTTCTCGCATACAAGTTATAGAACTCGTCATCTTTTAAGCTATCAATGAACAGGATGCTTTCGCCGGTACTCTTCATTTCGGGCCCTAAGTTTTTATTCACATTCGGGAACTTGTTGAATGAGAACACAGGTTGCTTGATGGCATACCCTTCCAGATGCGGTTTAAAATCAAAATCCTTTATTTTCTTTTCGCCCAACATCACCTTGGTCGCATAGTTCACATACGGTTCCTTGTAAGCTTTTGCGATAAACGGCACCGTTCTGGAAGCCCGTGGATTCGCCTCAATGATATACACGATATCGTCCTTGATCGCAAATTGTATGTTAATAAGACCGACCGTATTTAAGGCCAAAGCAATCTTTTTGGTATGGTCCTTAATCTGTTGCATTACAAACTCCCCAAGGTTAAACGGTGGCAAGGTCGCATTGGAATCGCCCGAGTGAATCCCACAAGGTTCGATATGTTCCATAATACCGATGATGTAAACATCCTTGCCATCACAAATGGCATCTGCCTCCGCTTCAATGGCTCCATCCAGATAATGGTCCAGTAACAGTTTGTTGTTCGGGATTTTCCGAAGCAGGTCCACCACATGGGCTTCCAATTCTTCCTTATTAATGACGATTTTCATGCCTTGTCCACCCAACACGTAGGAAGGGCGTACCAACAAGGGAAAATCCAGTTCATCTGCAAGTGTCAACGCTTCCTCGGCCGTTTCCGCTACCCCAAACCTAGGATATGGAATATCGTTCTTTTTTAAAAGATCTGAAAAGCTTCCCCTGTCCTCGGCCAAATCCAAGGATTCAAAACTAGTACCAATAATCTTAATGCCGTATTTGGAAAGTTTCTCGGCCAGTTTCAATGCTGTCTGGCCGCCCAACTGAACGATCACCCCTTCGGGATTTTCATGACGGATGATATCGTAGATATGTTCCCAGAAAACAGGTTCAAAATAGAGTTTATCGGCCGTATCGAAATCAGTGGAAACGGTTTCCGGATTACAGTTGATCATAATGGTCTCGTAACCACATTCCGCAGCCGCCAAAACCCCATGCACACAGCAATAATCGAACTCTATCCCCTGCCCTATCCGGTTGGGTCCCGAGCCGAGAACCACGATTTTCTTTCTATCGGTCACTACGCTGTCATTCTCCACGTACCGTGTACCATCCGGCTTTTCGATCTCCTCCTCAAAGGTCGAATAGTAATACGGCGTCATCGCCTTGAACTCTGCCGCACAGGTATCCACCAGTTTGTATACCCTATTAACATTCAGCTCGGTACGCTTGTTGTAGACCTCACTTTCGTAGCAATCCAGCATATGGGCAATCTGCCTATCCGCAAAACCTTTTTGCTTGGCTTCCAATAAAAGTTCTTTGGATAGGGTCGCAATGGTATATTTTGATATCTCTTTTTCCAGTTGATATAACTCCTCGTACTGCTTCAGGAACCACATATCTATTTTGGTTATATCATGGATCCTGCTCAGTGGAATGCCCATCTGAATGGCATCATAGATGACGAATACCCTGTCCCAACTAGGTATGGTAAGCTTGCTAATTATCTGGTCATAATCCTTATACCCTTTCCCATCGGCACCTAAGCCATTTCGCTTAATTTCAAGGGATTGCGTTGCTTTATGTAAAGCTTCTTGGAAAGAACGCCCAATTCCCATAACCTCCCCAACGGATTTCATTTGAAGTCCCAAGGTACGGTCAGACCCCTCAAATTTATCAAAATTCCAACGGGGTATCTTTACGATCACATAATCCAAGGTAGGTTCGAACAAGGCCGATGTGGATTTGGTAATCTGATTCTCCAATTCGTCCAAGCTATAGCCAATGGCCAGTTTTGTGGCGACCTTTGCAATGGGATACCCGGTTGCTTTTGAAGCCAAGGCCGATGATCTCGAAACCCTAGGGTTGATTTCAATGGCTATGATATCTTCCTTTTCATCCGGACTCACGGCAAACTGAACATTACAACCGCCCTCGAAATCGCCGATACTGCGCATCATTTTAATCGCCATATCCCGCATTCTTTGGAAGGTCCTATCGGATAAGGTCATAGCGGGTGCTACGGTGATGGAATCACCTGTATGGATTCCCATGGGATCCATATTTTCAATGGTACAGATGATGACCACATTGTCATTCTTGTCCCGCAACAGCTCCAATTCATATTCCTTCCAGCCCATTAAGGCCTTGTCTATCATTACCTCGTGTATAGGTGAAATTTCCAATCCGTGGCTCAACAAAGCGTCAAAATCCTCGGGCCTGTAAACGATGGAAGCTCCTGCCCCGCCCAAGGTGTAGGAGGCCCTGATAACCAAGGGAAAACCGAATTCCTGAGCGATTTCCTTTCCCTTTAAGAAAGAAGTCGCGGTAGCCTGTGGCGCCATCCCAACACCGATTTTCAACATCAGTTCGCGGAACTTTTCACGATCCTCCGTAATATTTATTGCATCGATATCTACCCCAATAAGCTCTACGCCAAAATCTTCCCAGATACCTTTTTTATCGGCCTCTATACAAAGGTTTAGTGCAGTCTGACCTCCCATGGTGGGTAGTACGGCATCGATTTGTGGATGTGCCTTTAAGATTTCAACAATTGATTTTGTGGTCAAGGGTTTCAAGTAGACATGATCCGCCATGGAAGGATCGGTCATAATAGTGGCCGGGTTACTATTGATCAAAATTGTCTCTATACCGTCCTCCCTTAAGGAACGGAGGGACTGACTTCCCGCATAATCGAACTCACAAGCCTGACCAATAATAATTGGCCCTGAACCAATAATCAAAATTGAATTTAAATCTTTTCTTTTAGGCATTCCAATACTAGTTTCTCGTTATCTAAATTTTCAAAATTAGGTCAAAAAAAAGGTGCTGAACTTAAAGAAGCAGCACCTTTTTTTAAAAGTTATCTACAAGTCATTACTTTTTGTGTCGTGGCTCAGAGGATACGGTTAGTTTTTTTCTACCTTTTGCCCTTCTTCTGGCAAGAACCTTTCTTCCATTGACCGACGCCATACGCTCACGGAATCCGTGCTTATTTTTTCTCTTTCTCTTAGATGGTTGAAATGTTCTCTTACTCATCGCCTATATTTTTAATCGCTGAATGTTATCGTTTGAATTCCTACTAATGCATAGGTAAAACCGGGTGCAAATATACAAAGAGTTTTGTCTTTGGCAAGAGGTATCGAAAAAAATATTTTAATAAATCCATTCTTTCAAAAAGCTAGGTTTTCCCTAATTTTGCCCGAATCAAATTCCATGGGTTTATTGTTCTTGATCAATTCTAAATTATAGGCAAACCCAATTTATTTAAATCATATTTATAGATGTTCAATAAAAACATAAAACTTGTCATTGCCGGGCTTATCATTGCGTATGCCATATACCAATTTATAGAGGGAAATATAGGTAACGGAATTTTCTTGATTCTTCTCTCGCTCATTTTCATCTTCCTGTATTTTAGGAACGAAATTATCCTATTGGCCTTTTTAAGGATGCGGAAACAAGATCTTGCCGGAACCGAAAAATGGCTTTCCAAAATCAAAAATCCAGAAAGTGCCTTAATAAAAAAACAGCAAGGCTACTATAACTATCTTCATGGGATTATCCACTCCCAAACCAACCTGACCCAGGCCGAGAAATATTTTAGAAGAGCTCTGAAACTAGGCCTCACAATGGATTATGATGTTGCCATGGCAAAACTGAGCCTTGCCGGTATCTCCATGCAAAAACGCAGAAAAAGGGAGGCTACCACCTTGTTGAACGAGGCCAAAAAATTGGACAAGAACAATATGCTCACCAAACAGATCCGAATGATGCAGCAACAAATGAAGAAAATCTAAAAGCGTTCCTTAATTACTTTGTTTCCTTATAATATCCCTTATTTGGGATTTCAATAGCGTACTTTTTACGTGAACTATTATTAAGATGTGGTTCCCGTAGCCAAGGATTATGTCTTTTTAAAATTTTGTAGTTGATTTCATATTGCTGGGCAAAATCGGCAAAGCTGGCAACGGGTTCGTCGATTTCCACGGTAAAAGTGGGTACTGCGGTATAATAGTCGTCTTTTTCCAAATGAAATCCATATTTTTCGGGATTGGAAAGTATTTCCTTAATGGCAAGGATTCTAAATACGTACCTTCCTGTTTCATCGCCCAATAATAAATCCCAGTAGTTATCAACTTGCTGGATTCCCATATACTTATTGATAGAACCTGGACCTGCATTGTAGGCCGCCGCTGTCAAGGACCAACTGCCATATTTATCCTTCCATCTGTTTAAATATTTGCAGGCTACTTCGGTGGATTTTTCTAAATGGTACCTTTCGTCCACGTTGGAATTGATTTCCAGCCCATATTCCCTTCCTGTCTCCCGCATGATCTGCCAAAAACCGGTAGCTCCGGCAGGCGAAACGACATTGGTGAGTCCGCTTTCGGCAACGGCCAAATACTTAAAATCGTCAGGGATGCCATTTTTGGCCAGAATGGGTTCGATAACAGGAAAATATTTATGGGCACGCTTCATCAATAATAGCGCGTTCGATTGCCAATAAGTATTCACCAAAAATTCACGATCTATACGCTCCATAATCTCCGGATCTTCCTGGGGAACAATTTCGCCCGCGAAATTTAAATCTTGGGGGATATCAATAGATGAAATGCGGTACTCAGACGCAACGTTCTTTTCAATAGAATCATTGGCAACCACTTTTTTCGGGTCGTTATTTGAAAACTCGGTGGATTTCGTTGCAAAGACCAAGGTGCCAACAATAAAAAGCACACCGCAAAACATAAGAATATTTTTTAAAACTTTCATAGCCATAGAGGGTTTAGAGATATTCAAAGGTATTAATAGAACTATCTTAATCCAAAATAATTGTGGGCAGGTGCTCATTAAACCATTTTGCTCTGTGAATGATCATGGTATGGGTGGCGTTTTTGACTACCGTACAATTGTCAATGTTCGAGATTGGAAAAACGGCATCCTTATCACCGTGTATATGGACAAGGTTCTTTGGGTACTCCATCTGGTTCCAGTTTACGGTTTGATGAATGCACCAGTCTATATAGCGCTTATCCCGTATGGAAAGATATTTTTCATACAGTTCCAATCGCTTTACCACGGTTTCACCAAAGGCGTATTTTGCCAAAAGTTCCACATTGTTCACCAATCCCGTGGGCAGTAATTTATGGACCTGTGTGTAACGCGCAAATACCATCCGTTTGGGCAATTCGCTTTTCAGCTTTACACTTGAAACGATGATGATTTTTTTAACCGATATATGTTTTGCCATTTCCTGAACCAAGATACCCCCCAAAGAAACGCCTAATAGTATAGGGTTTGGGTGTACAATACGCTTGGTCATCTCTTTGGCGTATGCTCCTAGGGACTGACCTTTTTCAGGGACAAACCAGTCCAAAAAATGCATTTGAAAATTTTCTTCAGGAAGCTTTATATATTCGAAAATGGTATGGCTTGCAGCCATTCCTGGCATAAAATAGACATGTTCTTTTTTATCCACCATAGAGGCAAATGTCATATAAAACTAGGAATGTAGGGAAATTTTTGCTAGTTTTGAACATAATTATGTTGATAACTTTTATAAATCAGCAGGTTTCTTTTAAAAGAATTGAATTGCGATTTGGGAACATCGTATTTTTTGTCTAAACCAAACACTTAAATCAACTATATGAATAATGTAATTATTAAGGACAACGCTTTCTTGCGCCAATTTGAAACGACAATTAACGGCCATCTCGCTAAAATTGAGTACTCCTCCCAAGAAAGAAAAGTCTTTTTAACAAAGCTGGTAGTTCCTGAGGAGGTAGATCAAGAAGGCTTCAAAGAAGATTTTATTAAATCCGTTCTCAATCACATCCAAGAACAAAATTTAAGAGTGGTTCCCACGAGTCCTCAAATAGCGGGATTCCTTAGAAAGAATAGACAATATAAGGAGATGTTGCCGGTGGGCATCAGAATCTAATTTAAAAGCTCCAAAATGGAGCTTTTTTTATGCGATAACTTCTGCATTTACAAAATCAATAGTTACGATTCCGTCCTCCGCGATTTCCTTCAATCGTATGTTGTGGAGTGTATTTACCAGTTCAGGATTCCAAGGGGTTTTTACCTTTACATAGTTTTCCGTGAATCCATGAATATAGCCTTCCTTGTTCTCCCCTTCGAAAAGCACCTCCAACTCCGCACCCAACTGACTTTCGTAAAAGGCCCTTCTTTTTTTAACCGATAAGGCCCTCAGCATTTTGCTGCGTTTATTCCTGATTTTTTTGGGCACCACGCCCTCCATGGTCGCTGCCTCCGTATTGTCCCTTTCCGAATACGTAAAAACGTGCAGATAGGAAATATCCAGATCCTTTAAAAAATTATAGGTCTCCAGAAAATGTGCATCGGTCTCGCCCGGAAAACCAACGATCACATCCACGCCAATGCAACAATTTGGTATCACCTCCTTGATTTTCTTCACACGATCAACGTATAAATCTGTTAAATACCGACGCTTCATAAGCTTCAAGAGCGCATCACTGCCACTTTGTAAGGGTATATGGAAATGGGGCACAAACCGATCGCTTTGGGCTACAAAATCGATTATTTCATTTTTTAAAAGGTTTGGCTCTATGGACGATATCCGTAACCTATGGATACCATCTACATATTCCAAGGCCCTAACCAAATCCAGAAAAGTATGTTCGTGTCTTTTATTTCCGAATTCACCCTTGCCGTAATCCCCGATATTCACGCCCGTCAACACAATTTCCTTAATACCTTGTTCGGCAATTTCCTGAGCGTTCTTGAGTACATTTTCCAAGGAATCGCTCCTGGAAATTCCCCGCGCCAGCGGAATGGTACAGTACGTACATTTATAGTCGCACCCATCTTGGACCTTTAAGAAAGCCCGGGTTCGATCACCAATGGCGTAGCTTCCCACATAAAAATCGGCTTCCTGGATTTCGCAGGAATGCACTTCGCCCATATCGTTTTTGGACAGATCGTTGACATAATCCGCAATGTTGAATTTCTCGGTGGCTCCGAGAACCAAATCCACACCGTCGACTGCGATAAGTTCCTCAGGCTTTAACTGGGCATAGCAACCAATGGCCGCAATAAAGGCCTGTGGGTTTGATTTTTGGGCCTGTTTTACAATGGTCTTGAACTTTTTGTCCGCATTTTCAGTCACCGAACAGGTATTTATGACATACATGTCCGCCTTTTCGTCAAAACTCACCCTGTCAAAGCCCTCTTTTACCAAACTTCGGGCAATGGTAGAAGTTTCGGAAAAATTTAGCTTGCAGCCTAAGGTGTAAAATGCGACTTTTTTGTTCATAACATTCGTGTTCGATTTAGTAATTACGCCATTTTTTGGTGATTTCAAAAACATGGTTCAAAATATCGGCATCGGCATCGGTAAATTCCACACCTCTTCTGGCCATCATAACCTTTGCGGCCTCAAAGGCCTTGTTGGGCATGTAGGTGCTAAACCCAGAGGCCCCGCCCCAGCTAAAACTCGGCACAAAATTCCTAGGAAACCCGGGGACGTAAATATTTGAATTTACGCCGATTACCGTTCCCGTATTGAACATGGTGTTGATGGCCGTTTTGCTATGGTCGCCCATCATCAATCCACAAAATTGCAGTCCGGTCTGTTCAAATTTTTCGGTTGCATAATTCCACAATCGCACCTTGGCATAGTTGTTCTTAAGGTTGGAATTATTGGAATCCGCACCAATATTACACCATTCACCAAGTACGGCATTCCCCAAGTAGCCCTCATGACCTTTACTCGAATAGCCAAAAATAACAGCATTGCTCACCTCGCCACAAACCTTGGAATACGGCCCAATGGTTGTAGCCCCGTATAATTTACCGCCCATTTTTACAATGGCGTGGTCGCAGAGCGCCAGTCCGCCACGGATAAGGCTTCCTTCCCAAATTTCGGCATGCTTGCCAATGTAAATAGGTCCATCGGTAGCATTCAAAATACTGTATTCAACCTTGGCCCCTTCTTCCAAAAAAATCCGTTCCGGACAGATGAGACTATTGGTTTTTGATATGGGCCGACTTTCCCTGCCCTTGGTTAAAAAATCAAAATCCTCCTGTAGGGCTCTTTCATTGAGCGAAAAAATGTCCCAGGTATTTTTGACCTGGAACAAATCAAAATCATAAACAATTTCTTTGTACCCGCTCCAATCACCCTCGCTATGGACATTAGCAGACCTATATGCGATTATGATGTCGTCTTTTTTCAACACTTCCCGTTCCTTCAAACCTTTGACATTCTGAAGTAAGTCGGCACTGGGCAGTATACTTCCGTTAAGAAAAATATTATCCGATTGTAAAACCATCGGGAATTTAGCCTGTAGATACGCTTCCGTTTGGTAGCTACATGAGGTACTTAAATACGCCTCCCATTTTTCCTTGATGGTCATGATTCCAATACGAACATCGGCCACCGGCCTTGTAAAAGTAAAGGGTAAAAGATGTTCCCGCACCGGACCATCAAAAAGAATATAGTTCATGGATTTTTTTTCAAAATTAATCAATAGACTAGGACTACCTATACCATTCCGGTCTAAATAGCTAAAAAATAGATAGTATCCAATGAAAAACGCCTCCAAAATATGGAGGCGTAGATTATCTTGAAAACAAAAGAAATCCTATTCCTCTTCTTTCGTTTCGGGTTTAGAGAATTTCTTGTATTTATTTTTGAACTTGTCTATCCTACCTGCGGTATCCAAAAACTTGGCTTTACCAGTATAGAACGGATGTGAAGTTCTTGAAATTTCTAATTTAACCAACGGATATTCAACACCGTCAACTTCTAAAGTCTCTTTTGTATCCGCTGTAGATTTGGTGATAAAAACGTCTTCATTAGACATGTCCTTGAAAGCTACCAATCTATAATTTTCTGGGTGTATTCCTTTTTTCATGTTAAAATCATTAACGCACCCATTCCAACGGGCACTTATTTTAAGGCTGCAAATTTAGTCAAATTATTAGAATTGCCAATTTATTAAAAGGAAAAAACATAAAATAAAATGATGCTATTTTGTAACTTTTTCACTTAGCCCTATACAAATTAGATAATCAACTTTTAAAACTTAAAAACAATGGAAGAAAATAAACCAAAAACAGGTAAGTATGCTTTGAACTATGGCCTTTTACTGGGAGGCGTAGGAATAATTTTCGCGTTCATGTTGTATACGGCCGATATGCATTACCAAGGAGGAATCGCGGTGATGTTGATAAGTCTTGCGCTTACTATAGCGGGTATCGTTTTGGCGATGATACAATTTAGAAAGGCCAACGGTGGCTTCATGTCATTTTCCCAAGCCCTTAAAGTGGGCGTTGGGGTGAGCTTGATTGCTGGAATCATTGGAATTATTTTTAATCAAATTATGGCCAATGTCATTGATCCCGATATGATGGCCAAAGCCATGGAAATGCAGAGAAATCAACTTATGGAGACTACCTCAATGACTCCAGAACAAATCGATGCGCAAATGGAAATGGGTAAAAAATTCTCCACTCCAACGATGCAGGTAGTTTTTGGACTTGTATTTAGCCTATTCATTGGATTCGTTATTTCACTAATCTCTGGACTGATTCTAAAAAAACAGGAAGAATAGAACTAATTTGTATTTTTGAAGGGAATTCCTAAAGTAAACAATGCAGTTATCCATAGTCATTCCCTTACTGAACGAGGAAGAATCGCTCAAAGAACTTCATGATTGGATTGTATCCGTGATGCAATCCAATCATTTTTCTTATGAAATACTGTTCGTGGACGATGGAAGTACGGACGCATCATGGGACATAATTTCCCAACTTTCCCAGCTAAATCCCTATGTAAAGGGAATTCGGTTTCTAAAGAATTTTGGGAAATCCCAGGCATTGCACGCGGGATTCAATTTGGCCAAAGGCGACGTTATTATCACGATGGATGCGGACCTACAGGACAATCCCGAAGAAATTCCAGAATTATATAATCTTATCCAATCCAAGGAATATGATTTAATTTCCGGTTGGAAAAAGAAGCGATACGACTCCCTTATATTCAAAAACCTACCCTCCAAACTTTTTAATTGGGCGGCCAAAAAAACATCAGGTGTAAAATTGCACGATTTCAATTGTGGTCTAAAGGCCTATAACAAGTCGGTCGTAAAAAGCATAGAAGTATCCGGAGAAATGCACCGATACATTCCGGTATTAGCGAAGAATGCCGGTTTCAACAAAATAGGTGAAAAGGTCGTAAAACATCAGGCCAGGAAATATGGGCATACCAAATTTGGAATGGAACGCTTTATCAACGGTTTTTTGGATTTGATAACCATTTGGTTCGTTTCCAGATTTGGAAAAAGACCTATGCATTTATTTGGTGCTTTGGGCGTTTTGATGTTCATTATAGGTTTCGGTTTCGCACTATATTTAGGAATAGATAAACTTTTTTTAAACCCATTTGGTCGTTTGATTACGGATAGACCTGAATTTTATATCTCCTTGATTTCCATGGTAATCGGTACGCAGTTATTTCTAGCCGGATTCATCGGTGAAATAATAACCAGATCGAAGCGAAACGAACCCCGTTATCATATTTCCGAAGAATTAAATTTGAACTCGGAACAAACACAATATTCTTTGTAAATTTAAATAACACTTAAAACCAAAAATTACATGGATACCATTCTGGAAACCGCAAAAAGTTGGCTTACCGATTTTTTTGACCCAAAAGTAAAGGAAGAAATACAGCACCTTATTGATAACGACACAGAAGAACTTAAGGACCGTTTCTATAAAAATATGGAATTTGGTACAGGTGGTATGCGTGGTGTTATGGGGGTTGGAACTAACAGAATCAACAAATACACATTGGGTAAAAGTACCCAAGGACTCAGCAACTACCTCAAAAAAGTTTATGCCGGCGAAGATATAAAAGTGGTCATAGCATTTGACTGCCGCCATAACAGCGACACCTTGGCAAGAACGGTGGCGGAGGTATTTTCGGCCAATGGCATCCATGTGTATTTATTTTCAGAATTACGCACTACGCCAGAATTGTCCTTTGCAGTAAGACACTTGAACTGCCATGCAGGAATCGTGCTTACGGCATCGCATAACCCACCGGAATATAATGGTTACAAGGTCTATTGGACGGATGGAGGACAAATTGTACCTCCCCAGGACGGTGAAATAATAGCCGAAATAAACAGTCTCGGTTTTGAGGATATCAATTTTAATGCCAATGAAAGCTTGATTACAGTAATCGATACCGATGTGGACGAAGCATTTATTGAGGCATCGGTCAAGAACGGTAACTTCAATGCTGCCGGAAAGGACGATTTTAAGATTGTGTTCACTTCCTTGCACGGAACTTCGATTACCGCCATCCCCGAAGTATTAAAAAGAGCAGGGTATGAAAATGTAATCATAATTGAGGAACAAGCAAAACCCGATGGTTCCTTCCCCACTGTAAAATCCCCCAATCCAGAGGAATCCGCAGCCTTGTCCATGGCGGTTAAAAAGGCAGAGGAAATTGGAGCCGATATGGTTGTGGGTACCGACCCCGATAGTGATAGACTGGGAATCGCGGTCCGTAATTTGGAAGGCAAGATGCAAATTGTCAACGGAAACCAGGCCATGGTACTGATGACCAAATTTTTATTGGAAAAAAGAAAAGAAAAAGGATTCAAAGGCAATGAATTTATAGCCACGACCATCGTTTCCACACCCATGATGGAGGTGATGGCCAAGGCGTATGGCGTGGAATTCAAAACCGCATTGACCGGCTTTAAATGGATCGGAAAGATGATAAAAGATTTCCCCCAATCGGATTTTATTGGTGGTGGCGAGGAAAGTTTTGGTTATATGGTGGGCGATTTCGTGCGGGACAAGGATGCGGTTACGGCTACCCTATTGGCCTGTGAAATTGCCGCCCAGGCAAAGGCGAATGGCAGTTCCTTTTATAGGGACCTTATTGATTGTTACGTGGATTACGGTTTTTATAAGGAACACCTGATTTCCCTTACAAAGAAAGGGATGAGCGGTGCAGAGGAAATCAAACAAATGCTAAAAGATTTTAAGGAAAACCCTGTTGAATCCGTAGCGGGTTCCAAAGTAAAATGGATTGAGGACTACAATACGTCTAGGGCCAAAAACGTGCTGACAGGGGAAGAAAAACCCATCGATATCCCAAAATCCAACGTATTGATATACGAAACCGAAGATGGCACCCGAATCGCTGCAAGACCCAGTGGCACGGAGCCCAAGGTGAAATTTTACATCAGCACCAATACAAAATTGGACAAGGCAGAGAACTTTACTAAAGTATCCGCACAGTTGGATGCAAAAATCAAAAGCATCGTTAGCGAGCTCAATCTAGGTTAATGGATTATTTTAAAAAGATTCTGCTTTTTGCGAAACCCTATCGCAAATATGGATATCTGAACATCTTTTTCAACATTTTATATGCGCTTTTCAGCGCGTTATCCTTCGCGGCCCTTATACCAATGTTGGATGTCTTGTTCGATAAAACAAAACAGGTATATCGGGCACCCCAATATCAGGATTTGGGACATTTGAAGGATTACCTTCAAGAATACATAAATTACAGGGTCACGGCGTATTCCGGAAACGATGAGATGAAGGGCTTGATTCTAGTAATTGGGCTGGTTCTAGTATTATTCCTTCTTAAGAACTTGTTCAACTACTTGGCCATGTTCTTTATTACCTTTTTACGAAATGGCGTCTTGAAGGACATCCGAAATAGGATGTACGAAAAGGTGGTGGAGCTACCAATTTCCTATTATTCCGAAAAAAGAAAAGGGGATGTAATCGCAAGGATAACCTCGGATGTATTAGAGATTCAACATTCCTTTCTTTCAATTCTGGAACTTATTGTACGTGAACCTCTTACAATTTTGTTTACAATATTGATAATGTTCGGGATAAGCTTTAAACTGACCCTCTTTGTATTCATTTTTATTCCCATTGCAGGTATGATTATATCCAAGATTGGAAAATCCCTTAAAAAGCAATCGGATAACGTACAACGGGAACAAGGCGAATTTTTATCGATTATAGAAGAAACTCTGGGTGGACTGAGAGTCATCAAGGCGTTCAATTCGGAATCCAAATTCTACAAAACTTTTTCAAGTTCTACGGAACGGTTCTTCAATTTTAGCAATATGTTATTGAATCGTCAAAATTTGGCCTCTCCAACAGGTGAGTTTTTGGGCATCCTGGTCATTGGTGTATTACTTTGGTTCGGTGGAAAAATGGTATTGATCGACAAAACTTTAGATGCATCCTCTTTCATTGCCTATATGGGTTTGGCCTACAACATCCTAACCCCTGCGAAAGCCATCAGTAAAGCTTCATATGGCGTTAAAAAAGGGAATGCCGCGGCCGAACGTGTTCTGGAAATTTTGGAAACCGAAAACCCAATCTCTGAAATTGAGAACCCGGTTGTTAAATCCGACTTCCTCCAACAAATTGTGCTTAAAAATATCTCCTTTAAGTATGAAGATGAATACGTGCTGAAAAACTTCAATTTAACGGTTCCAAAAGGGGCCACAGTTGCTTTGGTAGGTCAATCCGGTAGCGGAAAAAGTACCATTGCCAATTTGGTGACCCGATTCTATGATGTTAATGAAGGTGAGATAAACATTGATGGTGTAAATATTAAAAACCTTTCCAAAAAATCCTTACGAGGTCTATTGGGATTGGTCACCCAAGATTCCATTTTGTTCAATGATTCCGTAAAAAACAACATCCGATTAGGCAAGGAAAATGCCACCGACGCGGATATTATAGAAGCGGCCAAAATAGCGAATGCCCACGATTTTATAATGGAACTTCCAAACGGGTATGATACCAATATTGGGGACGGCGGTAATAAATTGAGCGGCGGACAAAAACAGCGTCTTTCCATAGCACGGGCCGTTTTGAAAAATCCCCCGATCATGATTTTGGACGAGGCCACTTCCGCCTTGGATACGGAAAGTGAACGCTTGGTACAGGATGCCCTCGAAAAAATGATGCGAAATAGGACTTCTATAGTCATTGCGCATCGCTTGTCAACCATCCAAAATGCAGATACCATTGTAGTTCTGAACAAAGGCGAAATAGTGGAACAAGGAAGCCATAACGAGCTTTTAAGCCAAAACGGTACCTACAGGAAATTGGTGGAAATGCAGTCTTTGGGATAATGGTCGTTGGTTGTTCGTAAAATCTACATTTTTCATTTTCAATTTATCACTTTTCACTAAACTCCTAACCACTAACCCCTAACCGCTAACCGCTAACTACTAAAAACTAAACCTTTTCGTACTTTAGTAGTCATAGTACAAAAAGCTTTCGGTTGATTGCAGAGGAAACCTTAGTCCAGGAATTAAAATCAAAGGAGACACAGTCCAAGGCCTTTGAGCAACTGGTTGCGAATTATAAGGAACGTTTATACTGGCATATCCGCAGAATTGTACTGAATCATGATGATGCTGATGATGTGCTTCAGAATACCTTTATTAAAGTGTATCGGAATATTGACGGCTTTAAAGGAGAAAGTAAACTGTTCTCATGGATGTACAAAATCGCGACCAACGAAGCGTTGAGCTTTTTAAAACAACAACGAACTAAACTGGGAGTGACCGATGGTGAATACCAAGACAAAATGGTTCAAAACTTAGAGGCCGATGTTTATTTTGAAGGCGATGAAATTCAATTGAAATTGCAAAAGGCAATCGCTACCCTGCCTGAAAAACAGAAATTGATTTTCAACATGAAGTATTATGAGGATTTAAAATATGAGGAGATTTCCGAGATTTTGGATACCACCGTTGGGGGACTAAAAGCCTCTTATCATTTAGCCGTAAAAAAAATAGAGGGTTTCCTCAAAGACGATTAAACCTTTTAATGAATTGAGAGTCATAGTAATAAGATGAACGAGAAGAAGACAAATAAAAATCCCTTCAGCACACCAAAAGGCTATTTTGATAGCTTTGAGGAAAGTCTTAGGGATAGGTTGACAAAGGAAAACTCACCTATCCCCAAGCAAGAGGGTTTTAGGATCCCTTCATCTTATTTTGACGATTTACAGTCCAGGCTTACCGCCAGACTGGAAGAGGAGAAAACCGTTCCAAAAGTCATACAGTTAACACCATTCAGGAAATTTATGGCCATTGCTGCGTCCATTGCGGCGGTAACCTTCTTGGCCCTTGGTATAAATTGGGGTAATGGCGAAGAGCTTAGTTTTACAGATTTGGCGAATTCCGAAATCGAAGCCTATTTTGACGATAATGAGCTGGATCTTTCCTCCGATGAAATCGCGGAGGTACTTCCTGTCCATACCTATGAAATAAACGACTTCGTACAACCACAATTAAGCGAGGACAATCTGTTGGATTATCTCAATGAAAATGTGGAATATTTTGAAGAATTAAATTTAGAAAACAATGAATAGACTATTTATAGCCATATTGATGTTGTTTACGACCCTGTCCTTTGCCCAAGATAAGTCCAGGGAAAAGATCAAGGCTCTCAAGGTGGCCTACTTGACCGAGCATCTGGAACTTTCTAGCAAAGAGGCTCAGGAATTTTGGCCAGTTTACAACGAATATGAAGAAAAAAGACATGAGTTGAGACACAAGCAATGGGTGGAGATAAAAAGCAAACTTAAAGACGTAGGGAGCTTGAACGAGGAGGAGGCTCAATCCCTCTTGTCCGCTTATCTTAAAATTGAGGAAGAGGAGGAAGAATTGGAAAAAGATTTCCTTAACAAGGTAAGTAAGGTAATTTCGGCGAAGAAAACCTTGGTCCTAATGCGTTCCGAAGAAGATTTTAAACGGCAGTTGATAAAGCAGTACCGCCATAATAAAGGCGGACGCTAGCATGTTCAAAAAAGAAATTTTAGACCTGACAGGTTTTGAAAACCTGTCAGGTTTTTTTTTAGTATCATTTTTCAGGGAAAGTTGCCTGAAGGTAAAGTTTGGTCATCTAAAAATCAGCTTGGAAATCCGATGCTTTCCAGCGGCATAGGCCACGGAATCCGATAAAAATCGGATGGTATAAAAACCTTCCTTGCTAAGCTGTGTCCATGCATCTCCCCCATCCGAAGAATAGGAAATTCCATTAAAACCGACTGCCACGATCGCTTTTCCATCGCGATTCGGCACAAATTGAATACAGCTCCTATAACCGGGATACTGACCATCGGCAATAAGTTGCCATGTTTTACCACCGTCCTCCGTTTTGATTTTATTTTGGGTATTTACTTCCGGTTTGGTGTAATCCCCTCCAATGGCAATACCTACATTTTGGTCGTAAAAATCAATGGAATAAATACCTTGTGTGGCAACTTCATTTTCCATGGGGGTCCCAATACTATTCCAAGTAGTTCCCCTATCCATCGTATGATAGATGCTACCGGTGGTCGTGGCTATCCAAGCCTGATTTCCCATAACTTCAATATTGGTGTTGCTCGCTGCAAAGGCTCCTTCGCCTTCCGTTCCCTCAGGAAGTTCATTACAAGGAATCTTTCTCCAAGTCGCTCCGCCATCCCTAGTTATTATGATACTCAAACATCCGTCCACGGTATCCCCTACGGCCAAACCTTCCAAGTTGTTCCAAAACATCATTGAATCATAAAATACGGTTTCGCCAACTTCGGTATACACCAATTCCATTTGCCCGTTGTCACCTGTTTTATAAAGCAATGCCGGACTCCCAACGGACAGCATGAAAAAATCGGAATTTGTATGTGCAACGGCCCTAAAGAAGGGTACAATACTATCGTATTTTATAGTATTGGACCGAATCTTTCCGGAAGCAACGTCTACAGTACCGTACACGCCGTCACTACCTGCAAAGGCCAAGGTATTTTGATCTAAAAATTCGATGGCCCGTATGCTCACGGAATCCAAAAAAACATCCTCCACTTCCACGGTTGTAAAAATCTTGACAACTTCTTTTTTGGAACAGGAGATAAAAACGAGAAGGAAAAATCCGAAGAAGGCTAAGGGGCGCATGTGTACAAAGTTTCTCAAAAATAAATGGAATCCACTCTAAAACAATACCTTTGCACCCTTAATTTTTTCTCATGAAGTTGCATAGAAACTTGGTATTCGCGGTAATAGATGCTTTGAACCTGATTTTTAACGAGGGCGAGTATGCGGATAAGGTTGTCCAAAAAGTGTTGAAGTTCGATAAGCGCTGGGGAGCACGGGACCGAGGGTTCATTGCGGAAACCACCTATGAAATGGTTCGATACAAAAGGTTGTATGCCGAAATTGCCGAGGTGAAAGCACCTTTCACCAGGCCCGACCTTTTTAGAATGTGGGCGGTATGGGCAGTATTAAGCGGGATTAAGTTGCCCGATTGGAAACAAATTGAACCTACCCCAGAAAGAAGGATTAAAGGTCGGTTTGACGAACTTTCCAAAATTCGAAAATACAGGGAGGCCATCCCTGATTGGATCGATGAATTGTGTGCCAAAGCCTTGGGTGAGGAACTTTGGACAGCCGAAATCGCAAAATTGAACGAGCCTGCCGAAGTCATCCTTAGAACGAATACCCTTAAAACCACGAAGGAAAAACTTCGAAAAAAACTTTTGGACGAAGGCATCGTTACCGAACCCATTAAAGGATATCCCCTCGCACTTTTGCTTCCGGAACGGGCCAACGTATTCGTAACCCAAAGTTTTAAGGATGGACTTTTTGAGGTACAGGATGCCTCTAGTCAATTGGTAGCGGAACTTTTGGACGTAAAACCAGGGCAACGCGTTGTGGATACCTGTGCCGGTGCAGGAGGAAAATCCCTGCATTTGGCCGCATTGATGGAAAACAAAGGACAGCTGATCTCCATGGATATTTATGGCAGCAAGCTAAAGGAACTGAAAAGACGTGCCAGAAGAAATGGAGCGCATAATATAGAACCTAGGGAGATAACGTCTACCAAGGTCTTCAAAAAGTTATACGATAGTGCGGACAGGGTTTTGATCGATGCTCCCTGCACAGGTCTAGGGGTACTTCGTAGAAACCCGGATACCAAGTGGAAATTACAGCCGGTATTTCTGGAAGAGATTACCAAGACCCAACAGGAAATCTTAAGAAGTTACAGCAAGATCGTAAAAGCGGGTGGTAAGATGGTATATGCTACGTGTTCCATATTGCCCCAAGAAAACTCGGAGCAGGTAAAGACCTTTCTGACCTCTGAGGAAGGGAGCAAATTTACATTGGTGACTGAAAAGAAAATATTCGCCTCCAAAAGCGGCTTTGACGGCTTTTATATGGCCTTATTACAAAAAGAAACAACCAATTAACCGAACAAGGGCAATTGTTGGTCCCCTTGGGTATCGGTTTTTTTGCCGGATGGTTTCTCCACAGGTTTTTGTCCCCACTTTTTCATGGCTTGAACTACCGGCATGAGGGTTTTGCCTTTGGCCGTGATGGTATACTCGACACGCGGTGGTATTTCAGCATACATCTTGCGTTCCAGGATTTGTGATTTTTCCAATTCCTTTAATTGCTTGCTCAACATTTGCTTGTTGATACCTTTTATGTTCTTTAAGAGTGTCGAGAATCGGTTGATACCCATGGAAACCCTATAAAGGATAATCGGCTTCCATTTGCTACCTATTTCCTCCATACAGGCGGTTACCGGACAATATTCGGATGGTTTGTTCAAAACTGTGGTATTTAAAATGTAGATAATACTTTGATACACCCCAAATATAAAACATAGGTCTAAATTATAGACCGATGTTCGTTACTATTTTTTACTTAAAAAGTTATTCTTTGACAGTGGGATATTCCACGCCTAATTGTTCCAAATAACTGTCGTATTTGGTTTCGTCATAGTAATATTTTTGAAGCTCCTCCCTAAACTGGCCCTGTTTGTCCGTATTCAAGTAAATCGGTGGCATATCGGTTTCGGCGATCATTGGTTTATAGGTAGTTTCCTTTTGTTGTACGTTTTTAAAATAGTCCCAAGCCCCTTCGAGAAGTTCCGGCTTCGTTAAAAAATCCAGAATGGTCATGGCCTCGGCCTTGGCCCCGGCAACTACACCCTTGTGTGCAATGGGCGTGGCCATGGCGATTGCATTACTCCAATGGTGTCCCTGCAAGCCGGGAATATTGGATGGAAACCGCATGGTCACGGTAGGTACTTTCCATGAAATATCGCCAATATCGTCCGAACCGCCACTTACCGGCTCTTCCACCGGAAGTCCAAGGGGATCCAATTCCGTTGGCAAACCTTCAATTTTTTCGGAACCGACCTCTGTCTGTACGGCCTTGGCCAAGGTTTGGTCGGCCTCTGACCATTGCGGAAGTCCCACCTGCTTGATATTGTCATACATGGTTTCTGCAATGACCTTGTTATAATGTCTTGGCCACGCAGTTCCCAATACTTTGGAGCTCATGGTGGTACCCGTCATCAAGGCGGCTCCCTTGGCCATATCATTGGCAAGGGCATACATTTCCATAATTCCTTCATACTTTATGTCCCTAAAATAAAACCAGATAGCGGCCTTGGATGGCACTACATTGGGCTGGTCCCCTGCATCGGTAAAAATGGAGTGTGATCTTTTTAGGGGATGTAAATGCTCCCTTTTATAATTCCAGGCTATGTTCATCAGTTCGGCGGCGTCCAAAGCACTTCTTCCGCGCCAGGGCGAACCTGCGGAATGTGCCGCTTCTCCTTCAAAGGAATACTCCACGGATATCAATCCGGTACCCCTGGTGGGTCCGTAGGAGACTCCTAAATTGTTCCCTACATGGGTAAAAATACACATGTCGATATCATCGAAAAGACCATCGCGCACATACCAAGCTTTGGCAGCCACCAGTTCCTCGGCGATACCCGGCCAAAGTATCAAGGTTCCCCCAATGTTCTCCTTTTCCATAATTTCCTTTACGGCGAGGGCCGACATGATATTCAGGGGAATACCGGCATTGTGGCCTTCACCGTGCCCTGGCGCTCCCTCAACAAGGGGCTTATGATAAGCAACCCCAGGGTACTGCGAAGCTTTGGGAATACAATCCACATCGCTTCCCAAAGCGATTACAGGGCCTTCCCCGTTGCTCCATTTCGCGAACCAGGAGGTTGGAATGCCCGAAAGCGAATTTTCGATTTCAAAACCATACTCCTGTAAAATCCCCGTAAGGTATTTGGAGGACTCCACTTCCTGAAAGCCAAGCTCGGCAAAACTAAAAATCTTGTCCACCATCACCTGGGCCATCTTTTTATCGGATTCGATCAAGGCATTGGCTTCCATTTTAAATTTCTCGATCTGTTTCTTGGAATACTTTTTTTGGGCGAAGGTCAGCATGGCACAGGAAAGGCACATGATGAACGTGCATAGTCTTTTAGTCATTTTGGTCGATTATTGAATTAGTTTGTAAAAGGTACTAAAATATTGGATTGCAGGTATTCCCAAATTAAATAATTACCATATTTCAATTTAGGGGCTTCCTAATTTTAATTTTAAAGGTTTTGAACTAAAAAAAATCAAATAACTTTAATGCTAATGGAAACGATACAATGAAAAATGTTCCAATAGCCTTACTATTCATTTTGTTGAGTTCTTGCTATTTATTTCGTGGGAACGGCATCGACATAAATATTACCAATACTACCGAACAAAACATTTCCAATATCGTTGTAAAAACTTCGGAGAATACCGATAGTCTGGTTATCGAACTATTGGGCCCAAAGGAATCCAAATCCGGATTTCTAAAAATGGTGAATGCCAAGACCGATGGAAGCTATGTAGTGTTATATAACAAAGCGGATGGAGAAACAATTGAAACTGTGGGAGGATATTATAGTAACGGAATTTCTTTTTTGGATTTGATGCGTATTGAAATACAAAAGGATACAGCCTTGATTTACTTTACAGAAAATCCTTAGAGATGAATTTTATATCAACAATATTGGTTGAAAACTGTCCACCTTACACTATGAAAAATAAGGGTTAAAATCGTAATTTTGCATTTTCCAATTTGCAAAAGAAACGTACCGATATGATTCACTTTTTTGGAAACCCGGCAGCCAAAATTTTTGCCGTCCAAACCACCCAGGAAATCACGCTGGAAAATGAACAGAAATTAACATGGTTGTTCGGCAACCAACCCAAAATACATGTGGCGTCGCTGGACGCCTTTTTTGTTGGTCCACGGGCCGCCATGATTACCCCATGGAGTACAAATGCCGTTGAAATCACCCAGAATATGGGGATTACGGGCATTCTTAGGATCGAGGAATTCAATGCCGTTTCTAAGGATTTTTCCGATTTTGACCCCATGCTTTCCCAAAAGTACAAGGGCATCGGTCAGACTATCTATGATATCAACATACTTCCGGAACCCATTTTGGAAATAGCCGATATTGCCGGTTATAACCAAAATGAAGGTTTGGCCTTGAGCGATGAGGAAGTCGCCTATTTGGAAGGTCTTTCCAAGAAAATGGGAAGGAAATTGACGGATTCAGAGGTATTCGGTTTTAGTCAGGTAAACTCGGAACATTGTCGGCATAAAATTTTCAATGGCACTTTCATAATCGACGGCAAGGAAATGCCATCGAGTCTTTTCAAGCTCATAAAAAAGACGAGTCAGGAAAACCCCAACGATATCGTATCGGCCTACAAGGACAACGTGGCCTTTTTAAAAGGGCCCAAAGCCATACAATTCGCCCCAAAATCGGCCGACAAACCCGACTTTTACGAAGAGAAGGAGTTTGATTCCGTGTTGTCATTAAAAGCCGAAACCCACAATTTCCCTACCACGGTTGAGCCCTTCAACGGGGCCGCAACAGGTTCCGGCGGGGAAATTAGGGACCGCTTGGCAGGTGGCAAGGGATCATTGCCCTTGGCAGGTACGGCGGTGTACATGACTTCATTTTCAAGGCTTGAAAAAGATAGGGAATGGGAACAGGCCATGCCAGAACGAAAATGGCTCTACCAGACCCCTATGGATATATTGATTAAAGCCTCCAATGGGGCATCGGACTTTGGGAACAAGTTCGGGCAGCCGTTAATTGCAGGTTCCGTCCTTACATTCGAGCACGATGAAAAAGACTCGGTCCTTGGAGCGGAAGCCAGAAGATTGGGCTACGACAAGGTAATCATGCAAGCGGGCGGAATCGGTTATGGAAAAGCGGAACAAGCCTTAAAGGACACTCCGAAAAAAGGGGATAGAATTGTCATTCTTGGCGGCGACAATTACAGGATAGGCATGGGAGGTGCCGCTGTTTCCAGCGCGGATACGGGTGAATTTAGTTCCGCCATCGAATTGAACGCCGTACAACGTTCCAATCCAGAAATGCAAAAACGTGCCGCCAACGCAATCAGAGGCATGGTCGAAAGTGAAAACAATAGTATTGTTTCCATTCACGATCACGGTGCCGGAGGCCATTTGAATTGCCTATCGGAATTGGTGGAAGAAACCGGGGGCAAGATAGATTTGGACAAATTGCCCGTGGGCGACCCTACACTCTCTGCCAAGGAACTCATTGGAAACGAATCCCAGGAACGCATGGGACTCGTCATCGGACAAGAAAATGCGGCACTTTTAAAAAGGATTGCCGATCGTGAACGTTCGCCTATGTACGAGGTGGGCGATGTAACCGGGGACGACCGATTTACCTTTGAATCCAAAACGACGGGTGCAAAACCTATGGACGTGCAATTGGGGGATATTTTTGGAAGTTCCCCAAAAACGACAATGAGCGATGTTTCCGTCAAAAGGTCCTACAAGGAACCTGAATATGGATTGGAACACTTTCACGAATATTTGGACCAAGTCCTGCAATTGGAGGCCGTAGCCTGCAAGGACTGGTTAACAAATAAGGTGGACCGTTGCGTTGGGGGGCGTGTGGCAAAACAACAATGCGCCGGGCCCTTGCAACTTCCGTTGAACAATGTTGCGGTCATGGCCTTGGACTTTAAGGGAACCGAGGGCATAGCTACGAGTATTGGCCACTCCCCTATTTCCGGGTTGATCGACCCAGCCGCAGGTAGTAAAAACAGTATTGCCGAAGCTTTGACCAACATCATTTGGGCCCCGTTGAAAGACGGATTGAAGTCGGTTTCCCTATCCGCCAACTGGATGTGGCCCTGTAAAAACGAAGGCGAGGATGCACGGTTGTATCAGGCTGTCCAAGCGGTCTCGGATTTTTCCATCGCCCTTGGCATCAACGTTCCAACGGGAAAAGATTCCCTTTCCATGAAGCAGAAGTACCCGGATGGGGATGTAATCGCACCGGGCACCGTAGTTATATCGGCAGCCGCAAGTTGTAACGATATCAAAAAGGTAGTGGAGCCTGTATTGCAAAAAAATGGGGGTTCCATTTACTACATCAACCTTTCCAGGGACGCTTTTAAAATAGGTGGTTCTTCGTTTGCCCAAGTACGCAATTCCATTGGTTCTGAAGCTCCTACCATTCAGAACGACGATTATTTTAAATCGGTTTTCGACCTGATACAAACCTTGATTCAAAACGAGCAAATCCTCGCAGGCCATGATGTTGCGTCTGGCGGACTTATAACTACCTTGTTGGAAATGTGTTTTGCCGATACCCATTTGGGAGCTGATTTGGACCTGACCGATTTGGGAGAATCAGATACTATTAAATTGTTATTTTCCGAGAATGCGGGTATCGTATTCCAGCTTCGGGATAACCTGGTCGAAAAATTATTGGTCGATGCCAATATCGACGTAAAGAAAATAGGAACGGTGACCGATACTCCAGAACTGACCATTAAAAATGGCGGTATGGAAATGGGATTGAACATTGCGTCGTTACGTGATACTTGGTTCAAGACTTCCTATTTATTAGACAACAAACAAACGGCCAACGGACTTGCCAAGGACCGGTATGAAAATTATAAGCACCAACCCTTACATTATACATTTCCGAATTCAGGGCCCATCAAACTTCCTAGCCGAAACCTTGCCGAAGGACAGACCAGGCCCAAAGCGGCGATTCTTCGTGAAAAAGGAAGCAACTCCGAGCGGGAAATGGCCAATGCCATGTATCTGGCCGGATTCGATGTGAAAGACGTTCATATGACCGATTTAATTTCGGGCAGGGAAACTTTGGAGGACATCCAATTTTTAGGTGCTGTAGGAGGCTTTTCAAATTCCGACGTTCTGGGGAGTGCCAAAGGCTGGGCAGGAGCGATCAAATACAACGAAAAGGCCAATAAGGTCATCAAGGACTTTTTTGCCAGGCCCGATACCTTATCCATTGGAATCTGCAACGGATGCCAATTGTTCATGGAATTGGATTTGATAAATCCGGAGCACGATATACATGGAAAAATGACCTACAACGACTCCCACAAACATGAAAGCAATTTCACTTCGGTAAAGATACTGGAGAACAACTCGGTCATGCTCTCCACGTTGGCGGGCAGTACTTTGGGAGTTTGGATTTCACATGGTGAGGGCAAGTTCAAATTACCAAAAAAAGAAAGCGATTATGGCATTGTAGCAAAATATGGGTACGAAGGCTATCCAGCAAACCCAAACGGCAGCGATTTCAATACGGCCATGCTTTGTGATAGATCGGGCAGGCATTTGGTGACCATGCCACATATTGAGCGATCCACCTTTCCTTGGAATTGGGCCTATTATCCATCGGATAGAAACGATGAAGCTTCTCCTTGGTTGGAGGCTTTTGTGAATGCTAGGGAGTGGGTTTTATCAAACAAATAAATGAATTATTTTATAACGGATAATTAGATGTTATTAAGACCTGTAAAGTTTTAATGAACTGACGGGTCTAGTTCCCAGAAACAGCTATTATACATTGGTATTGCCATACAAGGGAACGGCCCCGGGAATGCGTTAAGAAAAAAACCAATTGCATTTCATTTTCATTTACCATATTCCCAATTATTAATAGGTAATTTTAATAGTACCTATTTAGAATCCCAAGTTCTTTCATTATTTTGCAAAAAAGTTTGATAAACCAACTATGCAAAAAGTTACCCGCCTTTTCGATTTTCCTTATTATCAATTGGAAAACCACCCATTGCAGAAAGCACTGGTCACCAAATACGATGGAAAATGGATATCCACATCAACCCAAGAATATATCGATAAAGCAAATGCAATTAGCCGAGGTCTAGTGCGTCTTGGCGTAAAACCCAACGACAAAATCGCCATCATCTCCATGACCAACCGTACGGAATGGAACGTTATGGATATTGGTGTTTTACAGTTGGGCGCACAAACCGTACCCATTTACCCCACCATTTCGGAAGAGGATTATGAATATGTATTAAACCATTCAGAGGCTAGGTTTTGCTTTGTTTCCTGTGCCGAAGTGCTTGCGAAAGTGAATTCCATCAAATCGAACCTAAAACATATTAAGGGAGTTTACAGTTTTGAAACCTTGAACGATTGTGATAATTGGCAGGCCGTACTAGACCTGGGCAAGGACGATTCCAATCAGGCCGAAGTGGATAAACTAAAAGAACAGGTCAAGGCAAATGACCTGGCCACGTTGATTTACACCTCCGGAACCACCGGAAGACCCAAGGGCGTGATGCTTTCCCATGACAACATTGTTTCCAATGTCATAGCGAGCGAAAAACGGGTCCCGTTCAAGGCTGGGGCGAGTGCCCTGAGTTTTTTACCGGTATGCCACATTTTTGAACGAATGATTTTGTATCTATACCAATACTGCAGTATTGAAATCCACTTTGCGGAAGGCTTGGACAAGATCAGTGATAATATCAAGGAGGTAAAACCCAATGTAATGACGGTCGTACCCCGACTTTTGGAGAAGGTTTATGACGCCATCATCGCCAAAGGAAGTGCTCTGACGGGTATCAAGAAAAAGCTCTTTTTCTGGGCGGTATCCGTAGGACTTAAATTTGAACCTTACGGCGCCAATGGATGGTGGTACGAGCAGCAATTGAAACTGGCCCGTAAATTAATTTTTAGCAAATGGCAAGAAGGTCTTGGGGGCAACCTAACAACGATGGTTTCAGGAAGTGCCGCCCTTCAACCAAGGTTGAGCCGAGTGTTTGGAGCGGCAGGAATTCCTGTAATGGAAGGCTACGGACTTACGGAAACCTCGCCGGTAATTTCGGTCAACCAGGAAAAAGGTGGTGGTTGGAGAATTGGATCTGTGGGCAAGATCATTGACAAGGTCGAAGTGAAAATCGCGGACGACGGCGAAATCCTTTGCAAAGGTCCCAATGTAATGTTGGGCTATTATAAGGAACCTGAAAAAACCGCTGAAGTATTGAAAGATGGCTACTTCCATACGGGTGACATTGGTGAAATAGATGCCGACGGATTTCTACGGATTACGGACCGAAAAAAGGAAATGTTCAAAACCTCCGGGGGCAAGTATGTGGCTCCACAATTATTGGAAAACCGATTCAAACAATCCCGCTTCATTGAACAGATCATGGTCGTAGGCGAAGGTGAGAAAATGCCCGCCGCCTTGATACAACCAGATTTCGCCTTCCTGCATGATTGGGCGACCAAAAAAGGGCTGACAATCCCAGAGAATTCTGATATTATCCTAAATCCCGTGGTGTTGGAACAATACCAGACCGAGGTCGATTTGGCAAACGAGCAATTCGCGAAATGGGAAAAAGTGAAGCAGTTTAGGCTCACGCCAGATGTTTGGAGCATTGAAGGCGGTCACCTAACCCCTACCATGAAACTACGGAGGAAAATCGTTAAGGAAAAGTACATAGACCTGTACAACGATATCTATGGGCATGGATAAATCTAAATGAAATCCGTCCCCGTCTAAAATCGTGGCCAGAAAGTAATTCTGCTTCGAAAAGCAAATAGGGAATTTCAAAATTTCATAAATTTATTATGCATGCATAATAAATTTTTATATATTTGGTAACCAACTAAAAACCTTATGAAGGAAGTTACCATTGATTACGCCCTTCGTGCTACATGGCAGGCAGTAGCCCGAATGTACAATGAGGAAGCTAAGAATTTTGAAACTACAATGGCTATCGGTTTTACTTTATTGAGCATTGATCCAAAGACGGGTACGCCTTCCACTTCATTGGGGCCAAAAATGGGAATGGAAGCGACCAGCTTGTCCAGAATCCTAAAAAGTATGGAAGAAAAAGGACTGATCGAAAGAAAACCGAATCCAGCGGATGGACGTGGAGTTTTGATCCATCTTACAGATTTCGGACTGGAAAAACGGAAGGATTCCAAGGATGTTGTACTTCAGTTTAATGAAGTGGTAAAAAATCATGTATCCGAAGAAAAATTAAAAAACTTCTTTGAGGTTACGGAGGTCATCAACAAACTTATAGTGGATAAAAAGATTTACACAAAAAAAGCAACAACTAAATAATACAGCTTTATTAAAATGATCAAGCATATTAAAAAAGTAGCAGTAATTGGTTCGGGTATTATGGGTAGCGGTATTGCTTGCCATTTTGCCAATATCGGGGTAGAAGTATTGCTTCTGGATATTGTACCGAGGGAACTTACGGACAAGGAAAAAGCCCAAGGACTTACTTTGGAAGACAAAGTAGTTAGAAACCGCTTGGTAAACGATTCCTTGGCATCGGCATTAAAATCGAAACCTTCTCCCATCTACCACCAAAAGTTCGCCGATAGGATTACCACCGGAAATTTAGAGGACGATATTTCCAAGGTCAGTAAAGTCGATTGGATCATTGAGGTGGTCGTAGAACGATTGGATATCAAAAAACAAGTTTTTGAAAATCTGGAAAAACACAGAACTCCGGGAACCCTTATCACTTCCAATACGTCGGGGATACCCATAAAATTTATGAGCGAAGGAAGAAGTGAGGATTTCCAAAAGCACTTTTGTGGTACCCACTTTTTCAATCCAGCTCGATATTTAAAACTATTCGAAATTATCCCGGGCCCAAAGACGCTTCCTGAAGTGTTGGAATTTCTAAATGGATATGGGGAAAAGTTCTTGGGTAAAACATCCGTAGTTGCCAAGGACACACCTGCTTTTATTGGAAATAGGGTCGGCATTTTCAGTATTCAAAGTTTGTTCCATACGGTCAAGGAATTGAACATGACCGTGGAGGAAATAGATAAATTGACCGGGCCTGTTATTGGCCGACCAAAATCCGCCACTTTTAGGACCGTGGATGTGGTTGGCTTGGACACGTTGGTACACGTTGCAAACGGAATATCTGAAAATTGCAAGGACGACGAGCGCCATGAACTTTTTGCCCTTCCGGATTTCATCAAGACCATGATGGAAAAAAAATGGTTAGGCAGCAAAACCGGGCAAGGTTTTTATAAAAAAGTACAGGATGATAAAGGCAAGAGCGAAATTTTGACCTTGGATTTGGACACGATGGAGTATCGGTCCAAGAAAAGTGCCAAATTCGGAACCTTGGAATTGACAAAGACCATTGACAAAGTGGTGGACAGATTCCCCGTTTTGGTCGATGGAAAAGATAAGGCAGGCGAGTTTTACAGAAAGAGTTTCGGTCAGTTGTTCGCCTATGTTTCGCACCGTATTCCTGAGATATCGGATGAATTATATAAGATAGACGACGCCATGAAAGCCGGATTTGGTTGGGAACACGGACCTTTCCAGATTTGGGATGCCGTAGGTTTGGAAAAAGGCTTGGAATTTATTAAAGCGGAAGACCAAACAGCCGCATCTTGGGTTGCCGACATGAAAGAGGCCGGTATTACTTCCTTCTATAGTGTGAAGGACGGCAACACCTATTTTTATGATATCCCTAAAAAGGAAATGGTTAAGGTACCGGGTCAAGATGCCTTTATCATTTTGGATAATATTCGTAAAACCAAGGAGGTCTTTAAAAATAGCGGTGTCGTAATTGAAGATTTAGGTGATGGAATCCTTAACTGTGAATTCCAGTCCAAAATGAACACGATTGGCGGCGATGTTTTGGCCGGACTAAATAAGGCCATCGACCTAGCCGAAAAGGATTTCCAAGGATTGGTCGTAGGTAACCAAGCCGCGAACTTCTCCGTGGGTGCGAATATCGGAATGATTTTTATGATGGCGGTCGAGCAGGAATATGACGAGCTCAACATGGCCATTAAAATGTTCCAGGACACGATGATGCGTATGCGCTATTCGGCCATACCCACCATTTCGGCACCACATGGGATGACCTTAGGCGGTGGTTGTGAATTATCGCTACACGCGGATAAGGTCGTAGCAGCTGCGGAGACCTATATCGGTCTTGTGGAGTTCGGTGTCGGTGTTATTCCAGGTGGTGGCGGTTCCAAGGAATTTGCCATGAGGGCATCGGATTCCTTTAAAAAGGGAGATGTGGAATTGAACGTCCTCCAGGAATATTTCCTGACCATTGGAATGGCCAAGGTATCGACCTCTGCCTATGAAGCCTACGATTTGGGCATCCTACAGCATGGAAAGGATATCGTGGTGGTGAACAAAGACCGACAAATTGCGACGGCCAAGGAATATGCCAAGTTAATGGCAGAATCCGGATACACCCAACCGCCAAAGAGAAAAGACGTAAAAGTATTGGGCAAACAAGCTTTGGGCATGTTCCTAGTGGGAACGGATTCTATGGAGGCCAGCCACTATATCAGCGAACACGATAAGAAAATCGCCAACAAGCTGGCCTATGTCATGGCGGGTGGCGATTTATCGGAACCAACCATGGTATCGGAACAATACTTATTGGATTTGGAACGTGAAGCCTTCCTTTCCCTTTGTACAGAAAGAAAAACCTTAGAACGTATTCAACACATGTTAAAAACGGGTAAACCGTTAAGAAATTAAAATCCCCTCTAAATCTTCCCAAAGGGAAGACTTATGAAAGCGGACTAACTATGAAAATTAATAACTACTAAATAATGACCCATTTTACTCCTTCTCCTTTGGAGAGGGCTGGGGAGAGGCTTATGAAAACAGCATATATAGTAAAAGGATATAGGACTGCCGTAGGAAAGGCGCCCAAAGGTGTATTCCGATTCAAAAGAACGGACGAACTGGCAGCGGAAACCATCGAACATATGATGAAGGAATTGCCGGGACTTGACAAAAAAAGAATCGATGATGTCATTGTTGGCAATGCCATGCCCGAAGGTTCCCAAGGTCTTAATATGGCTAGGTTGATTTCCTTGATGGGCCTGAACATTGTGGATGTACCAGGGGTTACGGTAAACCGTTTTTGTTCCTCGGGTATTGAAACGATAGGGATTGCTACGGCCAAAATCCAATCGGGAATGGCAGATTGTATCATTGCCGGAGGAGCAGAAAGTATGAGCGCGGTTCCCATGACGGGTTATAAAACCGAACTCAACTACGATTTGGTAAAATCCGGACATGAGGATTACTACTGGGGGATGGGAAATACCGCCGAAGCTGTTGCCAAGGAATTCAATGTTTCCAGGGAAGACCAGGACGAGTTTGCCTATAATTCCCACATGAAGGCATTAAAGGCACAAGCGGAAGACCGATTCCAAGACCAAATCGTTCCCATTGAAGTCGAGCAAACCTATGTAGATGAAAATGGAAAAAAAGCAACTAAAAAATATACGGTAACCAAGGATGAAGGTCCCCGTAAAGGAACATCCCTGGAGGCATTGGCAAAATTGCGTCCCGTGTTTGCAGCCGATGGCAGTGTTACGGCAGGAAACTCCTCACAAATGAGTGACGGTGCGGCATTCGTAATGGTCATGAGTGAGGAAATGGTCAAGGAGCTCAACCTTGAACCGATAGCCCGTTTGGTCAATTATGCGGCCGCTGGCGTGCCTCCCAGGATTATGGGAATTGGACCTGTAGCCGCCGTACCCAAAGCCTTGAAACAGGCCGGTTTAAAACAGGAGGATGTAGAATTAATTGAATTGAACGAGGCCTTTGCCTCCCAATCCTTGGCTGTCATCCGTGAATTAAAATTGAACCCGGATATAGTTAACGTCAATGGTGGTGCAATAGCCTTGGGTCATCCCTTGGGATGCACTGGGGCAAAACTATCGGTTCAGCTTTTTGATGAAATGCGCAAAAGGAACATGCAAGGGAAATATGGAATGGTCACCATGTGCGTAGGTACCGGGCAAGGTGCCGCAGGCATTTATGAGTTTCTTTCTTAAGAAAAGAGATAAAAGAATAAAGAAAAAAGACCGAAGTTGGGAACTAGACATAATTATAAAAATTTGAAGATTTGGCAATTAGGTCTTGAAATTGTTAATGACATATCGGACATTTTGGTGGATTTCCCCAAACACGAAAGGTATGGCTTGAGTTCTCAAATTAGTAGGTGTTCGGTATCAATGCCCAGTAATATTGCCGAGGGATCAGCTAAAACCGATAAAGGTTTCAAAAACTTTATAGACTATTCTTTAGGCTCTTCATTTGAGCTTGGTACACAGCTTTTGGTAGCACATCACAGAAAGTATATTGACAATGGAACATTGAAAAAATTGGAAGATAAAATAGCGGAGTGGCAACGCATGACCATGGGTTTTCAAAACGGATTGGATTAAGAAGTCCATTTTCTCTATTCTATCCTCTCTATTCTAAACATTAAAAATCATGAGCACAGAAACAAAACAGGAAATCCTTCGAGGAGGTCAATTTTTAGTGAAAGAGACTAATTGTGAAGACATTTTTACCTTAGAGGACCTCAACGAAGAGCAAAAAATGATGCGGGAGAGCACCAAGGAATTCGTGGACCGAAAACTTTGGGCCCATTGGGAACGATTTGAAAAGAAAGATTACGCCTATACCGAAGAGTGTATGCGCGAGGCGGGTGAATTGGGTCTTTTAAGCATCGCAGTTCCAGAAAAATATGATGGCATGGGAATGGGCTTCGTATCCACCATGTTGGTCTGTGATTATATTTCGGGGGCTACGGGTTCCTTCAGCACGGCGTTTGGTGCCCACACAGGAATCGGTACCATGCCGATTACCTTGTATGGAACGGAGGAACAAAAACAAAAATATGTGCCCAAATTGGCTACCGGTGAGTGGTTTGGGGCATATTGCTTGACCGAACCGGGTGCCGGATCGGATGCCAACTCGGGTAAAACCAAGGCCGTACTTTCAGAAGATGGCAAGTATTACAGTATTACGGGTCAGAAGATGTGGATTTCCAATGCCGGGTTCTGCAACCTGTTCATTGTCTTTGCAAGAATCGAGGACGATAAAAACATCACAGGTTTTATAGTCGAGAACGACCCGAGCAACGGGATTACCTTAGGGGACGAAGAGAAGAAATTGGGCATCCACTCCTCCTCTACCCGGCAGGTATTTTTCAATGAGACAAAGGTGCCCGTTGAAAACATGCTATCGGAGCGCGGAAACGGCTTTAAAATCGCCATGAACGCCCTGAACGTGGGTAGGATAAAATTGGCCGCAGCCTGTTTGGAAGCGCAAAGAAGGGTGATAAACGAGGCCACAAAATACGCCAATGAACGCATTCAGTTCAAGGTTCCGATCATGAGTTTCGGTGCCATCAAGGCGAAAATTGCGGATATGGCCACCAACGCATACGTGGATGAAGCGGCCTGCTATCGTGCCGCCAAGAATATCGAGGACCGAATCGCGATACGGGAGGCCGACGGTAACTCCCATCAGGAGGCCGAGTTGAAGGGTGTGGAAGAGTATGCCATTGAGTGCTCCATATTGAAAGTGGCGGTTTCAGAACATGTACAGCAAACCACGGATGAAGGAATACAGATTTTTGGTGGTATGGGCTTTAGTGCCGATACCCCGATGGAATCGGCCTGGCGGGACGCACGGATAGCCCGAATTTACGAGGGAACCAACGAAATCAACCGGATGCTATCCGTAGGCATGCTGATAAAAAAGGCCATGAAAGGCCATGTAGATCTACTAGGACCTGCAACCGCTGTTGGAGAGGAACTGATGGGCATACCATCTTTTGATACCCCCGATTTCTCGGAATTGTTCGCCGAGGAAAAGGACCTATTGAAACGGTTGAAAAAAGTGTTCTTGATGGTTGCAGGTAGTGCCGTACAGAAATTTGGACCTCAATTGGAAGAACATCAGCAATTGTTAATGGCTGCATCGGATATACTGATTCAGGTATATCTTGCGGAATCGGCATTATTACGTACCGAGAAAAATGCCAAGCGTTTTGGTGAAGATGCACAGGCCATACAAATTGCCATGTCCAAGCTCTATTTATATCGAGCGACTGAAATCATCATTCAGAAAGGAAAGGAGGCCATCGTTTCCTTCGCCGAAGGCGATGAGCAACGCATGATGCTTATGGGACTCAAACGCTTTACAAAATATACCAATAACCCAAATGTGGTGGCTTTACGTACCCAAATTGCGGATAAAGTCGCGGCAGACCAGGGTTATACCTTTGACTAATTCAGATTGCCCTTTTGTTTTGTTAGACAGAAGCAAAAACCGCCCCTATTTGGAGCGGTTTTTTTATTTGTACAAATTGTGCGAAGCATCTAATTTTGACTTATGCAGAACACTCTATTACACAAGGTCTATTCCACCGAGCTCTTTGAGGAAAACGGCCATAGGGCCATAGAAATGTTGACACAACATTTGGCCGATAAACTTCAGGAGAAAACGGGCAAGGCCATCCATTGGAACGACCCGGAAACCGAATTGGAATTTTGGAAGGATTTTTTGGAACATGGCAAACCTGAGGAGTTGTTCAAATCGATTACGGAACGTACCACCTACGTACACCATCCCCATTACATTGGGCATCAGGTGAGTCCGGCGGCACCTATAACGGCACTTACCGGCATGATCAGTTCCTTATTGAACAATGGGATGGCGGTCTACGAAATGGGTATGGCGCCCAGCGCCATTGAGCGCGTAGTAACCAATGTCCTATGCGAGAAAATTGGATGGAATGCGGATGCCCGGGGATTTCTGACCTCCGGCGGGACCTTAGCGAATCTCACGGCGCTTTTAACGGCGCGAAAAGCTATATTAAAAGAAGATGTTTGGAATGCAGGAACGAGCAGTGCCCTAGGTATTATGGTGAGCGAGGAAGCCCATTACTGTGTAGACCGGGCAGCCAGAATTATGGGACTTGGAGAGAAAGGAATCATTAAAATACCTTGTACGGAATCCTACCAGATGGACACATCTGTCTTGGAAGAAAAATATCAAGAAGCGAAAGCAAAGGGAATTACCATCTTTGCCATTGTGGGAAGTGCTCCTTCCACGGCAACGGGTATGTTCGATAATCTGGAAGCCATAGGTAGTTTTGCGGAACAAAAGGGACTATGGTTCCATGTGGACGGTGCCCATGGCGGTGCGGGTGTATTTTCCAAAAAATACAAACACACGTTAAAAGGTATAGAAAAAGCCGATTCCGTTGTAATTGACGGACATAAAATGATGATGTTACCAACGATTACCACGGCCCTGCTACTTAAAAACGGTATGTATGCCAATGCAACGTTCAGCCAAAAAGCAGATTATTTACTGACCGATTCAGACCATGAGGATTGGTACAATTCCGGAAAAAGAACCTTCGAGTGCACCAAGACCATGATGAGCATCCATTGGTATACGATGCTCAAATTCTATGGTGAGGAAGTCTTTGAAGCCTATGTGACCCAATTATATGACATGGGTGCAGCCTTAGGGCAAATAATCGAAAAACATCCCAGTTTTGCATTGGCAGTTACGCCAATGTCCAATATTGTTTGCTTTCGATATACCCATGCAAACCTATCCCAGAATCAGTTAAACGAATTAAATGCCAAGGTACGTCAGCAACTTTTGGAAGACGGCGAGTTCTATATCGTTCAAACGAAGTTACGGGGCTGGCACTATTTGCGGGTCACCGTTATGAATCCCTTTACAACCAAGGTTCATTTTCAAAACCTTTTGGACAAAATCGTTCTGTTGGCCCAAAATTTAGTTTCCTCTGAAACTACAATTTGTTAATGGACGCCAATACCTGCTCCTCGCTTTCCTGTCTGGAAAAGTTGATGGCACACTCTATCAATGCCAAATGCGAATAGGCCTGCGGAAAGTTTCCGAGCAATCTTTTGGTCTTAAAATCAATATCTTCGCTAAAGAGACCTAAATGATTGCTATAGGATAACAGCGTATCGAAATGTTTCATAGCCTTTTCCTTTTCCCCAATCTTGAACAGGCTGTTAATGAACCAAAAAGTACAAATGGTAAAGGAAGAGGAAGGCAAGCCAAAATCATCCTCGTTTTTATATCGGTATAAAAGACCATCGTTGCTCAATTCCCGTTCTATGGCATGAACGGTACTTACGAATTTAGGGTCTTTGGCATGGATAAACCCATAGGATTCCATCAGCAAGACCGATGCATCCATATCGGGAGAGCCATAGGATTGGGTAAAGGCATTCACCTCTGGATTCCATGCGTTGGCATGAATATCGTTTTTGATTTCCTGCTCCAATTGGGTCCACTTTTCTAATTTGTGGGTTTTTCGGAACAATCGGGCCACTTTAATGGCTCTATCAATGGCAACCCAGCACAAAACTTTTGAGAAGGTAAAGTGTCTATCTTCAGTCCTAAATTCCCATATACCCTTATCCGCCTCCTTCCAGTGGTGCGATACAATCCAAACGATGCCCTTTGTTATTCCCCATAAATCCTCTCCATTTTCAGTGTCATTACTGTATTTGGACAATTGTTCGTAAATAACATCCATTAGAATTCCATAGATATCATTTTGTCGTTGCTTGTAGGCCGCATTCCCAATTCGTACAGGTTTTGAGCCTTTGTAGCCGCTCAAATGGTCCAAGGTACGTTCCGTCAATTTTTTCTCCTTATTGATACCGTACATGATTTGGAGTTTCTCGTCCTTATCCGGAATAAGGTCCACTATAAACTGTAAATACCGTTTGGCAACGTTTCTATGGCCCAATTCGCCTATGACCTTGATGGCCATGGAAGCGTCCCGTATCCAGCAGAAGCGATAATCCCAATTTCGGACTTCCCCAATGGTTTCGGGCAAAGAAGTAGTCGCGGCGGCCAATACGGCGCCGGACTTGTCATAGGTCAACAATTTAAGTGTAATGGCACTCCTGCTTATTTGTGAATTATACTTTTTATAGTTTGGAGTCTTACTGCTCCAATTGAGCCAATATACTTTTGTTCTTTCAAGTTCAGTATACATTTTCCGTACGGAGGGCTGGAACAACTTCTCATTATAACCCAAAAGAAAATATCCATCTTCCGTAATCTCCAACTCTCTTCCTTCCACTACTGCATTTTTATTAAATGAGGTGTACAAGAAGCAAGTATCGAATTTCTCACCGTGGGTCAAGCTTACAATAAAGTTCTTCTTTACATATGTTTCAGTTTTTCCAAAGGCATATTCCAACCTTGGGTCGTATTTGACACTGAATTTTGGTTTTCCACTAATATGTTTTATGTACCTTATAACTTCCGGTGGTGAATTATAACCACCTTCGGCTTTTCTATAACGTGGCATGAAATCACGAATTTCAAATACGTCCTCCCCAGAAGTAAATTTGGTAATCAATACAGCCGTATGTTTTTTGTAACGTTGTTTAATCACATAGGAGTCATTGACCAAAACCTCAAAGCTACCCCCCTTTTCTTCGTCCAACAACTTTGCGAACAGCGATGAGGAATCAAATTCTGGAAGACAGCACCAATCTACGGAGCCTCTATTTGATACCAAGGCCGCACTTCTACAATTCCCTATTATTCCGTAATCCAAATTATTCATTCAATAAAAATCTTGATTCATTTGGGCATACAATTGCTATTGCCCTTCTTTTTCCCGAAATTGAGGGAAAATAAATTTATTTCAAAGCAAAAATTGCGATTTATGGCCAAAACTATCATAATCTCAAATAGACTCCCCGTACAATTACAAATCAGCAATGGAACTATTTCGGCAATACCCAGTGTTGGCGGACTGGCTACAGGAATGAAATCTGTCCATTCCGGTGGCGACAGCCTCTGGATTGGCTGGAGCGGTCTCACGGACGAAGAAACACCAGAGGAGCTAGAGTCGCAAATAGACAATGCCTTGGCGGAGCACGGTTCTTCCAAAGTGAAACTTACCCAAAAAGAGGTAGACGGATTTTATTATGGTTTTAGTAACCGAACCGTTTGGCCCCTGTTCCATTACTTTTTGGAATATTCCGAGTTTGAATGGGAAAGTTGGGAAATTTATAAAAGCGTTAACCAAAAATTTGCCGATGCCATCTTGGATAATACCAATAATGACGACGTTATTTGGGTCCATGACTATCAATTAATGCTTGTGCCCCAAATGGTGCGTGAGAAACGGCCCAATGTCTCCATTGGTTTCTTTCTCCATATTCCCTTTCCATCTTTTGAAATATTCAGGACCTTGCCGTGGCGAAAAGAGATACTGTCCGGGCTTTTGGGCTCCGATCTCATAGGTTTTCACACTTATGATTATGAAAGGCACTTTTTAAGTTCGGTACGTAGGCTTTTGGGGCTTGAAGTGAGCTTCAATGATATTTATTTGGACGACAGGGTCATCAAGGTAGACTCCTTCCCCATGGGTATCGATTATAAGAAGTTTAATGAAGCGGCGATGGAGCATGCACAGCGCGATGAATCTCAAAAGTCTGAATTACAAAAAAGATTGGATACCCATAAGGAATCTACTCCCGATGCGAAGTTCTTCCTATCCATAGACCGTTTGGACTATACCAAGGGAATCGCGAAGCGGTTGAACGCCTTTGAATACTTCTTGAACAAATATCCGCAATACAAGGAGAAAGTTCGATTGATAATTTTGGCGGTACCCTCACGCTCCAATGTACCGCAATACCAACTATTGAAAAAAGAAATCGACGAATTGGTAGGTCGAATCAATGGGGAACTTTCCACTGTAAGCTGGACACCCATTTGGTATTTTTACAGATCGATGCCCTTTGATAACCTCATCGATTTGTACACAACGTGCGATATCGCCTGGCTTACCCCCATTAGAGATGGTATGAACCTTGTTGCCAAAGAATACATTGCCACAAGAACGGACAAGACCGGCGTGCTGATTTTGAGCGAAATGGCAGGTTCTGCAAATGAAATGAACGAATCCCTGTTGATAAACCCCAATAATTTTGAGCAAATTGCCGATACCTTGGATAGGGCCATCAACATGCCCCAGGAAGAGCAACAACAACGTAATTCCGTACTCCAAAAACGCTTGGAACGATATAATGTGGAGAAATGGGCGAACGATTTCATGAACTCATTGCTTAACCAAAAGGAAAAGGACCGTACGTATATTTCAAGAAGACTTTCGGTAGATCTGATGAATACGGTCATGAAGAAATATGTCTCGTCAAAAAAACGGCTCGTATTCCTCGACTATGACGGTACTTTGGCAGACTTCCACAAAGATCCCCAAATGGCAAAGCCAGATGAGCAACTTTATAAATTGTTGGATGAAATTGCCGCCCAGGAAAATACGGACATGTATTTGATCAGCGGAAGGGACAAAGAGACCTTTACCAAGTGGTTCATGCACAAGGGATATAATATGATTGTGGAACACGGGGTGTGGATTTCCCAGAATGGGGAGGATTTTAGGATGCTTGAGAAAGTTAAAAAGGATTGGATGGAAAAAATACATCCAGTCTTGGATTCCTTTGTGGACAGAACACCCGGAAGTTTTATCGAGGAGAAAAACTACTCCCTGGCATGGCACTACAGAAAGACGGATCCCGATTTCGGACAGAAACGTGCCGTGGAACTGAATACGGTATTGACCAGTTTGATCGCCAATGATGACCTCAGCGTTTTGAATGGAAATAAGGTAATGGAAATCAAAAGCAGCAACGTGAATAAGGGAAGGGCCTCCATGCGGGTATTTTCTGAACATGATTACGATTTTGTGTTTGCTATTGGGGACGATTGGACCGATGAATTTATGTTCCAGGAATTGCCTGAAGATGCCATTACGGTTAAAGTTGGAAGGCAAAAGACCCATGCCAAATACTTTGTGGACAACACAAAAAATGTTAGGGATATTTTAGGCCGATTTGCCGACATGCATTAAATTGGAACTTTATGAAATACGAATGAGTCGGTTACCAATCATTTCGCTACTCGCTTTATTTTTTTGTTTACAATGCTATTCCCAGTCGAGCACGGAAGTATTTCTGGCCGATTTGGAATGGAATGAGGGAACGCTCAAAATTGGGGAACCTAAGAATATTTCCAACAATGAAGGCTACGACAATCAACCTTCCTTTTACGATGATGACAGAATTCTTTTTGCTTCCACACGAAACGGACAGACAGATATAGCCCTTTACAATATTGATTCGGATTCAAAATCGTGGATCAACGATACCCCAAATGGAGGTGAATATTCCCCTTTGAGGATACAGGGCACGGAGGATATTTCTGCAATACGATTGGACGATGACGGCTTACAAAGATTGTATAAGTATGACTTTGAGACTGGAAATCACAAAGAACTTATTGCCGATTTAAAAGTAGGGTATCACGTATGGTACAGCGACCATATCCTAGTATGTACGGTCTTGATTGAAAACCGTATGGATTTAGTCGTCGTAAACCTTCAGGATAATACCCGCTACACCCTACAAAAAAATGTGGGCAGGTCGCTGCATAGGATTCCCAAAACGGAGATGATCAGTTATATTTCAAAAGAAAACGACACGGCCATGGTAAAATCCATGCATCCCATTTCTGGGGCAACAAGGAATATTGTTGGCCTTTTTGGTTCTGTAGAAGACGTAGTTTGGACCGATAGCGGTATGGTATTGGCAGGCTTTAGGAATAGCCTGTTGGGATTTGATTATATGGACGGGCAATCTTGGACACTTTTACATTCCTTTGACGAAAAGGAAATTCCGTCCCTATCCCGACTCTCCATAAGCCCCAATGGTAAAAGGATAGCATTCGTAACCGAGAATCCCAAATACAAAATCGTTCAAAAACAGGTGGAATCCTATAATTCGGGCGATTTGGATGCTTTTGTCAATTGTTATATGGAAAACGTATTAGTTCAAAATTTTCCGGCGGATACCCTTTATATCGGGCATCAAAAAATGCGGGAGAACTATCGGAACCTGTCCCCGAATAACAAAAAATATGATGTAGAAGTCGTAAACCGGATCACCTTGGGCAATTTTGTAATCGACCATGAAAAAGTTACGGGAGACGGAAGTATTTCTAAGCAAGTGGCCATATATGAAGTGTCCGACCGAATTTCGAGCATGACATTTATTTTTGAGAAAGGGTCGGAATCCAATCCCGAGAGTATCGTCCAGGACCAGTTGGATGCTTATAATAAAAGGGATATCGATGCATTTATGGCAACCTATACAGACACTGTTAAACTCTATAACTTCCCTAAAAACCTATCCACAGATGGACCTGAGGATATGCGAAAAAGCTACACCGAATTTTTTACATCCACCCCAGACCTCCATTGCGAAATCAAAAGCAGGATTGTCATTGGCAATAAAGTATTAGATGAAGAGCAGGTTACTGCCAATGGCAAAACGTTTTCCGCCGTAGCTATCTACGAAGTTGAAAATGGGAAAATAGCTAAAGTCACTTTCCTAAGGTAAATAAGGGGTTGAAACAAAAACCACACATTCTTCCAACGATTATAATTGCCCAGTTCGCATGTACATCACCATGGTTTGCAGGCAATACCATAGTGGATGAATTAATCCTAAAAACGGGCTTGGGCCACGAAATTATGGGTTGGGTGTTATCATCGGTCCAATTGGGTTTTATTGTAGGGACGTTACTTTTCGCCCTGCTTATGATTGCCGATAGGTTCTCGCCTTCACGGGTGTTTATGGTCTGTGCCTTTTTGGCCGCGCTTTGTAATCTCTACTTAATAACGGACCAAATGACCAAGTGGAGCTTGCTCTTGGCCCGTTTCGGTACAGGATTTTTCTTGGCGGGCATTTACCCGGTTGGAATGAAGATTGCAGCGGACTACTATGAAAAAGGATTGGGAATGGCATTGGGTTTTTTGGTGGGTGCCCTTGTTCTGGGTACCGGATTTCCCTACCTAATAAACAGTACGGCATGGGGAAGTGATCCTTATAGAATTATAGTGGCGACCTCTACCTTCACTTGTTTGGGAGGGGCATTGATGTACTTTTTGGTTCCGGATGGACCTTTTCTGAAAAAAAGCTTAAAAGTCAATCTATATTCAGGTCCAAGGCTATTCAAAATCAATGCATTCCGTAAGGCGGCATTCGGATATTTTGGGCATATGTGGGAACTCTATGCCTTTTGGGCCTTCACTCCATTGGCTATTTCATTTTACAATACGCTTCACGGAAGGGAAATTTTAGTGCCTTTATGGACAGGAATCATCATCGGCATCGGTAGTATTTCATGCGGTTTAGGAGGTATAATATCCGAAAAAATAGGAAGTAGAAAAGTAGCTATAACAGCACTCATCATATCTGGAATATGCTGTTTAATATCACCTATCCTGTTCGTGCTCCCTCCTGTTCTATTTTTAATGGTTTGGTCCTTATGGGGTTTTGCAGTGACTGCAGATTCACCCCAATTATCCAAATTAGTAGCAGCATCTGCCTCGGCCGATATAAAAGGTACGGCTCTTACCCTGGCCACTTGCATAGGTTTTGGCATTACCATCGTTAGCATTCAACTGCTTAGCTATTTACAGGACAGTATCGGCATCAACTATTTGTTTCTGGTATTGGCAATAGGTCCGGCGCTAGGAGTTTGGCATCTTTTAAAACTTAAAAACGTTTAATTTTTAATACTTTTAAGGACACTTCAAATGAAACCAAAAATGAAAAAATTGCTACTTCTAGGTCTTTTGACAATTTCGCTAACTTTAACGGCCCAGACGGACCAACGAATTTATGATATCATCGATGCCGTCTCTGCAGAACGTATAGAAAACGATGTTACCAAACTGGCCAATTTTGGCACTCGGCATACCCTGAGCGATACCGTTTCCCGAACCCGTGGTATTGGGGCCGCGAGGCGGTGGATCAAATCGGAATTTGAAAAAACTTCCCAGGCCTGTAATGGCTGTTTGAATGTCTTTTACCAGAAGGATTTAGTCAAAAAAGGGGCCAATCAACGTATTGTCCACGATGTGGAGGTAGTTAATGTCCTGGCCATTCAAAAAGGCACCAAATATCCCAACAGATATATCATTATGAGCGGGGATATCGATTCGCGCGTAAGCGACCCAACCAATTTTACGGACGATTCCCCCGGGGCCAACGACAATGCCAGTGGTATGGCCGGAACCTTGGAAGCTGCGCGGGTACTTTCTAAGTATACCTTTGAAAATAGCATCATCTACATGGGGCTTTCCGGGGAGGAACAGGGGTTGTTCGGTGGTGGCGGTGTGGCCCAATATGCCAAGGACCAAGGCTGGGAGATTATCGGGATTTTTAATAACGATATGATCGGTAACATCAAAGGGGTAGATGGCATTGTCAGCAATACCGATTTCCGAATCTTTTCCGAACCTGTTCCTCCCAATGAAACCGAGGAACAAAGACGCGCCAGAAGATTCTACGGAGGGGAAGTAGATGGTATCTCGAGACAATTGGCACGCTACGTACACAAAACCGTAAAAACCTACATGCCAGAAATGAATCCCATGATGATCTATCGTTTGGACCGTTTCGGGCGGGGTGGGCATCATAGGCCCTTTAATGACGCCGGTTTTGCAGGAATCCGGATTATGGAGGCGCATGAAAACTACACCCAACAACATCAGGATATTCGGGTAGATGACGGCATCGCCTATGGGGATGTATTGGAACACGTGAATTTCGAGTACGCGGCCAAACTCACCGCGGTAAACGCAATCAATTTGGCTTCCCTGGCATGGGCACCACCGGCCCCTAAAGAAGTTAAGATTGGGGGGATCGTAGAACCATCGGCGAAATTTCAATGGAGCAAGGTGGATGGGGCCAAAGGGTATAAAATTTATTGGAGGGATACCACTTCCCCTACTTGGGATAATAGCCGATACGTAGGGGATGTCACGGAGTTCACCCTAGAAGGCATCGTCATCGATAATTACTTTTTTGGCGTTTCAGCTGTGGGTGCAAACGGATTTGAAAGTCCGGTCGTGTTTCCCAATGGAATTTTTAGGTAATTTTCAAACCTGTCTGCTTTTAAAAACCTGACAGGTCTACTCAAAAAGCATATTTACTAGATATGAAATGAGCTATAACAAGTCTTGATACCTATTGAGCTGGTTACTGGCGAATTGCATCTGACCTATTAAAAGCAATAAAAATAAACAGATGAAAAACATAGTGTTGTATGTTGCCTTCTTGACTTACAGTCTTGGCATCTCCCAAACCTTTACGGAACAGGATACCCTTAGAGGCAGCATTACCCCGGAAAGGGCCTGGTGGGACCTTACTTACTATCATTTGGATATTTCCGTAGATCCCGATGAAAAATTTATTTCCGGTACGAATACCATCCGCTATAAGGTGCTCGATAAAAATCAAGTGCTACAAGTAGATCTCCAGCCACCTTTGGTTATCGAAAAAATTACACAAGATGGAAAAAACCTGTCTTTCGAAAGCAGTGGAAATGCCCATTTTGTTACACTCGAGAAAACTCAAAATGTGGGAGAATTTAACGAAATTGTAGTGCATTATTCCGGGCATCCCAAAGAAGCGGTGCGCGCCCCTTGGGACGGTGGCTTTTCATGGAAAAAAGATGAAAATGGGAAGGATTTTGTGGCCACCTCCTGTCAGGGTCTGGGCGCCAGTGTCTGGTGGCCCAATAAGGACCATATGTACGACGAGGTAGACAGTATGTTGATCAGCGTACAGGCCCCTAAAGGGCTCATGAACGTTTCCAATGGTCGGTTACGAAAAGTGGACGAAGAAACCAATACCTATCATTGGTTCGTATCCAGCCCCATTAACAATTATGGGGTCAATGTGAACATTGGGGATTACGTGCATTTTGGGGAAACCTATGATGGTGAAAAGGGCATGCTGGACATGGATTACTACGTTTTACGGGACAATCTGGAAAAAGCCAAGGAGCAGTTCAAACAGGCCCCCAAAATGATGGAAGCCTTTGAGCATTGGTTCGGCCCCTATCCTTTTTACGAGGACTCCTTTAAACTCGTGGAAGTCCCTTATTTGGGTATGGAACACCAAAGTTCCGTTACCTATGGCAATCAGTATGGGAATGGCTATTTAGGTCGAGATCTTTCAGGCACCGGATGGGGATTAAAGTTCGATTATATCATCATCCATGAGGCCGGACATGAATGGTTCGCCAATAATATTACCTACAAGGATATTGCCGATATGTGGGTACACGAAGGATTTACGATGTATTCCGAAAGCCTTTTCATTGAATATTATTATGGTAAAGAAGCGGCAGCGGAATATTTACTGGGCATACGAAAGAATATCCGAAACGACCGACCTTTAATTGGGCCCTACAACGTTAATAAAGCCGGGTCTGGCGATATGTACAACAAGGGAGCCAACATCCTACATACGTTCAGGCAAATCATGGACGATGATGAAAAGTGGCGGGCCACCCTACGCGGACTTAATGAGGAATTCTATCATCAAACGGTAACAACCAAACAGATTGAAAAGTATCTGGATGATCAAGTCGAAGGTGATTTTGAACCATTCTTTGAACAGTATCTCAGAACGGCCAATATCCCTGTTTTTGAATATGAAATCCAGAACGGCAAGCTAAAATACCGATTTACCAATGTCATCGATGGGTTTAAAATGCCCTTAAAGGTTGAGATGGCCGGAAAGACCGTTTGGATTACCCCTACCACAGCGTGGCAGTCAAAATCACTTAAAGGGAAAGATATACAAGTGGACCCAAACTTCTACGTGAACGTTAAAAAAGTATAAATAAAAGGCCTAAGATTATTTCAGGGGTAGCTGACAAATATCATATTCCCCAAACTGACAATATCCTTAAATTGCCCGTCGTTAGAGGAAATAGCAAATCATTGTTTTAAATACCTATTGATCAAAATGAATAGCATCCCTGAAAAAATATCGATACTTCTTGAAAAAAATCCCATCGATTGGCAAAACGTTTTGGAAGAGACGATCAGCCATTTTGATTGTTCCACCGGAACGTTGCACTTTTTAAGGCAGAACACTTCTATTTTGGAATTACAGGCTCAAAAAGGCATTCCCGATTTTTTGATGCCGAAGGTGTCCGAAATTCCCATAGGCAAAGGTATGGCGGGTATAGCCGCGGAACGGATGAAGCCCGTAGAGATGTGCAATCTACAGACCGATGCATCCGGCGTTGCGAGACCGGCAGCCAAGGAAACCAAAGTGGAAGGTTCCCTTGCGGCCCCATTGATCCACCAAGGAAAATTGTATGGCACCATTGGTATTGCCAAACCTGTTTCCTATGATTTTACCGAGGAAGAGATTTCATCCTTAATGGAGATTGGTAATCTCATTTGTCAAAAAATAAACTAAAGCTTCCAGAATTCTTTTAGTAACCATAAAATAAAAAAGCCCGCTTCATTGCGGGCTTTTTCCTGTACTAAATGATTATCTTTTACCTGAACATGGCTCCCGTCAAGGCGACCATGGATAGTTCCTTGCCTTCTTCGGCCTTGTAGGTTACATAATAAGGTCCATTGCCGGAAACGGTTCCGGTAATTGGTACGCTCACCTGTGTGCCCTGTCCTCCCGTCTGTGCAGGCATGGTTCCTTCACCAACAACAGGACCATCTGGGGTGTTCTCACGGATCTGGAAGGTAAAACTCAAATTAGGGGGACTTTGCCAACCAGCATTAAGTACTAGGGCATTCACACCTTTTAAAGAGGAATCCTTTAATTCCAACCATCCGGACGCACTGTTCAACAACATCAAATCCATACCACCAAATTTCATGGCCTGCATATTGCTTGTTTTCAAATCTTCCGTCAGTAATATGGTGCTACTGGGAATGGCCACCGCCTTGGAGCCGGTTAATGGAATGGTTCCTTCGGCGCCACCATCGGTATAACTGGCCGTCAAGACCAACATATTTCCGGGCGCTGAGGCTTCTGCCGTAATGGTACCATTTGTAGGCAATGATTTTTCTTCCTCTTTGTCCCCTACCAAAGAAAGGATGTATAGTCCGATCTGTCTTGTTTCGTCTGAGGTAATATTTGGATGTGCAGGCATGGTTACTTCGCCCCATACACCGCTACCTCCGGTTTTGATCCTAGACTGTAAATATTCCAAGGCATCCCTTCTATCCTTATATTTTTGGGCAACATCCATATAATTGGGTCCTATGGATGCTTCGGCTTCTTTATGGCACGTCTTGCAATCCATGGATTGTGCCAGAGCCTTTCCGGTTACCGCTGCAGATACCTGTTGATGACCGAGATTCATGGCTACCCTGTCCATTCCTTCCAAATAATCGACGCTCACGAAAATATTGCTCTGATCAATGGGGCTACCGTCCGGATCGCTAACGTTTACTTCATAATCGATTTTCTGACCAGCAAGATAAAAGGCAGGGGTCCCACCTTTTAAATTGATGGTAATTTCAGGTCTTGAATTTCCGGCAACTATATTGGTGCTTGAACTTATGGTAGCTTCACCCTTTTCGTCGGTCACCGTAACGTTCAAATTATACGATCCTGCATCTGCATAGGAATAACTTACCGTAGGTTCTGTAGTTTTCTTGGTTTCTCCGTTACCAAAATCCCAAGTGTAGGAAACACTATCATTCTCTCTGTCATGGGCCTCCACTGTTGCGGTGATAGCCAAGGGTGTCTGACCCGATGTGGTCTCCACAATCATATTATCGATTACCGGAGGCCTGTTTCCACCATTGTATTCAATATAGGCCAATCCGGAATTGGCATTTTGGGAGAACCAACCACTACCATATTCCAAGAGATATACCCTTCCATTGGGTCCCATCTCCATATCGATAAGATTGTTCAGTTTTACCTCTGGGGCAAAAGGTTCCATTCGGTTAAAACTTCCATCCTCTTTCAAGTGAACGGCAAACATCCAACCACGCATCCAGTCATAGATCAATACCTTACCGTCATAATAGCTAGGTAATTTTTCGTCCCCAGGATACAAATCTGAATAATAGGTAGGTCCCGCCATGGCATTTCTACCTCCAGTTCCCGTCTGTGGGAAATCACTGGATTCAACATAGGGATAGTACACGTAGGCCGGGGTTGCGGGTGGCAACTCAGTCAAACCCGTATTGTTCCTAGACGTATTCATTGGCTTTTCAGGGTCAAAAGCTTCTCCTGACTCTCCAGTTTCATAATTGTATTCATGGTAGGCATAATTGTCACCAATGAACATTGGCCATCCAAAGTTTCCTGGTTTGCGTGCCTGGTTCATTTCATCATAGCCCCTAGGACCTCTGGTTTCCAAACTATCGGCGCGGGCATCTGGGCCAACGTCGCCCCAATAAACATACCCTCTTTTTACATCGACTGAAATTCTATAAGGGTTTCTGTGTCCCATGGTATAAATTTCTGGTCGGGTTTTTTCAGTACCTACAGGGAACAAATTTCCTTCTGGAATATCATAACTTCCATCCTCGTTCACCTTGATTCTCAAAATTTTACCCCTAAGATCGTTTGTGTTTCCTGAACTCCTTCTAGCATCGAACTGTTCGTGGCCGGGCGTGTCGTTCAAGGGTGCAAAACCATTGTTTACATATTTTTCCCCTCTTTCATTAAACGGCGTAGAGTTGTCCCCAGTTGATAGATATAAGAGATTATCCGGTCCAAAGGCAATGGAACCACCAGTGTGACAGCAAATTTCCCGTTGGGAATCCACTTCCAAAATAATCTGCTCCGAAGCTAGGTCGAAATTTCCATCCATATATTTGAATCGGGATAAGCGATTTACCCATTTATCGCCCGTTGGAGCATAGTACAAATAAATCCAATGGTTGTTCGCATAATCAGGATCTTTCTGCAATCCCATTAACCCTTCTTCGGCATTTACGCCAGGCGTTTCCAATGTTTTAAAATATACATCCAACTTGGCAACTTCCTTGAGTTCCTGAGTCTCATTATTGAACAAAACTACCTCTCCCCTACGTTGTGCGATTAAAACGTCATTGTTAGGTAAGACGGCCATTTCGGTGGGTTCAAAAAACTGTCCTTCGGAAAGAACCACTTTGGAGAAACGGTCATTGTCCGGAGGTATTTGGGTGGTAACCTTGGAATAGTCCAAGAGTTCGTTATCACCAATAGCGTATTTGATTCCTCCCAATACATGCTTCAAGAATAGATCTTCAGAATAGCTTTCGTCTGTATGTCCGCCTCCGGTATAAAAGGCACGGCCACCGTCAAAATCATGGTACCAGGCAATGGGGTGAAAATCACCGTTGGCACCACCTTCGTACGTGGATTCATCCAAGGTCATCAAGACGTTCACATCTGGATTTATCTTTTTATAATTGTACAATTCGTCGTCCCTATTCCAAACGCTGTCCGTAAAAAATTTCGTAGCAATGAAGTTCTTGTCCTTTATTATGAAGTCCGCGTTTGGCGTACCCCTAGGATGGCTTAAAAACTGGGCTCCGGCCAAATCGTTGTACCAGCCCCAATCATATTCGGTATCGGCAGCGGCATGTATTCCCACGTACCCTCCACCTGCTTGAATGTAGCGTTCAAAGGCAGCTTCCTGAAATTGGTCCAAGACATTTCCTGTGGTACTCAAGAAAACAACGGCCGAATAATTCTGCAGATTTTCATCCGTGAACATTTCGGCATTTTTGGTGGTATCCACTACAAAGCCGTTCTCCTGACCAAGTTTTTGTAAGGCGGCGATGCCCGCAGGAATAGATGCGTGTTTAAACGCTGCTGTTTTAGAGAAAACCAATACCTTGGGTTCCCCGTCACGTTTATTGCCACCACATGAGACAATAATAAGCGCAAAGCCCAAGAGCAGCGCATTGAAAACTTTTTTCATACGTAAATTTTGATGTTTGTCGGTTTAATATAGCTTCAAAAATAGAATTAGATAGCATAGAAACCAATTGTTTGTCAGCTAAAATTGTATTTTACGTAGAATTTAACACGGAAAAAAGCCGATATGCCAAAAATACCGGAACTCTATTTTAAAAATGATACGGAATTTAGGGAATGGCTACATAGTAACCATACCCATTATGAGGGTATCCATTTGATCTTTTACAAAGTAGAACACGAGAACGACAGTATGCGCTGGGAAGAGGCCGTTAAAGTAGCCTTGTGCTATGGATGGATAGATAGTACGGTAAAAAGTCTGGGCAACGGCAAACGCAAACAATATTTTTGCCCAAGGAAACCGAAAAGCGTTTGGAGCAAAGTGAATAAGGACTATATCAACGATTTAAAGTCTAATGGGCTTATGCACGAAGCCGGCCTGGAGGCAGTAAAAATAGCCAAGGAGAACGGCTCTTGGTCTTCTTTGGACGACGTGGAGGCCGGAATCCTACCCGATGATTTACAGGCAGCATTCGAAGCTAACGAAAAGGCTTTCGAAAATTTTCAAAACTTCACCAGGGGACAACGCAAGAGTTATCTTTATTGGCTAAACCAGGCCAAAAGGGAAGAAACAAGACAAAAGCGCATCAGCGAAATAATACAGCATTGCCACGAAAATATTAAATATAGAAACGGAGATGGAAGGTAAAACCATCTCCTTTTGTCATATAAGCACTTGTATTACCAATGGAACTGAATAAAGCCCTATTTTTGCCTAGTAGTTGTTTGGTATGACAAGCTAGCGTGTTCCCGTTATTGTAATTTCAAGCAATTATCAGTAAAATGTCCAAATTACCCGAAGAATACCGTTTTTTCGATCTATCGGATTACGGAAGAGCAGTTGCCTTCCAACTGGTCCAAGTAATAAAAACAACCTCCCTCACCCCTATCCATATTACGGTTGCATTCTTTGTAAGTGGTTTAACCGCCATAGTATTGCTACTTAATGAATATTACGGATTGGCGTTTCTGTTTTTGATTTTAAAATCAATTTTAGATGCAGCCGATGGAGAATTGGCGAGGGCCAAAAATACACCTTCACATACGGGAAGGTATTTAGATTCAATATCTGATATTGTCTTAAACCTGATTCTATTCTTGGCTATCTGGTACATTACCGATGGTTCTTTACTGCTTACGGCAATATCCTTTATGTGTCTGCAATTACAGGGCACCCTCTACAATTACTACTATGTGATTCTACGGAACAGACACAATGGGGATACTACGAGTCGGGTTTTTGAAAATAAAAGTCCCAATGCACTTAAAGGGGAGAGACAGAAAACGGTAAACTCTATGTTCAAGATATATTCTTTGTGCTATGGTACTTTTGATTCCATCATCTACAGATTGGATAAAAATGCCGCCAAAGGCAAAGTCTTTCCAAATTGGTTTATGACTGCGGTTTCCTCATTTGGATTGGGCTTTCAACTATTGCTCATCGGTCTTATGTTTACGTTGGGTTGGCAGCAGTATATCATTCCATTTTTCATAGGCTATTCCATCATGATATTTATATTTATCATGATCAGGCAAGTACTGAATCGCTAATTCTTTTTACCTTCCGTATTCATTTTATTTTATATCTGATGAGATACAGTTTATCCTTACTAGGTATCGGAATGTTGTTTTTGCTGTTGATAAACTGTGAAGCAGATATAAGGGTTTCCTATGATACCCTTTTAAAGGGTGGGAATATCCTTAACCTGGAAGATGGCTCAGTCGTTGTTGGTGATATTTATATTTCCGATGGGCGCATTGCCAAAGTAGCGTATGATGAGATCTATGAAAACTCTACTGCGAAAAATGTGGTAGACGCCACAGGAAAATTCATTTTACCCGGATTTTGGGACAACCACGTACATTTTCGTGGGGGCGACTCCCTAATTGAGGCCAACAAACGTTTTTTAGGACTCTTCATCGCCAATGGAATCACCACGGTGCGAGATGCTGGCGGCGATCTGACCACGGCCGTCATGCAATGGAAAATGACTATTGAAAATGATGGTATGATTGGACCGACCATTTTTACCTCGGGACCAAAAATAGACGGTCCCGGGGCCACTTGGGCAGGTTCCCTCGAAGTTGAAAATCAAGAGGATATCAACAAGGCCTTGGATTCGCTGCAAGCCATCCCAACGGATTTTGTCAAAATCTATGACAGTAAGATTTCTGGAGAAAACTACCTCAATACGATTCGGGCTGCGGAAAAAAGAGGATTGATTACCTCGGGGCACATGCCCTTTACCGCTACGTTGGAATCCACCATAGATGCAGGAATCGACGCCGTGGAACATCTCTACTACATCATGAAAGGTTGCTCCACGGAGGAGGCCGCCATTACCCAACAACTTCAAGACAACAAGATAAGTTTTTGGGATGCCATGCCCATACTGCAATCCACTTACAATGACTCAGTGGCCAAGCAAACATTTGAGCACCTAAAACAAAAAAATGTGTTTGTGGTGCCAACACTTCATATTGGACATACCCTGAGTTACTTGGACGAGGTGGACCATAGTGAGGACGCATATTTGAAATATATGTCCCCTGGAATTCAAAAAACTTATGAAGGGCGTATCCAAAGGGCGCAAAATGCATCGGAAAAGGCGATACAGGACAGAAAGGAACTGGACACCTTTTTCAAAAAATTGGCATTGACCCTAAACCAAAACGACGTTTCCTTACTGGCGGGTTCAGACAGTGGGGCCTTTAATAGCTATACCTATCCCGGAATATCCCTTCACAAGGAAATGGAAGTCATGGTAGACGCGGGAATATCTCCATTGGATGCCCTAAAGGCTTCGGCCTATAATGGGGCCAAATTTCTAAAGAAGGAATCCGACTACGGCAGTTTGAAAACCGGAAAAAAGGCGGATATTGTCATCCTCAATCAAAATCCCTTGGAAAACATCCAAAATACCCAGGATATTTTTATGGTGCTAAAGAATGGAAACAGCTATAGCCAAGAAGATTTAAACAAATTACTACAATGAAACATCCATGTCAGAATTTCGGACATATATCGAAATGATTATATGGATGTTACATGTAACCGTTGAAAAACAATAAAATAAACACATGAAATTGATTATCGATTTAAACTTAGGGAGACTTACACTGGTGGCCCTGTTGTTATGTCTAGGCATATCGGTCCAAATACAAGCCCAAACCTTATTGAAACCTGACCGTGTATTTGATGGAACCGAAATGCATGAAAATTGGGTGGTATTGGTGGAAGGTAATAAAATAACGTATTCGGGCAATCTTGAAGGACATACATTCCCGAAAGCAACAACGGAAATAGACCTACACGGCACCACCTTGATGCCAGGTATCATCGAGGGACATTCCCACTTGTTGTTACATCCGTACAACGAAACCGACTGGAACGACCAGGTATTAAAGGAATCGCCCGTGGAGAGGGCCATCCGCGGCACCGTACATGCCAAAAACTCCCTGATGGCAGGAATAACTACCATGCGCGATCTGGGCGCCGAGGGTGCCGGGTATACGGATGTCTATTTGAAAAAGACCATTGAGCAAGGCATCATCCCCGGACCCCGATTATTGGTCGCAGGTCCTGCAATTGTCGCCACGGGTGCCTATGGTCCAAAAGGTTTTCACGATGGGGTCACCGTTCCCTTGGGAGCGGAAACCGTAAGCGGAAAAGAAGAAGCCATACGGACCGTACGCACACAGATGGGGAATGGGGCCGACCTGATTAAAATCTATGCCGATTACCGCTGGACGCCCGGAGCGGATTCCCAACCTACCTTTTTACAGAAAGAAATCGATGCCATGGTAGAAACCGCCAAAAGTGCGGGAAAATATGTGGTAGCCCATGCGAGCACGCCCGAAGGTATGAAAAGGGCCATTTTGGGAGGCGTGGAAACCATTGAGCATGGAGACGGCGGCACACTTGAAATTTTCAACATGATGAAGGAAAAAGGTATCGGCTTGTGCCCAACGTTGGCCGCGGGGGATGCCATTACCCAATATCAAGGGTGGAAAAAGGGAACTGATGCAGAACCGCGGCGCATTACCAACAAGAAAAAATCATTTAAGCTAGCCCTTGAATCGGGCGTACAGATCGTATTTGGTGGAGATGTAGGTGTGTTTACCCATGGGGAAAATTACAGGGAAATGGAGTTGATGGTAGTGTATGGCATGAAACCCTTGGACGTATTGATTTCGGCTACAAGCGGAAACGCCAAAATGTTCCATCTAGACCAATTGGGAAACCTAACGGAAGGCTTTTTAGCCGATATCATCGCGGTCAAAGGAAATCCTTTAAAAGACATTAAAGCGATGCGCGAACCTGTATTTGTGATGAAGGACGGGTACGTTGTTTTGAATGCAGAGTGAAGAGTGCAGAATTAAGAGTGAAGAGTGAAGAGTGAAAATTGAAAAACTAAAAGTGAATAGCTGTTAGTTTTTGGCTTTTAGCGTTTAGCGTTTAGCGTTTAGCGGAAAATGAAAAATGAAAAGTTAGATCTAAGACGTTAGATTTGAGACGTTAGACTTAAAAACAACTAATTCACTGTCTCACTAACTCACTCGAAATCTAACAACCAACCTCCCATGCCCACCAAAAAACCTAAAAAACCATGGCCCACCAAAGCCGTGATGGAGCAGATTTACGAGCAAAACCTTTGGGGCGGGAATCCGGGCGAATTTTACAGTGGTGATGGGTCGCACGATCCAGCAATGGTGGAACCGTATCTGAAAGCGGTTACCCATTTTTTAGGTTCCTTCCATCCCCCATTAACGGTTTGTGATTTGGGATGTGGGGATTTTACTATTGGTAAACGACTTGTACCGTACTCCCGGGAATATATTGCCGTAGATATTGTGGAGGACCTCATCGGATGGCATAAAAAGAACAATGCATTGGAGCATGTGAGCTTTCACTGTTTGGACATTGCCAAGGATAACCTTCCCAAAGCCGACTGCATCATCCTTCGGCAGGTTTTGCAACACCTTTCCAATGAGGAAATAAAGGCGATAGTCAAAAAACTATCAAACTACACGTACGTACTAGTAACGGAACACCTACCCGAAGGTGACTTTGAACCCAACATTGATATAATCTCCGGACAGAGCATCCGACTCAAAAAGCAGAGCGGTGTGGATTTGTTGGCACCACCCTTTCGATTAAAGGTTAAGGAAGTGAATGAATTGGTGTCGATACCCGAAATAAGCGGAAAAGGGGTTATTAAAACATACTTGTATGAACTCGCTTGAGTGTGCGAAAAGTGCACAAAACTATTTTAAGAACCCACCCGAACGTACGGTTAGGTACAGGCGGGGTCAGTGGCCTGTGAAACGGTTATCTGTGTTAGCCACTGGCATTTCTTTCACGTTGTATTGAATGTCCGTTATTTTTAATTTTAACCAAGTCCACTTACCGTTTTCCAATTCCCAACTTGCTTCACATTCAATAGGTATTTTAATTTCATTTCGTTCTTCTGTTCTTATTGCAATCACTGTCCATTTAGTAGGTTTGATTGCGTTTGAATCCTGAAAGCGCATTGCTACGAATTTTTTAAAATTTCCGTCTTTATCAAAATGGAATTCCCCTGAACCTTTGGTGCCTTTATATTCCATTGTTGCTCTGGCAGAATAGTCGTCTATAGTCTCCCATTTTATATATTGACTTAAAGATGCCGAAGGAAACCAAACGATTTCAGCCAAATATCGTTGCAATGTTGCTTGGTTTACCTTTTCGTCGTTCTTTGCATTTGCAACTGGAATAAGTGAAAGAAGTTTAATTATCATTTCGCCTTTACCATCTTCAAATTTGTCTCTACCTACTACACTCAATATTGGATTCATTTCAGTATAAATATTCCAATTGAACGCTGGCGGTTGAATGGTAAAATATTGTTCTGCCATACCATTGTTCCAACTTTTTTGTTCGGGTTTCATTTTGAGCTGTAGCTCTTGAACTAAATGCACATTAGAAATCAATTTCTTTTCGATTATTCCGCTATTAGTCAGCCATTTTTGAACAATTGGTGGTAAATAAACCAATGATTTTTCGGTAATAATCTCTTGAGTTTTGAGTTGCGAATTTTCAAATAGACTTATTCTTTCGCTTTTGATTTTATTTTTAAAGTTGAAACTTGAATATCCAATAATTGTCGGCAATAGAATAATGACGTTTGCTACCGTACCAAATTTTGCGTCAGACCAATAATTAAAAATCAACACCTGCGAAATAATTACGGCCAAAAAACCGCTTAACCACCAATAGTCCGAATGAATAAGTATTAAAATGATTGTAATAGCAAAAAGTAGAAATGTCAAGAACCAAAATATTCCGTAGATCTTTGAAATTGGTTGTGAAATCGCATTAAATTCAGATATCCCAAATGCCTTGAAAAATCCAAATAAATGGATAATTCCGTGTATTACTATCAATATGATTAAAGCTATTCGCATTGTTTTTTTTGCTAGTGGCTACGGTCCCGTATATGGCGCGTTTTAACGCGCTATATACATTGTTGGCACCAGTATTTTTTCTAATTTATTTTTCAAACCTTCTTTTGTCGATTCAAATAACTCAGCTAAATCAGTTTTAGTCTTTAATTCTGATTCAAGTAAATCCCGATTTATTATAGGGAGTTGAAACGCTTTAATTGAAATTTCTTTACCAGCGGCTAATGCATCTTTTATAGTTAATTCAGTTTGTTCTTCTTGATCTTGCTTTAAAGTGTTTGGGTAAAACAATATGATTTCATCAACTTCAAATCTAACAGCATAAGCGAGCATTTGATAAAGGTCTTTCTGCGAAATCCCTTTTTTGGGGTCTTTATCATCTGAATACACAATCTTATATTTAGTATCCGCAATCAGGGATTTATAATCAGTTTTGAGCCATAAATCTGGTTTTAAATTGAAGGTTTTGTCCTCATCCAAGTATGTATCACTTCTTTGAGACTTAGCCATAACTGTTTCAAGTTCCTTATCGATAAACCCGAAAATAAAATCTTCAAAAACATACTCCATAGGCAGTAAGAATGCGAATAGCTTCAAGTCGTTCTTATAATCAAAAGAAATGCAGTTAGTTAGAAACAATTGACAATAATCACGGACGGTTTCAAACTCTCCAAACATTGGGTTGAATGAAATTTTAGAACATTGTTCAGCAGTTGCCCTTTCATCAGACACTTCATCTAATATGAAAAGGATTTCTCGTAGATTCTTTTTGTTATCCTGATTTGATGAAACATTGAAGAGTAGAGTAGTTACATACTTTATTATGCGGTTGAATTCATTGTCAAAAACGAATGCATCATAAGTACAATTTAGTTTGTGCCATTTACCTGTACTAAGATTTTGGTGGATGTATTCATTTGTGTTTAGACGACCTTTTATAAAAGATAATTCACGATTTACTTCTTCATACTGCTGATAGATTGATGAATTAAGAAGCTCACGAGTATATTTTGAGAATAGGTAAATTAAGATTTCAAAAAAGTCACTCTTTGAGCTGCTAAGAGAGGCTTGATAGTTGGGAAATTTTATTTTACGACAATAGCTTAACCACCAAAGTATATGGTTCTGAATCTGGTTTATTTCATTTTCTGAGTACTCCTTTTCTTGGTTATAAAAAATTTTAGGTAATAGATTAATCTTTTTCCCTGCATAATGGATTACACCAACATATTTGTTCGATTTTAAACTATTCGTTTTGTGGATGAATTGCAGAAATCTTTGAGATTCAATTTTGTCGTTTCCATTTTCAGAATAATAGGAATTCTTTTCCCGACTATTCCAGATTTCATCAAGAAATCCTTCCAAGCCATCGAATGAAGCTTGAATATCTACTTTGTTTTGATATTCAAAAAGGTTAATCATTCTTCTCAGTAATTCTTAAAGGCCAAGACTTTTCATCAATATTATATTCGGTATTAGATAAAGCTTTGGAAACTATTTGTGCAACTGTTTTTGCGTCATTCATGAAGTATTCCAATAACAGAGGAATGACTTTCACATTCATTCTTCTTTCGAAATCATAAGGATCTTCTTTTGAATCCATAAAATAGGAGTGACCAATCTGGAAGTCATGCCCTTTATCTGAAATAATAGATTCGTTAATGGATTTTAAAACAGCTTCATCATTTACATTCAAACCATTCTCTGAGTATTTTGGATACATTGGTTCAAACTCGAATCTTCTTCTTAAGGCTATGTCAAGCAGAGCAATAGATTTATCAGCAGTATTCATGGTTCCAATGATGTATAAGTTTGATGGAACTATAAAAGTATCGCCAGAAGGTAACTTTGCTTCCATTGGGATTTTGCCATGTGAGCGTTTGTCTGGCTCAATTAATGTGATAAGTTCTCCGAAAACTCTAGAAATATTGGCACGATTTATTTCGTCAATAATGATGACATAGTTTTTTCTTTGTATAATTTCCTTTTTACCAGATGAGTCTTTTCCAATCTTTAGGAGTTCATCTAAAAGTGGAGAGTAGTAGGATGAGAGACCTTGAATATCTAGGACTGATTCAGCATCATACATTTTTCTTAAAGTTGAAATACTTAATGTATGTCCAGTACCACCACTAGTTTTTCTAAATTCTATTGATTTGTTAGTGATTGCGGTAATGAAGTAAGAGACTTTCTTCATTTTTACTTCAATCTCTTCTACTTCACCTTCGACTAGTGGATTAACAAATTCGTTGAATGTTTCTTCGAATGTCTTTTTTGCGATAGGTGGTTGTTCGGAAGCGATAATGTTTTTTAGTGCTCTATCTGCAATGACTTTAAAAACTCCATCCTTTCTTTCAAATGTTAATTCTTTATCGTTTTCTGTATCTGGCCTCAGACCTTGAATGAAGTCTTCATAGCTGTAGTTCTGATGAAAGGTGATAAATTCAATTTGACCGTGAAGATTGGCTTTGAAAATCCCAAGAGCTTCATCATAAGAATCTATTTTGCGATTCTCAATAATCTCTGCTGCCCTTAGGACTGTATTGTATGTTTTTCCAGTTCCTGGAGGACCATACAAAATGGTATTTAAAGGAAATGTCATGTTGTAATTATTTTCAGTGCTGATATCAAATTCAGGATAATTTCTTTTCAATAAGTCAAGAGCTTCTAAATACTTACCAGTTGCACTTTGATATTCTATATTAAATGGGGTCTTCTTGAGAATCCCTTTTTTATCGCCTTGAATTTCATAGCTATGCAAAATTTCCATTGCTAAAAATCCGCCTCCTCTAGCAGGTGCCTCTTCTCCTAAAACCTCAGATTGAATTTTTCGGTGGCTCAGAGAATTATTTAAATAATTATAGATGACTTCTGCATGAATTTTAGATTCAGTTTTCTCATTTGGAAACCAAATTTCTTTTACATGTTCTTCATTTGTGACCTCTTTTATTGTCGCCCAGTATCCACCAGAAAAATCTACTTCAAATGGACTGAAGTTCTTTTCCCAATTAACCTCTAGCTTTTTACCGTTATCATAATTTTTGGAAACTATGCCTCTGGCTTTAATCGCCATAACAGATTTAGTCTTTTCTCTTGTGAATGCTGCTTTTATCGCAATTCTACCGCCAACAGGAACCTTTTTGACTTCTTCAATAAATTTATCATCATAGCCATTTTCCCAGATACCATTTTGTAAAAAACGCTCTGTTTGGTCAGATGGATTGGATCCATCCCAATAAGCACCAACTAAAAAATATTGGTGTGATGAATTTAGGTTTTCATCTAAAATAGAATTGTAGCGTTCAATATTGATTACATCTTTTGTCAAGTACTTATATTCCTTTGAATCGGATGTTAACCTTATACCGCTAGAATTGATGTTTTTAGCAATTTGGATTCCGATTGTACCTAAGTATGTTGCAAAATTTAAGTGTCGATTTATTTCTGGAAAGGTTCTATAAAACTCACATATTGAATCGTAATCATCATTTTTAGATAAGACCTCACGGATGATATTTTTCCAATACTTGTAATAAATTGGATACTCACTTGGGTTTTGACAGTGTTTAATTACTGAATAGATGTGAGGTAAAAAGTTGTTAAGATTAGAGTTTAAAGGGTAATTGAAACTGTTTAGGTCGGTGGAATTCTTTACTGAGTTAAAAAAAATGTATAACTCTAATTTTGAACCATCATCTAATTTTGTTTCTTCTTTAAAGTTATTAATACGATTGGCAATTCTGACGATTGTGTTAACCTTACTAACAAATGTTGAAAGAATTTTGGTGTCATCTTTAGTGAAGGGATCATCTGCTTTTAGTTTTCCGATTACAGCATTCAGTTCAGCTTGATGTTTTACATTTTTGAGCAAATGAACTTTGTCTTCTAAGTTTCCAAGCCATTCTTTTTCTAGCTCATAAAGAGAGTTGAAATCTTCTTCACATTTAGATTTCAAATTATCATATGAGAAGTTGAACGTCTTTACATAATCCTTTAAATCCATTCAGTTTTTTCTTATTGGTGCCAACGTTTTGAATATCGTGCGTTTGGCATTACAATGTTCTTAACTTTCAAATTACTATTAAGTTTCTTAATAAATTCTATCTTCATTTTTAGCACTATCTGCCAAATGCACTATATTTTTTGTTGGCAACAGGTTTTTATATTCTTATTTCTCTTTTCATAAATCCGTAAAATGATACTAACAAGTAAAAACTCGTAGCAACTACAACACTTATTGAAATGATATCCAAAATTGGTGAAATAGCATACACATTATTTATTAAAGGCATTGAAACTCCAAAAACAATTAGTAATCCTGCAATCACAAATAAGTATTTAGTAATCCTCGGAAGTTCTGCATCCATATACCTTTGAATTCTAACTAATTTTGGTAAAATATCTTCAGTTAATTGAGTTCCAAGTTTAGCAAGTAATTCAGGTCCAAAATCTAAATCTTTATAACGTTCTTGGTCAATTCGTAGGCAATTGTCTTTCATTTCTTCTTTGTATCCAATATAAATATCTTCCATATTCATACTGTCTTTATAAACAGCATATTTGTGGTCGAAGTAATACCATAGACCATTCCCACAATCATAATCAATCCATTTTTGAACTATATCAGAGCTATAATACAAGGGAACATCAAACTCTGTAAATAAAGTATGGTCAAATGGATATTGGTCAAATTTGAATGATTTAAGTTCTAAATACAAACAAGCGAGACCACTGTATTCTTTATCATTAATAAATTCCTTCGCCTGCTCTGTTGGATTTGAATCAACAAATACAATCTCTCGAACGTCAAAATGTGTCAAACCTTTGTATTTTTTATCTATCAAGTGTCTTACGCCATCTGGCCAAATACGTGAATGGATTAATTTGTCGATTACACTTCTACATTTATGTAGTTTTTGAGTTTGTTCTGTTAATTCTGGAAGTCGCGCAATTTTCTCTTGTCTGATTTGAAGAACTTTGGCGGTTAGATAGGCAATTATTAAACCTGCTATTAGTCCACTAATTGTCAGTATATCAGTCCGATTTTCTGCTAATATTTCGGAAAAATTTTCCGTATTGCAAAGTTTATAAGTCAAAGTCCAAAAGAGTATAATGAAAACAATAATAGTCAGAATCAAAGGAATTGTTCTGGCAAATTTTTTCCATAATTTTTTAAGTTTATTCTTCATTCTTCAACTTGTTGCCAACGGTTGTATATAGTAACAAGTTAATATATTTCTATTTTAGTGGGATTACCCTAAAAATCCTACAAATTATTGGTTTTGGCAAGAGAAAGGTAAATATGTAGCGTTTTGTTTGAAATGAACGGGGAGGATCGGTCAATAAAGAGATGCTTCTTCCTCGCTACGCTCGTCATCAGAATGACAAGAAAATGGGAGGAATAGGAATAGAATTAAAGTTCCTTCACCATGTACACGGAACTGGAAGGGCATATTTCAGAGAATTCGGTAGTTCCAAGGATGGCCGTAGGAGCGGTGGACCGTTCCGTTACAGCAAAACCATAACGTTTAAAATAGGCATCTGCTGTAGTGGTCAGAAGGTGCAATCGTTGTATACCTTTTTGCCTACTGGTTTCACAAAGTTCGTCCAATAACTCCTTACCCACCCCTCTTCCTTTATGGGCATCGTCTACCGCCAAGGAACGCAGCAAACCATCCATTTCGTATGTTTCGATGCCAATACATCCAATAAGTTCGCCATTTTTTTCCTTGGTCAAAAAGGCCACTTTGGATTCTACCAAATCTTCAAAGGGCAGGTCGTTCGCTTTCAAAAGTTCCTGTATAGACTTTAGGTTGGTCACTGGGTTCATAGTACGCGTTTAAAAGTGGTAAGTTTGTAGTTGTTCATTCATTATGGCACCAAACCCAGGACTTGATGGTATTTTAATAGATTCTTCTTCTTGGCCATGCGCGTGATCAGAATAACTTACTTGTACGTTATATGGCCAGCCTACTTCACCTGCCCGATCAAAACCTCAATGGATTTTTCCAATTGCTGATCACGGCCTTTGGCGATGACCTCGGGTTGGTTTTTGACAAGGATATCTGGGTCGGTTTCATTGTTCTCCATCCACTCCCCTGCCTTATTCTTGGCACTTACGGGCACCACGCCCCAAACGCCTCCGTTTGGCAAACGCTCCCACCCGGCAAAGCTACAGGTCCCTGGAACCGGCATCCCCACCGTAGTCCCTATTTTCAATTCGGTATAGCCACTGGCAAAGCAGGAACCGTCACTGTACATGGACTCGTTATATAGGGCCAACGTTGGTTTGGTCCAGCGCGAAGTGGGCTCCCCTCCTACCACACGATCTTCTGTCTCATAGGATAAAAAGGCCTCGCCGGTAAAGAACATGGCCAGATCGGCCACCAAGTCGCCACCACCATTAAATCGGGTATCTACAATGACCCCTTTTTTGTCGAAAAACTTGCCCATCATTTCCTCGTAAATGGAGCGGTAGGGTCCGTCGCTCATTCCTGGAATGTGTACGTAGCCCAAAGTACCTTTACTTTTTTCAAGTACTTCCTTTTCATTGGTTTCCACCCACCGATTATATAACAAATCGCCCTCAGCATCCAAGGAAATGGGCTTAACGGTAATTTGCTTTGGGGTTTTGTTCTCACCTGTTATATCCAACAACAAAAATTCGCCTTCCTTGCGGTTCAAATAACTGGCTACATCACGATCGGACTGTAGGGTTTCGCCGTTTATTTTTTCGATGATCATCCCCGGCTTTAAATTGAAGCCGGCCTTGTCCAAAGGCCCGCCTTTTATGATCTCAGCGATTTTGATTCCGTTGCCTGTATGGGCATAGTCCATAAAAATTCCCAAGGATGCAGTTTCGTCTCCATTATCGATAGTGTCGTTATACCTGCCTCCGGCATGTGAAACATTCAACTCCCCTAAAAGCTCCGATATCATTTCCGCGAACTCGTAATTATTCTCAATGAAGGGCAGGTATTTTTCGTATTCGGTACGCATAGCGGTCCAATCGATACCGTGAAAGTTGCTGTGATAGAAAATACCATTGGTTCGCAACCAAATATGGTCGAACATATACCGGCGTTCGGCATCAGCATCCAAGACCATTTCCGATTTCAATTTTACAGGTTCCTTCTTCCCGGCCTTTACATCGATTTTGGATATGCTGCCATCAGCCAACAAAAAGAGGTTTTCCTGCTTTTTATCCCATTGCAAACCTCCTGATTTTGCGCCTAGGGACAGTAATTTTTTGGTCTCCTTGGTACGGATTTCCGTTTCCCAAAGGTCCAGATCCTCCTCAAAACGCGTGAGATAATACAGTTTTTCACCGTCCTTGGACAACACGGCATCGCTCAATTTTGAGGAGTGGATGGTGAGTCGGCTTTTCCTATCCTCGGTGCCCTCCAAATCGAACTTCAGGGGTTTTACGGGTTCCTCCTTAGTGTCTTCATCCTTCTTCTTTTTCTTTTTATCGTCCTTATTTTCGTCCTTGTCTTCGTCCTTTTTATCGCCTTCCTCGATCAATTTCATCAAATCGTATTCGTCCTTGGACAGATTGAACTTGTCCCAAGCATCCTGGGTAAGGAACATGGTGTAGACATCAAATTCCGACTGCCCACTGGTGGCATAGCTTTTTAAGCCGTGTCTGTTGGAGAACCAAATGATCTGGTTGCCTTCACTAATCCACTTGGGCTGCATGTCATAGTAGCCACTTTCGGTAAGATTCTTACGGGTCTTGCCATCGGCAGAAATCAAAAGGATTTCATTGTTGCTCAAAGTAACGCCCCAATCCACCAACAACCATTTGCTATCCGGGCTCCATTGATAGTATTGGTCCCCATCGGAGAAATGGTACAAATCCTTTGGCGTTAGTAAGATAACGGTCTCCTTTGTTTTTAAATTCTTGACTTTCAAGGTTCTACGCCCTTCCACATAAGCGACTAGATTACCGTCTGGCGAGAATTCAGGCAAATAGACATCGGTACTATCGGTTACCAAGGTATCCTCCTTTACCAAGGTGGAAGCAAAAAAATAGGTTTCCTCGGTACGTTGTTTTACGGTCTTGAAAATAGACCATTTACCGTTTCGCTCGCTGGAATAGGCAATGGCCTTGCCATCTGGCATATATTTTAAAAAACGTTCCTGCTCCGGCGTATTGGTCAATCGCTTCGTCATGGTGCCATCTACCGAAGTGGCAAATACCTCGCCCCGACTAATAAAGGCGATTTCCTTCCCATTGGGCGAAATGTCCATTTCCCTGACTCCGCCGTTGACGGAAACGTATTCCACCGCATTGGAGGCCGATTGTGTGCGGATGATCACATCCACCTTCTGAGGTTCGCCACCTTCCTCAAAAGTATAGAGCTCCCCATCATAACTGAAGGCCATAATCCCGTTCCCGATGCTTAAAAACCGAACGGGATGGGTCTTCAAGGAGGTCAATTGCTCCTTATTTTCGGGATTTTCCAGATTCAATGTATGGACGTTGAAAGACCCGCTTTCCTCACTGAGGTAGTAGAGGGAATTACCATCGTCACTGAAAACAGGATTACGGTCCTCCCCGTTAAAACTGGTTAGCTTGGTATGTGTGCCGGTCGCTACATCGTATTTCCAAATATCGCGCGTAATGGCAGATGTATGGTGTTTTCTGAACGTATTTTCATAACCTTTTTTATCGTGATAGACCATCAAAGTGCCCTCGGAATTTACCTGTACATCTTCCGCAGGGACGGTCAATACCTGGTTAACCCGACCACCAATGACGGGAACACTATACAGCTCCGGTTGTTGTCCCATGGGATACTGCCGATGTTTCACATCATCCTGACGTGCAGCTCCAAAAATGACGCTTGTATCATCCGCCGAAAACGAATAGGGCGTCTCATCGTTGCTGTGGAAGGTCAATCGGGTCGCTTCGCCCCCTTTGGCGTTCATTACGTAGATATCAAAATTCCCGAATCGGTTGGAGGCAAAGGCCAGCGAGTCCCCATCCTTGCTCCACACGGCCTGATAATCGTGCGCCTTATGGAAGGTCAATTGCTGTGCAACACCCCCTTCTTTGGGAACCCTGTAAATATCTCCCTTGTAGGTAAAGGCGATGGTGGAACCATCAGGGGAGATAGCCGGATACCGAAGCCATTTGGGGTCTTCCTGGGAAAATACACTATTAAAAAGAACGATGGAAAAGAAAAACAAATACAGGTAATTTCTCATGTTTGGTCCGCTTGATTTTAATCCGCCGAAGATAGGTAAATTGTGTATAAATGGACACCGAATTTGTATGATCTGCACCCATAGCGGCATGGCTATCAAAAATGTCCTTATTTTCGTCTTTCTAAGCACGCCGCTATGGACGACAAAACCTATTGGACCCAACGATACGAGGCCGGTACCACGGGCTGGAACATTGGCTACCCTTCCACCCCCATCAAGGAATACGCGGACCAATTGACGGACAAAAACCTAAAAATCCTGATACCCGGTGCCGGTAATGGATATGAGGCCGAATATCTTTTTGAAATCGGCTTTAAAAATGTGCACGTACTGGATGTTGCCGAAATTCCGTTGACCGAGTTCAAAAAACGCAACCCGCATTTTCCCGAAGCCCAGGTGATTCATGCCGATTTCTTTGCGCATGAAGGAAGCTACGACCTAATTCTGGAGCAGACCTTTTTCTGTTCCATAGTACCTACGGATGCCAATAGGAGCGCGTACTTTAAGCAGATGCGCCGGTTGCTCAAGCCTGATGGCATCCTTGCAGGGCTCTGGTTCGATTTTCCCCTGACGGACGATATGGAAAAAAGACCTTATGGCGGCAACAAGGAACTTTATTTGGGCTATCTGGACCCCTATTTTACCGTTCGTACATTTGCACGGTGTTACAATTCCATCCCGCCCAGAAAGGGAAACGAACTGTTCGGGATTTTTGAGCGAAAATAACCAAGTGCCCCAAAACTTCGGGCCTTAAAAACTTAGGGGGACTTTTAAGTAGGCCTTACATTTCATTTACCGTATCTTTAGGCACATTGGTTTTTAGCCGATATGTTCACATTCAAAAAAATCAATCCCATGAAACGAACACTATTAAAATGTATGCCTGTAAAAGGTTTAGCCATGATTGCTTCTATTACCATGATTGCATGGAGCTGCAAGGAAACTCCCAAAGAAAACCCGGACGCTGCCATCACTAAAACGGTGAAATCCTATACCATTGAGCAAATGATGGACAACGAGGCCATTGGCGGTGGCAGTTTTTCGCCGGATAATAGCAAGCTCTTGATTTCAAGTAATAGGTCCGGCATCTACAATATGTACACAATTTCAACAGAAGGTGGTGAGATGATGCCCGTAACGGAATCGGACAGTTCCTCGGTCTTTGCCATTTCCTATTTTCCTAAGGACGAGCGTATGCTCTTTAGGATGGACGGAAACGGCGACGAAATCTACCATATCTATTTAAGAAACCTCAATGGAAGCATTACGGATTTGACCCCTGAGGAGGGCGCAAGGGCGAGTTTCCATGCGTGGGCAGCCGATAAAAAGAGCTTCTTTTTCACGTCCAACAAACGGGATGCCCGCTATATGGACCTCTATCAAATGGATTTCTTGGATTACAGACCCCAACTCATATATCAAAACAATGAAGGTTATGACATTGGGCCTATAAGCAAGGACCAAAAATACCTGGCCCTCTCCAAATCCCTGAATACGAATGATGTCAATCTCTTCCTTCAGAATTTGGAAACGGGTGAAAAGACACAGATCAACGAAGCGCAGAGCGCCAATAGCGGTCAGGATTTTACTCCGGACAGCGGTGCGTTGTATTACACGACCGATTTGGATAGCGAATTTTCCTATGTAATGAAATACGATATACAATCTGGCGAACGCAGCAAGGTCATGGAGCGCGATTGGGATATTATGGGCAGTTATTTCACCGAGAACGGCACCTATCAGGTAACCTATATAAACGAGGACGCAAAGAACGTTATTGCCGTTACGGAGACCGCAACGGGAACGAATATCGACCTTCCCTCCCTACCCAATATGGACATCACCAATGTAGGTTTTTCGGATGACGAAAAACTAATGAGTCTCTACGCAGGCGGGTCGCAAACACCCAGTAATCTATATGTGTATGATTTAGAGACCAAAGAGCTGAAACAGCTTACCAATGTACTGAACCCGGAAATAGAACCAAGCGATTTGGTCTCGGCGGAGGTGATCCGGTATAAATCCTTTGATGGAATGGAAATTCCTGCCATTTATTACAAACCTCATCAAGCTTCCGAAACCAACAAGGTGCCCGCTTTGGTTTGGGTACACGGTGGTCCAGGCGGACAATCCAGGCAGAATTTCAGTTCCTTCATTCAATACTTGGTAAACCATGGGTATGCCGTGTTGGCGGTGAACAACCGCGGAAGCAGCGGTTATGGGAAGTCGTTCTACAAAATGGACGACCTCAACCATGGTGACAAGGATTTGAAGGATTGTGTGGAGGGCAAGAATTGGTTGGCCAACCAACCAGAAATCGATGGAGACAAAATCGGGATTATTGGAGGTTCCTACGGCGGATATATGACCATGGCGGCCTTGACCTATACACCGGAAGAGTTTGCCGTGGGCGTAAACCTATTTGGGGTAACGAACTGGATCAGGACCTTACGAAGTATACCGCCCTGGTGGGAATCCTTTAAGGATGCCCTGTATTTAGAGCTGGGTGACCCCAACAGTGCGGATTCCGTTCGGCTTAAGGCCATTTCCCCGCTTTTTCATACCGATAAGGTTACCAAACCCCTGATCGTGCTGCAAGGTTCCAAAGATCCTAGGGTGCTTCAGGTAGAATCGGACGAAATCGTGGCCGGCGTCAAGAAAAATGGCGTTCCCGTGGAATACGTGCTCTTTGAGGATGAAGGCCATGGATTTGTAAAAAAGGAAAACCAGATCGAGGCCTACAGCAGGGTACTACAATTTTTGGATGTCTATCTCAAAGGAGACGCGGGCACGCCCATTGAGGACGGCGAATCCATGGAAAGCGATATTTAATCGAAGGTCTAATTTCAAGACTTGAATTTTTGAATATAGAATCAGGCATATTTATGAGGAGATTACTAGTTGTTGTATTGGGTATTGTTGTGACTTCGGCCTTGGGCCAAGAGATTGGGGAAGACAAACTGGGAAGCTGGCACATGTATTTTGGCACCAATCAGATTGCGGAAAAGTGGAGCATTCATACAGAAGCACAACTTCGATATTTTGAACAGGCAAAAAACTTCAATCAATTGTTACTTAGGACAGGACTCAATTATCACATTGATGACAATGCCATTGCTACTGTGGGGTACGCCTATATAAAAACGGATCCAACTTATTTCGAGGCGGCCCTGATTGATTTGGATGAACCAGCTTCCGATAATATTTCGGAAAACCGAATTTTTGAACAGTTCATTTTGAAGAATAAAGTATGGGAACTTTTATTTGAACATCGGTATCGTTTGGAACAACGTTTTATAACAAATAATGACCTGAATAGAAAAAGCGCTGAACACCGTGCCCGCTATCGGTTACAGATGACGGTCCCCCTAACGGACATTTTCTTTTTTAATTTTTATGATGAAATTTTTATCAATCTACAGAACGAGGCCTTTGACCAAAACCGATTGTATGCAGCAGTGGGACTTAATGTGACCCATAATCTAAGTGTACAGGCCGGTTATCTTAAAAATCATTTCAGAACCGTGAATTATGACAGGCTACAGGTGGCTGTATTCTATAATCCAGATTTACGTGGGCTTTTCAATAAAAAATAGGATTGCCGGTATTTTCCTTCGCAGCTCCATCAAATTTCCCAATCCTGTTAAAATGATTGGGATATGAGTTCATATAGCGCACGAAATTTCGTAATTTTAACAAACTTAAATTTTAAAACTAGAAAAAATAAAACCCTCATTGAGGGATTTGTTCTGGTGAGTTAAATACCTCTACAAAAGGAAATATTTAAGAATCAAGCTATTAATTTAATTTTAAACGTATGAAAAAAGTAATAAAATTACCACTGGCCGCATTGGCCCTTTTTGCAGTCTTTAGTTGTAAAGAAGTTAAAAAGGAAACCAACGATGCTGCAAATGAAGTGGAAGAAACCATGGAAGAAATGACCATGGAAGAGGAAGAAGTGGAATCCGTTAAATTTATGATGGAGCCAAAAAGTGATAGTGGCGTTCAGGGCGAGGTCACCTTTACCGAAGAAAACGGAGAGGTAAAAATGATGGCGTCCTTCACAGGACTCTCCGAAGGCGAGCATGCCATACACATACACGAAAAGGCAGATTGCTCCGCGGATGATGGAACTTCTACGGGAGGCCATTGGAACCCTACCAACGAACCCCATGGAAAATGGGGTGCCAGTGAAGGCTATCACAAAGGGGATATTGGCAACTTTATGGCCGATTCTGACGGTAACGGAATGGTCGAATTTTCAACGGCTGAATGGTGTATTGGTTGTGACGACCCCAATAAAAATATTGTGGGCAAGGCGGTAATCGTACACCAAGGTACGGATGATTTCACCAGTCAACCGAGCGGTGCGGCCGGTGCCAGAGTAAGTTGTACCGGAATTATCCAATAGGATTAAAAAATAATATGATAAAAGCCACCTGATAGGGTGGCTTTTTCTATTTTTAATAGCTAAATTCAGCCCTATGCAATTGGAACAACTGGTTGAGAGATTTCGGGAGAAGGATGTTTCCGCCTTCGAGACACTTTATGGCATGTATTCCGAAAATATCTGCGGGGTAATCAACACCATTGTCAAAAACGAAGTGCGCTCCCAAGAAATCTGTCAGGATGTATTCGTCAAAATATGGGACAATGCGGACAGTTATAATGCATCCAAAGGCCGATTTTTTACCTGGATCTTGAACATTGCGAGAAATGCGGCCATCGATGAAATACGTAGTAAGTCGTATAAAAATGAAAAAAAGAACCTTTCCGCAGATTACTTCGTACGTATTTTGGAAAGTAAGGAAGAGGAAGTTGTTGCTACAGTAGAAACCGAAGGACTCTTTAAGTTAGTCCGGAGTCTAAAGAAAAAGTGTATACAACTAATTGAAATGCTTTACTTTAGAGGGTATACACAAAAGGAAGCGGCCGAAGAACTGGCCATTCCCGTTGGAACCGTTAAAACTAGAAATAGAAGCTGTATTTCCAAGCTCAGGGAAAACATGGAGATAAAATAAATGGATGTTCAAGAATACATAGCGTCTGGAATTTTGGAACTGTACGTCGCAGGGGCCCTTTCGGAGAAAGAAAACCTGGAAATACATAGATATGCACAGGAATATCCAGAAATAAAGGCAGAAATTGTGGCTATAGAGGCGGCCATCCTAGAGATTTCACAAAAAGCGAATACCGTAACCCCTGTCGGTTTTGAAACCCTAAGATCACAATTGAATGCTGGGGATACATCGAAGGTTGTTCCACTGACCAAAGAATCAAGGCCTTGGACGCAATACCTGGGTTGGGCGGCTTCCATACTTTTGGCCATTGGACTTTTTTGGGTCTATAATCAAAATAAGGAATTGAAATCCCAGTTGGAATTGGTAGAAAGTCAAAACCAACAGTTAGAACAACAAATAGCCGAGTCTAATTCCTCCTTGGAAAAATCGCGGGAGCTCCTCAATACGCTGAGGGACCAAAATATTTTGGTAATCCCTTTAGGTGGGCAACAAGTTTCTCCGGATTCCTACGCAAAGGCGTATTGGAACAAACAAGAGGAAAAAGTGTTTATTGACGCGAAGGGTCTTCCGGAACCACCGGATGGTTTTGTTTATCAAGTTTGGTCCTTAAAATTATCGCCCTTAACCCCTACGAGCATGGGTCTTTTAGAAGATTTTACCGAGGATGAAAACAAGGTGTTTGCGCTGAACAATCCAAATAATTCCGAAGCCTTTGGGATAACTTTGGAACCTGCCGGAGGTAGTGAAACACCCACATTGGAGCAACTCTATGCACTTGGAGCGGTTGCATCCTCCTAAATTATTTGAATCCCACTATAGATTGCTTACTGGAAAAATTAGTATTTTTCGACCATGGATATAAAGAAACTCTTTGGTACCATTCTCACCCTGTTAGGAATTGGGGGGTTGGTCTACGCCGCCATATTATTTGGCAATAGTACAGGAACAACAAAGGCCTTGATCGTATATGCCGTTCTGGGCGGTATATTTTTCTTCTCGGGAATCGGGCTTTTGAGAACAACAAAAAGTTAAATGATCTACTGGATTTAGATATCCTTGGAGACCTTATGAAATCGCAATGTTCGTACCATCCATTTAGGTAATGGTTTATGCGGATTTCGTTTTTTTAAATCAAGGTAGATACCCAATGGTTTTAAAATAGGTACTTTATGGGTTTCCACGAATTCTATTAAGGTTCCATCTGGGTCTTCCACATAACTAAAATGGCCCGCCGCGTCGCCCATATCAAAACTTTGGGCGCTATCTACGGTAAATGGATAGTTTAAGGAGGCTGCACGGTTCCTTAATTTTTCCATCCCTTGTACATCAAAACATACGTGGATATATCCTAAATCACCCCATAACCTATCCTCGAATATTCTATTTGGTTTTCTATCCAATGCTTGCAGTAATTCTATTTGGGTTGGTCCCAACAACTCCCCAAAACCACCAAAATTAGGTCGGGAATGCGCTAGTACCACTTTCCTGAATAAACCAAAATTTGTATCAGGTGTGTTGTTAAGGGGCAAATCTAAAGTTTGGTCCGATACCAAAATACTATAGCCCAACAAATCACTGTAGAACCGTATCGATTCCGATATTTGTGAAACCCCTATCACGACTCCCAGCACGCCACCCGTGCTCAAACTTGTCTTATTAAAAAAGTATCTATCCTGTACAACTTCGACCAGATTGTCCCAGGGGTCCTGAAAATAGAAAGAAATTCCATTCTTCACAGTTTTATTTATACCTGTCAAATATTTTAATTCCAGCCCCCTCAACGAATCATAACTCTTCTGAATATCGTTGCTCCGTATTTTCATAGCATTTATCCCTAAATCACCAAGAATTATTGGGAATTTGGGTTTTTGGGGAGTTCTGCTCAAAAACTGCCAGATTTCCAAACCACCCCCTCCCAGCATATTTAAGGACAAATAAGCATTTCTATGGCATATCTCACCACTTGTATACCTTTTCATGAGTACTGCCGGCGCTTCGTCCTTGAAAACAAGAATATCAAAACCCAAGTGCTTTCTATACCAATTAAAAACTGCCTTGGTGTCCGACACTCCTATACCTACTTGTTGTATGCCATTTATGATGTCAGGTGTTGTAGGGCGTTCTGATGAGTTTGTCATGAATCGTTTTTAGTTTTTTACTTGGATATCCCAACCTAAACAGGATTACAAGCAAGAGGTTGGAAAGGTTCACCCGTAGATAGGAGTTGGCTTCGTACTTTCTAGCAGATACTATCAAATCGTTTTTTATGATCTTGTAGCGTATCCCATTCTTTTTCATGCGCTCAAAAAACTCGAAGTCCTCCATCAAAACCTGGGTTTCCTTAAAACAGCCCAAGGTTTCAAAAACTTGTCTTATTATAAACAAGCATTGATCACCACCACCTGTAAATATGCCGTCCTTAGCCGTGAAATATGAATTGATCTTCAATGGCAAACTTTCCCTATCGAACCTGTATGAAAAGAATCCGGCGTCAAATCCACTCTTTATAGTCTTCTGGATATCGAACAAGAAGGAGTCCGGTGGTTTTACATCGGCGTGCAAAAAAGCCAAGACCTCCCCTTTTGCCAATTTGGCCGCTTCGTTCATCTGGCATGCCCTACCCTTCTTAGTGCACCTTATAATATCGGCCTTATCCAGGGTTTCCCTTTTAAAATCCATTTCGCTCTCAGGTGAAAGTGCCACTAGTATTTCAAAGGGAACTTGCGAGGAAAAGCTTGACAATCTACCGACCAATAGGTCGATATTTACGGTTTCTTTATGCGATGGAATTATAATACTGATCATAGCAACAAATAGGTCGTTCCCCAAGTCCGTAACTTTAATTTTCAGGGGATTTTCTAAATCTACGGAATTAGCACCATAAGGGTTTTAAAATCGTCACTATAATTCTTTAGATTCTACTGAAAGTTCAAAAATAATTTACGACAAAGATTAAAACAGCAAAGGATATACTGTGGTAATCCCAACAATAATTAAGGTAGTCTATAGGTTATCAAAATAAAACCATTTACGGATTCGTACGTAGGTACTAAAAACAAAACACATGAAGCGTTCAAAATATATAGCAGACTACTTTGGGGCAAGCCTACGGTGCATTCACCAAAAACAATCCTTTAATTTAAAGGCAGGCCTCCGAGAATTCTACCACTTGGCGGTGCCAATCAACTTACTTTTTATCCTATTGATAGGCACTTGGAACGGTTTTGGCCAAAGCACATCCAAGTCCGAAACTATTGACTTCAACAAGCTTTCGGTAGAATTCCTGGTCAAAATCAAGAACCAAGAAAATACCCAAAAAATCCAGGATACCTTTTCGAATGTCACCATTAAGGAATTGGAAGATGCCCTTGACACGAACCAAAAGAAATTGGCTTTTTGGGTCAATATTTACAATGCCTATATCCAGGTAATACTGGGGAACAACCCAGATTTGTATAAGGATCGAAGCAAGTTTTTTAAGGCGGACCAGATTTCTTTTGCCGGGGAAATGATTTCCTTTGAATTGATTGAGCATGGCATCATAAGGGGGTCTCAATGGGAATATGGTTTGGGGTTTATCGGTAAACTATTTCCTGGGGAATTCGAAAAAAGATTACGGGTAGAAGAGCCCGACTATCGAATCCATTTTGCCCTCAATTGCGGCGCAAAGGACTGTCCTCCCGTAGCCATTTACGAGTGGAAAAGGTTGGATGAACAGTTCGCCAAAAGTACCAGCAATTACCTGAAGCGGACCACGGAGTACGATGCAGGCAAAAAAGAGGCAAGGGTAACATCCTTGTTCAGTTGGTTCAGGGGAGATTTTGGCGGTACGGACGGTATAAAGGAGATATTGAAGCAGGAAGGCGTGATTCCGACCACCAAGGGCATTGATCTTGAGTACAAAAATTATGATTGGACCTTGGAATTGGATAATTTTGCGACCCTTTAATGGAAGTGTCGCCAAATGAACCATCTTTCCCAAGTAAAAAAAATCTGTATATTTCTTTTTGTAATACTGGGTATATACTCGGCTACCTTACTTCCCAATCTTAGATTTTCATTTGATTTTAGTCAGTTTTTTCCCGAAGAAGATCCAGATCTGGAGTTTTATCAAGATTTTGTGGCCGAATTTGGTACCGATGATAATTTTCTGCTCATCGCCGTTGAAAACAAACCTACCGTTTTCAATCAAGAATTTTTGAAGAGATTCCATGCTTTTTCGGAAGACAGCAAGGACTTTGATTTTGTTGAGGAGCGTTCATCCTTAACGACATTATCCTATCCACTTAAAACTAGCTTTGGTTATACCCAGTTGCCCATAATCCATTTGGATGACCCTTCGGCCTATGAAAAGGACTGGGAAAAAATTAAGCAGGACAAGCTTTTTACCAATTTCCTAATAGATCAAAAAGCTACCTCTACGGTTGTTGCCCTACGCACACAGGACGATATCGATTACCAACAGGCGGAGATTTTACTTTCCCAGGTACGGTCGTCCTTAAAGAAACATCAATTGGATGAATACCATATCTTGGGGAGGGCCTTCTTTTTGGAAGCCATTGTGGACATGCAAAAAAGCGAAGTCTTAAAGACCAGCATCATAGCCGCTATTTTAGTCCTGATTATTTTATTATTGGTGTACCGAAGCCTGCCCTTGGTCCTTATTTCAATGTTGTCCATAAGTGTTTCCCTTTTACTTTTTTTAGGCATTTTGGCACTTTGGGGAAAAGAACTGAACGCTATGGCTGCCTTTTACCCTGTTTTGATGCTCATTGTTGGTACTTCGGATGTGATACACGTAACGGACAGTTTTATACGCAAAATCCAGTCGGGAATTCCTAGATACAAAGCCATCCGTTCCTCGCTTCGTGAAGTGGGACTCACTACCTTACTGACATCGGTCACCACGGCGGTGGGCTTTATGACGCTGTTGTCCTCCAGGTTGGCCAGCATTCAGGAATTTGGCATCAACGCAGCTATTGGGGTCATGGTGGCTTACATCACCATTATCTTCTTTACCGGATCGCTGTTGATAAGTCTTCCCGAAAGGATGCTGTTGGGAAGAAAAAGTGTCTCAAAGAAATGGGTGGACCTACTTCAAGGAGTGAACACTTTCACCAAAGATTATCCAAGACCCATTCTGTTAGGTACAACGGTGTTCACGATTTTATGCTTATGGGGTATCAGTCTGATAAGTACCAATTATGAGTTTAAAAGAACGTTGCCCAATAGAAGTGAAATTGCGGCTGATTTTGAATATTTTCAAAATAACTATGCCGGCTTCCGGCCCTTGGAAATCGCGGTCATGTCCAAAAACGACTATTCAGTCTTGGACTACTCCGTAGCATTGGAAATTAATAAATTGATGAATTATTTGGCCGAAATTCCTTCTATAGGCAACCTGCAATCCTCCAATTTACCATTCCAAGTGTTGCACAAGGCACATAATCTAAATAAATCCGAATTTCTGACCTTACCCGATGATGCGGCCACTTTTGAAAAATACAAGAAGGATATCCAAAAATTGGGAAGGCAGCAATTGGAACGGTTCGTAAACAAGGATGCCTCCATGGCACGTATCAATGGAAGATTACAGGATATAGGCACGGATAGCTTAAAACTGGTATATGAGAAGATTGAAAATTATGCTGACACTAAACTGGATACCACACAAATAAAGGTCAAAGTAACCGGAAAAAGCATGCTCTTGGATAAAAACGCGGAATACATTCGAAGCAGTCTGCTGGAAGGGCTGTTCTTTGGCCTACTGCTCATTGGCGTCATAATGGTCTTGGTGTTCAGGAACTTAAAATTATTTATCATTTCCTTGATTCCCAACATGTTGCCGATTCTTTTTGCCGGTAGCGTACTGGGCTATTTGAATATCCCATTGGAAGCTTCCCTTTCGGTGGTATTTGCCATTGTATTTGGTATAGCCGTGGATGATACCATACATTTTTTAGGGAAATACAAACTTGGTATCACGCAAGGACTCACTCAGGAACAGGCCCTGGAAAAGACATTTGCACATACAGGAAGGGCGTTGGTAATTACGACCGTTATCCTCTTTTTTGGGTTTTTGGTGCTCTTGTTTTCAATACACCAACCCAGCATTACGATAGGCATCATAATTAGCGTAACCCTAGTAACCGCTTTGATTTTGGATATACTATTGTTGCCCGTGTTAATCCGTAAAATGATAAAGGAAGCGTAATTTATTTTCTATCCAAAAGTTTTTTTAGTGAACGATGGGCCAGAATTGTTTTTCCTAACAATAGTACCATAAGAGCAATCCACAAAGAAAAGAGTAGGTATTCCATAACACGTGAATTTTAAAGTTTCGGTTTGGTTAAATCATATCCTATTTAAAAGTTTTGGGGCTTATAAATAGATTTAAATATGCATTTCACCGTTAAATATATGTATTTCATCCTGTCCATTGTTAAAAATCGGTAACTTTTCGATGAAATGCATCCTGATAAAACGCCATGACCAAAAGGTCATGGCGCAAACAACAAAACAATCCAACCTAAAACAAACCGGTAATGAAAAAATAGTACTCCAATTACAGTTCTTGAATTTGCCTTTCCATTAACGGGCCCAATTCATACACTGCACCAATAAGTTCCTTTTTCAAATCCTTTACTCTTTCCGCATCGTTATTGGCCTTATAGACTTCGGCAGCATGGTACAGAAGGGCAGGTTCATACGTTTTATGAAGTACATAATTATCCATCAATTCCTTGGCCTTTTCTATATTGCCCATCTTTAGGTGGCTATACGCCAACCAGCTATAAGACTCTGGCGTAGGTCTGTTGAAAACCTCCTTCTTTGCCAGTTCCAATGCCTTTTCATACTGCGCGGTTTCATCAATAAACAATCCTACATTGTAGGCGTTGTACATATCGCCATAGGATGGGTTATCCACTTTTTGGAAATATTCGTTTAAGTTTTTGAGGCGTATCAGGTCATTGTCCATGTAATCGGCTATTTCCGCCTTAAGCAAATAGTAATCGGGAGCTTGATAGTTCTTTGTTACAGAATCCAGTATTCTAAGGGCCTCCTCCGGATTTTTATCATTGGAAAACACAATCCAGGCAATGCCCTTTTTCGCATAGGCATAATTGGAATCCAGTTCCAAAGCCATTAAGTAGTGGGCATAGGAATCCTGTAGTCTTCCCGCATGACCATAATAATCGGCCAAATTGGTGATACTCCACAAGATTAGTGCCTCGTTTTTGGAAGAAATAGCAATAGCCTTGGCCTTCTCCATAAAGTTGATGGTCGTATCCAAATCGCCCTTGTAGTCGTTCCATTTTGCCAACCGGATCAAGTATCCAAAGTCCTTCATATTCTTTATGCTGTCCAAATACTTTTCTGCAGTATCGTAGTTTCCCAACTCCATATGAACATCAAAAAGTAGGTACCGATTTTCCCTGGGATCCGAACCAATTTCCCGTGCCTCTTCCGCCAAGACCAACGCTTCCTTAAACCTATGCTGTGATATGTAGTTTCTGGCCAAGGACCTTCTATACCCTGCCCTGCCTACGGCAGCTATTTTTACGGCTCTTTGGAGACTTTTCTCCGCTTTTTTTAAATACTCAATATCACCTGTCTCCTTAAAAAAACGATTGTACTCACCCCCTACTATCCCAAAACTAGTCAGTTGCATACTGTCTGCCCTGATCTTGGAATTCCATAGTTCAAAATATTTGGAGGTTGTTTTTGGGGTCTCTACCGTTAAATATTTATTGTAATCATTTGCATTGGCCACCTCGTACTGTTTCTTTTCTGAACAAGAAAGTAGTACGGTAATTAGTGCCAAAAAGTATAAATAGCGTTTCATAATCTGTTTATTTGGATTGTCATTTAGAATTTTAAAATAAGGGGGAGGTTTTAAACTCCCCCTCGCTCCTCTTTTTCATAGTCTTTATTCAGGAGCTCCCAAATAAGGGAATGTTGTAGCTATGTCCGCGGTTAGGCCAACCCCGTCCGAGGTCAATCTTGGCAAATCTGGTGTTCCGTCCATATCAATGTCCTGACCACTAAAGCGATCCCCTTCCATACCACCAAACAATAAAATCAGGGAAACATCGATTACATCATCCTGAGGCCTTCTACCGGTCAATGCAACTTCGTCACCATCGGGCACCAAAATTCTTCCATCCATATCATTATCGGTTCCTGGATCAAAGTAGGTCGTTGGCAGATCCGGAGCTACTTCCAACACATCGGCAGCCAAATATCCTGTAAGCGTGGCCGCATCCAAACCTAGGATATTGGGTTCATAGTTAACATCTTCTGGGTTAGCTCCCAATAAATTGGCGTACACGTCATGATAGGCTTCCAATCTAGCCTCAAAACCAGCTTGGAACATGGCGCCCATTTGAGAAGGTATGGCCATGTTGTGCGCATTTTTTGTTTCGTCATCAGCGCTCAACACTGTATTAATCCCCGGCCTTCCCATAAAGTCTATCTGCACGTAGGTTCCTGAGAAATCTGGCATCATAGGTCCCATTCCATCTTCGCAAGGTGTGCAGGAACCCCCGCAATCGACAGCCGTTTCATCTCCGTTCATGATACCATCATCGCACGTTGCATTGGCCATTGGAGGAGTAAAATCATCATCGTTGTTACAGGCTACCAGTGTTAAAACGGTACAGACCGTAAGAAACAAGAACTTTATTTTATTTAGTTTCATCTTTTTATTTTTTTAGCGATCGTTATTATTGTTTTGCATTGGTAGTCACCCAAGTCTTGTAAACCGTTAAGCCCAAGGCATTTGTTGCCGTTGTTTCCCCTAACATGGTGTTGGGAATTTCTACTACGATAGACATGGTATTGGCCCCATCAAAGGTATCGACCGCTGTAGTGTCATCATCTGCTGTTGAATTGGGGTCTCCGGCAGGCTTAAATCCTTCAGGTGCCATTCCGCCTATGACCGCATTGAATTGAAAAAAGTCAAAAAAGAAGGCATCCTGCCTTGGCCCTGCAAATAGGGAAACACCACTGGAAGTCGTTTCCACAATGGCCGTATCAACAGAAATATCAACAGAACCCAATGGACTATCGACCATTACCTGACCGCTAGTTCCTGTGGTAGTTGGGGCAACAGGACCAAAGAAATACATTTTTCCATCCCTAGGAATCGCTTGTATAACCAAGTCTTCAACTAAATCCCCATTAGTATCGATATTGATTTCGGTCAACACATTTTCATCGAAGGTACCATAGGCCAAATCTGGCAGTACATTCGACTGAAGGTCTACGGCAAACACCGTGTTGTCCGAGCCCAAGGATGGCTCAAAAGCGTAATAATCGGCAATATCAGCACTGGTTCCCATAGAATCCGGAGCATCGATGTGGTCCGCAGCTACTAAGAGAGCCGCAATGAGGGACAATACCCCAAGACCGGTAATAAGATTTTTGTTTTTCATTATTAAAGTTTTTAGATTAAATCACCCTTACCTACGGAACTGAATATTAGAAGTTTGCTTTTAAATGTTAAAGTATTCTTAATATATTCCCGATATCAATCTCTTAAAAGGAACAGAAGCAATTTGATTTATTATTTTCTGGGTTAGCCCATAGAACAAATTGTGTAACAATTTTGACCAAGGAACAGAATTGGTAATTTGCTAACTTTGCCACCTCGCAATAAAAACAAAATGAACCCATCGGCAAACGGCTGGATAGATAAGTTTGGCTCTCTGGTAAAATACCACGATGGGAGATACACCTGTTTTGATATTTTATTCGAGGACCTAAACAGTTGGGGCTTTGTCTACGGCATTAATACGGGTTTCCCAGATTTCATTACCCCGGAGCATGAGTTTTCAGAGGATGAAAAGGCCAAGATCAATTTGTTGACCGCGCTCTATTTCACCTTAAAAATTGCACAGCCACAAACCGATTTTCAAGATTTTCTTGAAAAGATATTTCGGTTTTACGAGACCTTGGAAGTCAATAAAGTTTCTTTTTTGGGAAAACTCTTCTCCGGAAACAAAACCTCCTCAAAGCTTGAGAAAATTCTGGATTCAAGGGTGTATCTTGAGGATAATATTATCAGCAAAACCTTCAATAGTTCCATTACGAATTCCCTCCTATTCATTGATGTGCTGCTATTTAAAAGGTATCTAATGCATGCAAAGGGTATTAAAAAACATGCACAACGGCTGGAATATCTTGCCATCAACATTACTTATCATGCCCTGACTTCCAAGCGGAAGAACAAAAAGGATAAAAAGCTGGCGCAATTATTGGCCTCGTCATTGACCTTTATCGATGGTGATTCACAAAAGTTTGATAACTCTTATAGAAACCAGTTGCTTACAAATGATGACCTATGGGAAAAAAGGTATCTTTTGAAACTGGCATGTTTAACGGTTTGGGAAGATGGATCCCTGGAATTTATGGAGTCCGAGTTCATAAAGATCCTAGGAAAGGACCTCCAATTAGATGCCCACACCATAAAAAATTCCTTGGCGCATGTTTCCAATTTTATAAATTCCAACAAGGAAACCATTCCCTTTTTGCAGGACCAGAATATGGCCATAAAGTTCTACGACAGTATGTCCAGACTGGTCAACCGTTTAATTCTAAGGAACAAAAAGAGATTACTCAGGGAACTTTCCGGAAGTGCCGAGTTGGTGTCCTTGCTTTCAAAATCCACCGTAAGGGACCTTACGAAAGAGGAAAAGAAAAAGGTGCAAACCCAATTGCTGGATATTTTTAAGAGTATACCGTCCCTGGCCATCTTCCTGCTTCCTGGGGGCGCTATCCTTTTACCTATTTTTATTAAGCTGATTCCTACCCTATTACCCTCTGCATTTGATGAGAACCGGGTGGAGAATGAGGAGTGACAGTTGGCAGTTGGCAGTAACAGTTGGCAGTAAGCGTTAAGCAAAAAATCACTTTTAATTTTTCACTTTGAACTTTTCACTTTCCACTCACTCCAACCACAGCTTAAAATCCTTTACGCGTTCCCGGCTTACAATGATTTCCTGCTCCGAAAAGGAATTGAGTTTGATTTGTAAGCGCGAATTGGTGTAGGAAATAATGTCCTTTATATAGTTTATGTTCACGTAAAATTTGCGGCTCACCCTAAAGAAAGTATCGGGTTTGAGTTCCTCCTCCAGATTTTCCAAGGTGGTGTCCAGTAGATAGTTCCTACCATCTGAAGTGGCAGCATATGTACCTTTATTCTCACTGTAGAAGCATTCTACCTCATCGGCATTTATAATCTTTAAATGCTGACCAACCCTGGCAGTAAAACGCTTTTTGTACTCACGCTCCAACGGATTTACCAGTAGCTTTTTGATATCCTCAAAATCCAAACTTAATTTCTTGGCTTCGGGTTTTAGGTTTCGGTATTTTTTTACGGCGCTCTCCAGTTCCTCATCGTCAATGGGCTTTAGCAAGTAATCTATACTATTGAGCTTAAAGGCCTGAAGGGCGTATTCATCGTAGGCCGTTGTAAAGATGATGGCACTTTTTACATCCACTGCATCAAAAATTTCAAAGGAAAGACCATCGGACAATTGAATATCCAAAAAAATAAGATCGGGATGCTCGTTCTCCTGAAACCAGGCGATGGATTCCTCTACGGAATGTAACATGATAGAAACGGCTACATCCAACTCGCCGAGTAAACGGCCTAGTCTTCTGGCGGCCGGTTTTTCATCCTCAATGATAATTACGTTCATACGAGTGTTAATTCAAAAATTTATAGTTCAAAAAAATAACTCTTACTCTCTCATTGAACCTTTCTCTTCCTCTTCTCTCAAAAATTTTTCCATTTGCCTTTTCTCCCAATTCTTGATGAATGTAGGCTTTAGTTCCTCCCATGATTTCGATTTAAACCTAAAAACATAGAGTGCGTGGGCCAATAAACCTATTCCCCAGAGTATGGGAGTTCCTATAACGTTCCAACTTACCCAACCACTAAAGTTTGGGTCCTGCATCCAATCATATTCACCTTTGAACCAATTGAATAGGTTCAATTTAACGATTATCAAAAGAGCATTTATAATGATATACACTCTTAGATGACTGTAGAATTTTTTGATCTGCTGCACCTGTCGTTGCGCCTTTTTATATTTCTCCGATTGTTTTAGACTACCTTCCATGCCTACCGAATTTTTCAGCTTCACGCTTATCCTCTTCCATAAATTTCTGAATCTGTCGTTTCTCCCATTCCTTTGAAAATAGCGGGTTATAGGAAAACACTTTCATCCCATGGAAAAATAGGCCTATGCCCCAAAAAAACCAGATAGAAAAACTTCCAAAATCCAGGACATCCCAAAAATCCGCCCCGCTTCCCATCCTACCAATGATGGTGGAAATGGTAATAAATGTGTTCACTCCAATATATGCAGCCAAATGCCAGTAGAAACCCTTTAGTTCCTTAAGCCGTTCTTTGGCCCTTTCCATTTTGTTTTGATCTCTTTCCATTACTTCCATTTTGTTTGTTCCTCCTCCTCCTGCATCAGTTCGTTAATTTTACGTTCTTCCCAATTCTTTCCTAGAATTGGGTTAAATCCAAAAGCTTTTACTCCTTGGAAAACCAGCCCTATGCCCCACCCGAAAGCGGCCCACAAAAACCACGGATAATTCCATTCGTTCAGCCAATAATTTAGTCCGGCCAAAAAGCCAATGAAGATTACATAGGACAGTGCACTTGTATAAAACTTTTTTATGTTTTCAACCCGTTCCTTGGCCTTAAAGTATTTTGATTCTTGATCTCTGTTATTCATGACGTTACGTTTGTTGATTCTTCGGTTACCTTAAAGATACCGTTTTCCTTAAAGTTTGTCGTTCTTCATAAACTCTTCCAATTTTCTTCGTTCCCAGTCCTTTCCAAAAAATGGGTTATAGTCAAAGGCATTGGCCGCATGGCCCAACAAACCCAAGCCCCAACCAAAAGCGGGAAAGAAGGCCCAGGGAAAACTGGTAGTTTGATAGTTGATCCATATCAAAAACGGAATGACGAGGCAATATGCCAATAGATTGCTATAAAAACCTTTGATTTCGGCCACTTTTTCCTTGGCCCTTCGGTATCTGTAATCGCTCGTATTTTCCATAATTTTTTCATTTTAGGAAGGTATTTCTTCCGGTTATTTTTTATTGATATATCAAATTTCAGGGATTATCAGGGGTTTTGAAAAAGTGGTTTACCCAATTGTACAATTTGAAGGATAAACTGTCATCCGGAACGGTAGGGATGGAAAACGATGTCTATAAATAAGAATTTTCCATGGAAGTATGAAGGTATCCATCAAGGAAAGCATCAGAAATCATCCTTGTCCATAAGCTCCTTGAGCTTGCGCTCCTCCCAACGTTTCCCCCAAATAGGGTGATAGCCAAAAACCTCCATACCGTGGGTCAACAGACCAAAACCCCATCCAACAACCGGAAATATCACCCAAGGAAAGCTTGTGGTCTTATGGTTCAAATAGACCATAAATGGAATAACGATACAATAGGCTATAAGGTTCCCGTAGAAGCCTTTGATATTTTCCACTTTCTCCTTTGCCTTCTGATAGCGCTTGTCCTCGATGAATTCCTCTTGGGTCTCCACAATGGAAACTTTTTGGGTCAACATTGGAAGTTCTACGGTGAAATTACCGTCGGTTTTATGGATTTCCATTTTTCGGTGGCTCAAAAGTTCATAGCGCTGCTGAATATTCTGTAGGCCAACACCACTGCTTTTCTTGACCACCTGTTTTTCCTGAAGGTTATTTGTTACCTTTAAATTCCCGTCTTCCTCGAAAATCCTTATATGCAAAGGTTTTGAAGCGTTTACTATGTTGTGCTTTACGGCATTTTCAAGTAATAGTTGTAGGGAGAGCGGAACGATCTTAGCCTCAGGATTGGAGGAATTTTCCGGAATATCCAGAACGATACTGTCCTCGAAGCGCATTTTCAATAGTTTCACGTAGGTTTTGGCGAACTGTAACTCCTCATCCACTGAAACCAAATCCTTGTTTTTTTGTTCCAATACATATCGATAGACCTTGGAAAGCGAGGTGGTGAACTTTTGGGCCTGGTCCGGGTCCTCTTCGATCAAACTTGTTAAAACGTTCAAACTATTGAATAGAAAATGGGGATCTAACTGGTTCTTCAAAGCATCGAACTTCGCCGATGCCGTCCCAGCTATTACCTTCTGCTCCTTGACCTTACTGTCCTGTAAGGCCTTATAAAAATAAAAGGCATGCAATATCGCCGAGACCAAAATAGCAATGAGCAAGGTATAGAAATAGGTTGAAAAGTCTTCGTTCCTCAAAAATTCCTGAAAACTATTCCCAAAATAACCTACTTCTACAAAGATTCTGGCCAGGCCATAGGAAAGTACCGTAAGGAGTATCGATCCCACAGCTCCAAACCATAGCCGTTTTTGCGTTTGGGTTTCCCAACTGAATTTTTCGGAAAGGAAATCGTTATAAAAGATATTGCATGCGGTAATTGTGAAGGCATATACGAAGGTAATCGCTACATCCTGCAATTCATGCTTCCATACAATACCATTCTGCAGGGCGAAAATGATATTGATTGCAGAAATACCTAGCGTAATATACAAGCTTATCCTTAAAACCTTCCTGATGGTTTCAATAGAAAACTTACTCTCCTGTCCCAAATCTTTTGATGCTTCCATCGCACAACATTATCCATTACAACTTTCATGGGTTTGCTTCGCCCTGTCCTCCCCCCAATTGGGATAAAAAGGACCTTTAGGCTTAAAGTTAGCAAAAAGTTCCAAGGACCTTTCCACATCCTTACAAAATGGGGCGGTATCCTGACCAAAATAAGCTGCGGATCCCATGTCCCACTCCGCCTTTGAAAACACCACCCTAGGGTTATCCGGCGCAATGCGTAAAGCTTCATTGTATAGGGAGACAACCTTGGCAGAATGGGTCATTCCATAGGTAGCCCCATCAAAGGCGATCCATGCCGTATACAGCATGGCCTGTTGGACCATAATCTCTGGGTTATTGGGCGAAATCCGCTTGGCGATGTCCAAAAACTGTTGGGCCTTTTCCAATTGCTGTTTCAATTTACTTTCGTCCTTTTCGCCAAAGGAGTTGATGGTATTGATTTGTGCTACATAATAATAGGGCAGCCAATTATCTTGCTCCGCATTGCTTATTCTTTCAAAAAGATTGGAAGCTTCCATGGACTTGCCCTCGCCCCAAAGCGTAAAGGCTTTTTCCATTCCTTTGGTAAATTGATCTTGGCACCAGGCACTAGTAGTAAGCACTACTAGCAGCAGTGTGATAATTTTTTTCATTTTGAACAGCTTTTAGTGAATTTGAATTGAATGTTTCAATGTTCCGCCCAATAGCTGAAATTTTGCGTCCCGCCATCTTGGGGGACCAAATCTTGAAGGTGCGTTGTTGGAAGCTCCAAAACGTTCAGTAGGCAGTCCAAAAAGCCGGTTTAGCTTTCCGTCGTTGTCCTTGTCGTGAAACACGGAAATGGCATAAACCCCTTCTGGAATATCCCTAAAAATAACTGTGGTGACCCCATTAGCTATTTTTCCGAAAGCTCCCTTAAATGGCTTTAGCAACCAACCCTCCTCAGAATTGTAAAGTCCCACCAACATCTGCCCTTCGTCGTTTTCCATCCCAGTAATTTCCAGTTCTATGGTGCCCATGGTGGCGGTTTGCGCCATCCCTAAGCTCAACCAAAAAATACAGATGATGGTAATAAGACATTTCATTGGGTAAACATTAATTTGCTGTTCAAATTTCCATGAACGATACTGCAATTTATAAAAAGAATTACCCAATTGTAGATTTTGGAAGACGGATTGTATTTTTTTTAACCAGTAGTGTTTGAGAAAAAATGGTGCTTTAGTTTTGAAACCTTTCCTTATAGTTTTCCAACCACTTCAGGGATTAACCAAATAATGCAATTTTAAAATTGGGGTATCTAGTTCTTATTGACTCGATAGGTAATACGTCTGTTTGTAATAATCGAACGAACCCCAACAGTCAATAAAGCTGGCAGGGATGCTACTGCCGGACATGAAGAAGCCGAATTCGATAGCAACACACGGTAACGATAACCATTCTTTTGCAAGTCAACTGCATTAGCCTGAATTTGCAAGTTGGACGTTTGTACCCCGCTATATCCACTACCATTAAGGAGGTTGCTAAATGACACTCCCCCATTCGTGCTTACTTGCCACTGGTATTGGTCCACATTGTTCGCCGTAACCGAAAAAACCACATTAGTACCTGCAGCGGTATTGACATCCATTGGTTGGGAAAGAATTTCCGATTGATAAACGGAAATTATCTGGAAAACATTTGTTGTATTCCCAGCAGCATCGGTAATTGAATAGGTCCTTGTAATCGTTTCAGGATTATAGCCTCCATCCGTACTATCGCCCACGTGGATTACGGTCAAGGGGCCTACGCAGTTATCGGCTTCATCCAAGACTAGGGAAGTATCAGGGACTGGTACATCGGCACTACAATAAACACTTATAGCGCCCGGATTACTAGCTGTTGGCGCTGTGGTATCTTGTACTGTAATGGTCTTAGTAAAGGGAACGCTAATATTTCCACTGCTATCTGTTGCCATATAGGTAATTACCCTTGTAAAATCATTTTCGGAATTGAAAGTTGTTATTTGATCCGATATAATCGAAATGTTCGCGACCGAACAATCATCCGTGGCCACTGGGGGTGCAAAGGGTATCGATCCACAAAAAACCGAAATTCCATTGGAAGTGGGATCAAAGCCAAAATTGACACCAGACCATTGAATATTGCCTCCAGGGATACCTCCATACGGCGCAATAGGGCCCGTTCCGGTAAGTGTTAGGTCGAAAGTGCCGTCCCCATTGTCCAATTGGGAATAGGTAAACGCTCCTTGATTGCTTAATTGGGAAACATTCAACTGGTAGTCGGCATTAGGAATTTGCACTTCCCAAGCATCGATCTGTGAGCCTGTATTATTTTGAAGACCAAAACCCCAAGAATACTGAGCCTCGTTAAAAAAAGTAACACTTAAAGAGCCACAAACCGACAAAGAAGGAACATCTGATGCACATTGGTAAGATTCGTCCAATGATCCACTGGCACTTACCCAGGTAGGCGCAGTGTCATCCATGGTTAAACTTGTGGTGGCACTAATATTGAGTACAGGGTCCCCTGGCATACCACCGTACTCCACCACATAACCTTGTGGAGCATATGCACCACTTCCTCCTCCATTGGGCAGGTCGTTCCAAGAACCCAACGGAGCTCCACCCCTTACTACCGATGGATCTGTGATATGGGCATAGTCTTCATTACCCGATTGGTTAGGCTCCCCTCCGTTCCAATTCGCAAAATTGGTGGGTGGTAACGTACTCCCATCAGCGCGACCACTCCAAAATGGGGTCCCAGCTTCTGGACCGGTAACCCAAAACCATTCTCCTTCCGTGGCCGCATCACTTGCTCCGATCCATCCAACACCTTGTGCTTGCGAACCGGAAAAATCAGCCTCCTCTTGGGTCGTCAATGTAGCCAGATAGCCTTGTAATCCAAAATATGTTCGGTTACTGGCGGCTACTTCAGCATCCGTCCAAGAAATTCCAACGTCCGCCACGTATTCATAATAATGGCCGGTAGCTGGCAAAAAGTTCGCCTCGCCTACCGTGATGGAAAACTGCCTACTTCCTGTAGGATTTGGAGAACTAGTACTATAATGAACGTCCAAAATCGCATTTTCAAAAGCTGAATAGGTTGCAGGTCCTTGTAAGGTGAGTTTTCCCTCTACGGCATCCCAAGTTGACGTAATTCCTGGATGACTGCCTGTGAGGGTCAAAAGATCTTCCCCAGCTATATAACCATTTGAAATTTGCATATAAACTGCCGTAGTAGAAGTATCGTCCGGATCTGTAATACTGATAGTTTGGGCAATAGGTGTGTTACCACCATTACAATGTATTTGATTTCCTGTTGCAATCAATACCGGTGGGTCGTCAGGAAATACTACCGTAAACAGTACATTATCAACATATAAGGTTTCGGAATTGCTCCAATTACCACTACCTGAAATAAACCGGATACCTGCATTGGCGTTCATTTGATTGGCATTCAAACTATAGTTGAACGAACCAGATCCATCTAAATTTCCTACTGTAGAATATGTACTACCATCATATAGTTGAACCGTAACAATTTCGTCCCCGTTGGTCCGTTGAAAATCGAAAGTAAGTGTTGCCGTTAGGGCATTTGCCAAGTTCAGGTTTCTAGTAATGTAATTATTGTCCAAATTTTGAAATCGGAGACGTTGTCCATCAATTTGTATTCTTCCGGAACCTGGGTCGTTTGCTTCACCAGTTTCAGACCACCCCCCAGCGAAGGACATGCTTCCCTCGTTGCCGCTATAGGAAAAAGCTGAAAATGTATCCAAATAGGTTTCTTGGCCATACATGGAATGTATGCCAATAACGGTAAAAACTAATAAAACAATAAGGTATTTCAAATCAATTTCCTCTAGCCATTTGACGCTAAAGTAACCAACAAAGAAGCCTTTCTCTATTTATTGTTGTGTGCTACCCGTTTTGCGTTGCAAATGAACTCTAAGGCAGAGTGAAAATTCTAAAGATTTTACATTTTGCGTACACAAGCATTAAACCTTAATGGATACTTCTCATAATAAAGGTCATTTTCCATCTAAGAAAGCGTAAAATCGGGCAATTTGATAATAGCCCCGCCTTTTTGTGCCGACTCATGGGCCAAAATCCCCACACAAGTAATGTTGGCCGATTGCTTGGCATTTGGATAGGGCGACCTATCTTGAATCAGAGCCTCGACAAATTCATGCACCAAATGCGGATGTGACCCCCCGTGGCCTGCGCCTTGTGTAAAGGATAGATGTTCATTCTCCTTGGAATCGTAAACTCCTTGGGTGGTAAAATGTTGGATTTCCTTGGGCAATAGCTTGGCATAATCCGGACTTTCAACCTCTTCCGGAATTTCTGGTTCCGGTTTCTTTGCTGTATGCACGACCAAGGGTTTTCCTTCTATCAAGGGCCATTCCACAGATTTTTTGGAACCATATACTTCAAAACTTTCCCGATACTGCCTAGCTACATCAAATAACGACCGATACACTTGTGCACTTAAATCGGAATCCTTGAATTTAATATGGGTGGTTTCCACGGCATAGGGCGAATTGTATTCTTTAATCAATTCCTCCCTTATAGTACCAGAACCGAAGCAGGAAACATATTCAGCCTCACCTTGGGTCAACGCCAATACAGGTCCCACACAATGCGTTGCATAGTGCATAGGTGGCAATCCAGGCCAGTAATTAGGCCATCCATCCATATCCTGTTGGTGACTTGCCTTTAAAAATTGAACCTTGCCCAACTCCCCATTTTCATAAAGTTCTTTCATATATAAAAATTCCCGGGCATAGACCACCGTTTCCATCATCATGTAGGTAAGTCCCGTTGCTTGTGTCAATTTTACGATCTCTTCGCATTCCTCAACCGTGGTGGCCATGGGTACCGTACAGGCCACATGTTTACCGGCTTTTAAGGCCTTAATGGATTGCTCCCCATGATTGGGTATGGGTGTATTGATATGCACGGCATCAATTTCCGGATCTTTCAGCAGCTCCTCATATGAGGTATATCTTTTGTCGATACCGAAGGCGTCCGCCAATTCGTTCAACTTGGCCTCGTTTCGTTGGCAGAGGGCCAATAAATTCGCATTGGGATGCTTTTGATATATGGGAATAAATTCTGCACCAAAACCTAAACCGATAATGGCTACGTTCACTTTCTTTGTACTCATATTTTTCAATTTTACTTAAACGTATTCTTTAAAAATTTTAATCCTTCGAATGCAAATGCATCCTGTGTGTCTGCCAGTTTTTTCCAAATATTGACGGCCGCTGCCAATTCAGGAATTTCTGGAGTAAAGCTTTCAATTACTATGGCCCCAGAATAATTCACGTCCTGTAATCCTTTTGTAAATTCGGCCCAAGGTGTCAAACCCGTACCGGGAATCCCCCGGTGGTTTTCCGAAACCTGAACATGAATCAATCTATCACCGGCCAAATTAATGGCTTTACGAATATCCTGTTCTTCTATGGTCATGTGAAATCCGTCCAGAATAATTTTCATGTTATCCTTTTCGATTTCATCCAATAATCTGACTACATCCGAAGTCGTATTGATCAAATCAGATTCAAACCTATTCAAGGGCTCCAATGCAATATCCAAACCGTATACCGCGGCAATATCTGACAGTACCCTTAAGTTCTTAACGGACCTCTTCCATTCCTTCTTCTTAACATCCTCGGGTGCCAAACGTGCCTTTCCCACAGCGGCATAGAGCGGTCCGGCGACAAAATTTGCACCAAGCGCGGAAGCTAGGGAAAAACATTTTTCCGCATGTTCAAAACAATTTTTGTGTAAAGTCTCATCTTGAGAGGTCAAATCCTTATCATCGCCAAAAACAATACAAATCGTTGGTTGTAGTCCATGGACATCCAATGCATCCTTTAAAACTTTAACATCAATTAAAGTCGGGTCTTCTACGGGAATTTCCACAACGTCAAAACCCATGGCCTTGATTTTTGGAAAAAGCGTTATTGTTTCCGTTGTAAAGGGCGATTGCCAAAGCCAAGTGCTTACACCAAAATTTATCTTGTTCTTCATGCTTCTCTTCCTAAATTTTGGATATTATTTTACGACCATTACCCCTTGCATAATTCTCCAGTGACCAGGGAAGGTACATATAAATGGGTATTCACCGGGGGTTGTTGGTGCCGTGAATTTCAATGAATAGCTGTCGTTCGGATTTAATAACGGAGTTGCAAATAATACATCATCAGTCTGAGGAATATAAAAGAGTTCCGCCGCATCTGGGTCCGCTGCCATTTTATCCGCCGCGGCACCTACCGCTTCCTTTTTACCAGGCTTGGTAATAATGAGGTTATGCTGCATAAAATCAGGGTTTTCCAATATCAATTCTACCTGTTCTCCAGCTTTCACTTCAAACTTGGTAACATCATATTTCATCTCGTTCGTTATTGTTTTTATAACGATCTTTTTCGCATTGGAAAAATCTTCATCAGTCATATCAGAAGAGACACCATCTTCATTGCCATAATTCTTTATAAGTAGTACGGCAAAATCCGCTTCTGTATATGTTTTTGCAATTTTATCAGTATAATTCTTTTCCACTTTATACTTCCATGGTCCGGCCAATGAGTATCTTTCCTCACCCACCCTGATGTTCATGGACCAACTTCTACCATAAATTCCGCCTTCACCCCCCGTATCATCAACACGTACGGTAATTACATTTTTCCCTGCTCTTAGAACACCTTTTGGAATATCATATCTTCGCATGGATTTATAGCTGGCCGCCATGCTTCCAACTTCGATTCCATTGATATATGTTACATCGGAATCATCAACGGGTCCCAAGGAAATTGTACCTACTTTATCCGAGGCCGATGAAGGTAAAGAGATTTCCTTCCTAAACCAGATAACTCCGTCTATATCCAATCCTGCGTCCTCTATATACTGTGGTAATTCCATACTCTCCCAATCCGCATCATTGTATCCCATGGCCGCCATATCATTGGTAGTTGCCTGAGGCATTTTGTAATTAGGGTTTTGCTGTTTAAAGGCGTTTAAAAACCCATCACTGTGTTTAGCGGATGCAGCATATATTCCTTTGAACATCCACTCGTCGTTTAAAACAGCTTCGTTCTTACCCAAATCATAGAGCAAAGAACCTATCTTTTGTGAGGAGGGCCTTTCTGAAAAATAAAGCAGTGCCTCCAGTTGTACATTCGGATCACGATCGTTAAGGGTATTCGCCTTGAACAAGGCATCGTCAGAATCGTCATTTCGAGGCAATAACTGAATGGCCGCTTTACGAACGCCTGCAGCCTTATGGTATAACGCTCCTTTCACCACCCCAAGGGCATTAGAATCTGATTCCAAAGCACCAAGGCCATCAATCGTCCAAAGTGCATGTAACGCGGCATTATTCAAGCCTTCGCTGTCAACCTCTTTTGTATTCGCCAATTTATACAGGTCATTTAAAACATCGGTTTCTCCTCGTTCCACCAAAAGACGTTGAGCGGTCAATCTCCAAAATTGATTATCGTTGCTTAAAGCATCTACCAATTTATCCGGATCATCCTTAGACAGTGTTATGGGTTCGTAGGAATAGTCATATTTTGGAACTATCCTGTAAATCCTGCCATGAGCCTTATCACGTAATGGATTCACATAGGCATTTCCATCCCCATTTTCTGCATCATAACCGCCCCTATCCTTATTTGGGGTGGGATTATGCTGCACAATAAAATTATACCAGTCCGCGACCCAGACCACACCATCCGGACCCACTTTGGCTTCCACTGGGGAAGACCATTCATCGGCGGACGCGAAAAGATTACCAGCATCTTCCTCTACATATCCTGCGCCATCCTTTACGATTCTTGCTTGGTGCACCAGTCCTCCCGTAGGCTCGCATACAAAGGCTATCTTGTTCCAATACTTTTCTGGGTAAGCCCTAGCGGTATAGAAATGATGTCCGGCAGCGGCCGTAAAGCCACCAAAAACATCGACCTGTCGGTAATTGGGCGTAATAGGTTGCATGTCATAGTGACCATCTATTTTAGCACTACCATCCGTTCCTATTCCTTTTACATGGGTAAAATTGGCATTGGGTATGCCTACAAAAACGCTGTGCGTATTGTTTGCCGTAGATGCGAAGATTGAATTATCCTCGGTCAAACCTAATCCCCACGTATTATTTGAGGTGTTCGTCAATACTTCAAAGGTGCTTTTTTTAGGATTGAACCTATACACGTTTTGGTTAAATTTAAAATCCTCTCCAAAAATCTGGCCCTCGAATCCGGAGTAGCCAACTACACCATATAGTTTATTGTCTATACCATATTGTAAATTGGAAGGACCTGCATGCGTGTCAAAGGTACCCCAGCCTTCAATCAGGGTCTCCCGAACGTCTGCCTTGTCATCACCGTCCGTATCCTTTAAAAAGATGAATTCCGGTGCTTGGGAGACAACGATACCGCCATCGTAAAAAGCAAAACTGGTAGGGATATTCAATTTATCCGCAAATACAGTCACCTTATCGGCCTTGCCATCACCATCGGTATCTTCTAAAATTTTTACTTTATCATCACCTATACTATCATCATTTCTCACGGTATTGGGATAATCCACCGTTTCAATCACCCAAAGACGGCCTTTTTCATCCCAGTTCATCGCGATAGGATTTATGATATCCGGTTCAGAAGCAAATAATTGGGCTTCAAAGCCTGCCGGCACCTGAATGAACTTCTGGGATTGTTCGGGGGATAAAGGTAATTGATACTTTGGGGCGGGATCCCTTTGCTCGTAATTAGGAATATTATCCCTATCCTCATATTTCAAGGTAGGAATATCGGTAGTGAAAGCCAACCAATTCTCTTTTGCCTTTTCTGGAACGGCCCAAAGAATTCCCTCCTTGACCAAATTTTGGAAACCAGTGTTGTTCCAAGTGCGCTCATCGTGTCCGTATGCCGTGTAGAACACTTTTCCTTCCCCATAATTCTTAACCCAGGTCCATGGCTCCCTATGGTCACCCTCCACACGTTCCATTAAAACGTGAATATCATCTGCAATTTTATCATGTACGTAGGTTTCGTCCCATGTTTCAAAAGGTTTTAAATCCTTTGTGATCGGATGCTCCTTATCTACAACTTCAGCCGTGAAGGTACTGGTCTCGTGACTCATGAACTGCGCCCCTACCAAGTCTATATATTCGGGTGAATTTTTAAAACAAAAACTAGCCGAATGAATAGGAATAAACCCATGGCCTTCACGAACATAATCCAACAAGGCTTTTTCCTGCGCGTCCGTTATTTCTTCGTGATTGGCATAAACTATAAGTCCGTCATACAACGAAAGGTTTTCTGGATTTAGGTCATCCACATCCTCCGTATACGTAATGTTTATACCGTCCTTTGTTAAGGCCGTGGCCAATATGGGAAAGTACTCCCCAGAATTGTGGTGCTCAATGGAGTGCCCTAAGAACAGAAGTTCTATGCGGCGAGGAGCATCATCTTTCCAAGTGGTTTCATTTTTTTGTTCCGACTTACAGCCTGAAAATAGAAGGAAAGCACTAAAAACGACTGCAGATATCCTATAAAAAGTCTTCATAAAATGACAGATGTTGATTCAAGTACCAATTTTAATTATAATTTGACAATAAAAATCCCTGTGATTTATCCTATCCTGACTGTATTTTACCATATATCCGATTAAATTGTTAAATTTAAAGGCAAATAAGTGTTTTATTCTTGGCGGATCATTGATTATTAAAAATTCCCAATATTGAAATTAGCCTTAGAAAAATCCCCGATACCTAAGTCCCATGCCTTGGTTACCAAGGCTCTAAAACAGCCTATCTTCGATCCAAATTGGCATTTCCATCCAGAGTATCAATTGTTCATGGTATTAAAAGGAAGGGGCACACAGTTTATTGGAGATAGCATTAGACCCTACAAGGAAGGGGAGATTACGTTTACGGGACCTAATCTGCCTCATCTCTGGCGGAGCGATATTGAAACAGGAAAAACCACAAAAGAAAATTTCTCGAAGGGTATCGTGGTTTATTTCAATCAAAATATATTGGGTGAAAACCTGTTGCAGAAAGAGGAAGGCCTAAAACTAAAACATCTGCTCGAAAGAAGTCTCAGGGGTCTATTAGTTACGGGTGTGACGGCCGAAAAAATCAAAACGCTGATGCAAAACCTAGCACATCAGGAGGGATTGGAGAAAGTGGTTGGCCTCTTGGAAATTTTGCACTTATTAAGCCAGACCGATGACTTGGAAGTTCTTGCCAGTCCTGGATATATCAATTCCCTAAAACAAGGGGATACAGAGCGCATGAACATTGTATATGCCTACGTAATGCAAAATTTTAGAAGTAAGATAGGATTGGAGGAATTGGCCGAGCTCACCAATATGACCCCTACATCGTTCAGCCGTTATTTTAAGGTCCACGCCAACAAGACCTTTTCAGAATTTGTAAGTGAAATACGGATTGGGCATGCATGCAAGTTGCTTCTGGAAGAAAAAATGAACGCTTCCCAGGCCTGTTATTCAAGCGGTTTCCAAACCCTTTCCAATTTCAACAAGCAATTTAAGGCCATCACCCGTAGAACACCATCGGCCTATAAAAAGGAGTTTGGCCCACTTTAAGTATCCGTTTCTTTAGAGTAATTTTACCATCATGATGAGAAACATTCAGTTGCGGGTTAGTTTGGAGGAAGCTGGGGATGAAAATATACTGGAACAAAAAATAGCCCGCCACTTGGGGATGTCCACCGGTGAATTTACCTTTAAGGTCCTTCGGAAATCCATTGACGCCCGTAAGCCCGCCATCTACTTTAATTATAAGTTGGCGGTATATGCCAAGGGTGAAACCTTGGATAAAACCGACTATACATTTGAGTATAAAGATGTTTCAAAGGCCAAGCCTATTCACATCATAGGATTTGGTCCCGCAGGAATGTGGGCGGCCCTGAGATGTCTTGAACTTGGGTATAAGCCGATTGTTTTTGAACGTGGTAAAAATGTACAGGACCGCAGGCGTGACCTTAAGGCCATTAATCAGGACCATATCGTATGTGAGGATTCCAATTACTGCTTTGGTGAAGGTGGAGCGGGGACCTATTCGGACGGAAAGCTCTACACCCGTAGCTTAAAACGCGGCGATGTAAGACGTATATTCGAAAGTCTAGTCCATCACGGTGCGAAGGAAGATATCCTCATTGATGCCCATCCGCATATCGGTACGAACAAATTGCCCAAAATCGTGCAGAACATGCGGGAAGCTATTCTGAAATATGGTGGTGAAGTACATTTTAATACTAGGGTGACCGACTTTAACATTGAGGACAACAGATTAAAATCCATCGTATTACAAAACGAAAGTGAAGTAACGGTGGAACGGGTCATACTGGCCACCGGGCATTCGGCTCGAGATATTTTTGAACTACTCCACAAAAAGAAAGTTGCTTTGGAGGCTAAGAGCTATGCGATGGGTGTACGGGTGGAACATCCCCAAGAAATCATCGACAGTATTCAATACCACTGTTCCGGTCAAAGAAATGTGTTGCTACCAGCTGCTTCCTACAGTTTGGTGGAACAGGTGAAAGGCCGTGGGGTGTATTCATTCTGTATGTGTCCCGGTGGCTTCATAGTACCGGCTGCAACCGCCCCGGGTGAAGTTGTGGTGAATGGAATGTCCCCCTCAAAACGTAACAACCTCTTTGCGAATTCGGGCATTGTGGTGGAAATCAATGTGAACGAGGACATTCCCAAGTACGAACACTTGGGGGCATTAAAAGGACTTGAGTATCAAAAAGATTTGGAGCGTTTAGCTTTTACTTCAGGAGGAAGGTCGCAAACAGCTCCTGCACAACGATTAACGGATTTCGTAGAAGGTCGGCTTTCCGCCGACTTAAACCCAACTTCCTACCAGCCTGGTTTGAAATCGGCACCGTTACACTCCCTTTTGCCCAAACTCATTGGTAGTCGCCTACGAACGGGGTTCAAGGCCTTCGGTGAAAAAATGCATGGCTATTATACCGTTGAGGCAAATATCGTGGGTGTTGAATCCAGAACTTCTTCCCCGGTCACCATTCCAAGAACCAAAACCTTGGAACATGTTCAAATAAAGGGTCTATTTCCATGTGGAGAGGGCGGTGGTTTTGCAGGGGGGATCGTTTCAGCGGCCATGGACGGGGAACGTTGCGCCGAAGCAGCCGTTGTGGGGCTTTGAAGGGAAGTTTAAGTTCGGAGTACAAAGTCCAACCGCAAGTTCAAACTCAAGTTAAAGTTCAGAATTTAAATTAAATTGTTTGAATCCCCCAAACCAACATCAATCAACAAGCAACCAACAACGAATAACCAATAACGAACAACCAGCCATCACACTAACACAAATAACCCTACCTTTGCCACTTATTTAAAATAAATGACATTTAAAGAACTTGGCCTTGCAGAACCTATTTTGGAGGCCTTACAAAAAGAAGGGTATACACACCCTACTCCCATTCAAGAACAAGCCATTCCCATTTTACTTAAAAAGAAAGACTTACTAGGAGTTGCCCAAACCGGTACCGGGAAGACGGCAGCCTTTAGTATTCCCATTTTGCATCATCTTTACGAGGGTATAAGCCTACGGGACAACCGGAGAAAGGTCAAGGCCTTGATCGTGACCCCAACACGGGAATTGGCTATACAGATTGGCGAAAGCATTACGGCCTACGGCAAATACACCGGACTCAAAAACACCGTGATTTTTGGTGGTGTCAAACAAGGTAAACAAGTAAATGCGCTAAAAAGTGGCGTGGACATTCTTGTTGCTACACCCGGTAGGCTATTGGACTTAATGAACCAGGGGTATATCACATTTAAGGACCTTGAGTTTGTGGTGTTGGACGAAGCGGACCAGATGCTGGATATGGGCTTCATCCATGATGTAAAAAAGGTCATCGCCAAATTGCCCCCAAAAAGGCAATCACTATTCTTTTCTGCGACGATGCCCCAGGATATAGTAGAACTATCCAAGGCCATGTTAGGCGATTTTGAACGCGTAACCATTAAACCTCAACAGGCCACAGCTGAAAAGGTGGATCAAGGTGTCTATTTTGTGAGTAAAAAGAATAAGCCAAAACTGTTGATACATCTGCTCCAGGAACGCCCTAAAGATTCGGTATTGGTATTTTCAAGGACAAAGCATGGTGCCAATAAAATCGTAAAAAAATTATCGCAGGCCGGTATCAAATCGGCTGCCATACATGGGAACAAATCCCAAACTGCAAGACAAAAGGCCTTGGGGGATTTTAAGGAAGGTAAATTAATGGTTTTGATTGCTACCGATATTGCGGCAAGGGGTATTGATGTGGACGAACTTTCAATGGTCATAAATTATGACCTTCCCAATGTTTCCGAAACCTACGTACACAGAATAGGAAGAACCGGAAGGGCCAATGCCAGTGGAATTGCATTATCGTTTTGTGACAAGGAGGAACGCCCCTATCTTCGGGATATAGAAAAACTAATCAAACAGGCCGTTCCCCGTATGCCGGAGCATCAGTTTATAGATGATGATTCAGAGACCGAAGAGGACGTAAAGCCCAAACATCAGAAAACGAACAAAAATTCGCATCCAAATAAGAATAAAAACAGGAACCGAAATAGAAACCGAAATCGGAGCAAAAATCGGAACCAACAACAAAACAAATCCGGAAAGCCCAGGTTCAAGGGAAGTACTCCAAAAAAGGATAATTCCTAAAAGCTGGGACCGTCTAGCTCTCGCATAGAAAATTGCAAAAAGGTATCTTTAACCTTTTAATATTAAAAAATGCAGCGACAATTACTTGTTTATGGTAGTGGCCGCCATACAGTTCCATTTTTGGACTATATGGCCAAAGCCACAGGAAAGAATAAACCTAACCTTTGTTTTATTCCCACGGCCAGCGGAGAGGATCCAGAGTATATAAAGTCCTTTTATGAGGTCTGTTCCCAAATTGATGTAGTACCCCATGTAATGAGCGTTTGGATCAATTCCTACGACCAGAAAGAAAGCTTTGAGGAAATCATCCTAAGAATGGATGCCATTGTGGTTGGCGGTGGCAACACCCTGAACATGTTGGCTATCTGGAAGGCCCAAGGTATAGATGTAGCCCTAAAAAAGGCCTATGATAATGGGGTAGTCATGGGTGGTGGCAGTGCGGGCTCGCTCTGTTGGTTCAATGCAGGAACAACGGATTCAAGACCTAAGGAACTTAGTATCGTTAATGGCATGTCTTTCATTGACAAAAGCCATTGTCCGCATTATAATTCGGAAACTTCAAGACGTCCTTTGTACCACAAAAATATTCTCTCGGGCAAGCTGAGCGACGGCTACGCCTGTGACGACCGGTCGGCCATACATTTTATCAACGAAGAAGTGCATACTTCTGTTTCTTTGGATGAGCGGAATCATTCCTATTATGTCCATTCAAAAAATGGCTCAATCAAGGAAGATAAATTGGAGTCCAAGATAATCGGATAAAAAGTTTACCACTCTTTTCCATCAAATCAATAAAAAAGGATCGGGTTTAAAGGTTTTGGTTATTTAGGCTTCGTATAGGACCATTTAATGAATTGAACATCAATTTATTTCTTACTTTTAAACGAAAACCAAACCAACCACATATGAAAAACTTCCTAAGTGCGGCAGCTTTTGCCTTATCAGGTCTATTATTTGCCCAAGGCGATGCTGAAATTGTCGAGCAAACCGTCGATAAAAACGAAATTGAAGGTCATATTTATTTTCTGGCGGACGATGTCCTAAAAGGTCGGGCTACAGGCTCTCCAGAACTAAAGATTGCCGCATCCTATTTAGCGAATACACTGAGAGGATATGGAGTAAAACCACATCCGGCCACCAATTCCTATTTTCAAACTTTCAACCTTTTACAGACCGCGCCACCCGATGAAATCAAGGTTTCCTTAAACGGAGAGGTTTTCCCGCATAGTATTGCGGTTGAAGCAAAACCAACAACACTTTCCGGTGATGCTTTATATGTTGGTTATGGAACCGAAGATGATTACAAGGGAAAGGATGTACAGGGAAAGCTGGTTCTAGCAAAAGCGGGCACTTCAGAATCCGCCGATGCCAGAGCTATATATCGGGCACACCAAGAAAAGCAAGACTTAGCTATAAAAAATGGGGCTATCGGACTTTTGGAAATGACCTTGCTAGAAGAAGATTGGTGGTCACGCATGTCACATTTCATGGGAGAAAGTGTTAAGATTCCGGATGCCATGGCCGACCAAAACCAAAAAAATGGATTCATTCATCTCTGGGTGAATACCACTTCTGAAAAACTAGAGGCGTTGATTAAATCAAATCCATCGTATTCCATTGAAACCGATGGTAAAAAAGAGAAAACGCTTGTTACCCAAAATGTTATAGGCGTACTGGAAGGCACCGACCCCAAACTCAAGGACGAATACATCATGTATTCCGCCCACTATGACCATGTGGGCGTCGGTACGCCAAATGCAGAAGGAGATAGCATTTACAATGGCGCACGTGATAACGCTATCGGAACAACCGCTGTTTTGAGTATGGCGGAGAATATTGGAAAGTATCCTACAAAACGATCGGCCGTGTTTATCCTTTTTACCGGGGAGGAAAAGGGCCTTTTGGGAAGCAAATACTATGCTGAACATCCCATATTTCCGCTAAATCAAATCGTTTATGGATTTAATACCGATGGTGCCGGCTACAATAACACCAAACTGGCCACTGTAATAGGGTTAAATAGAACTACGGCTAAAAAGCACATTGTTGCCGGAGCTGCTACTTTCGGACTTGAAGCTATTGATGACCCTGCACCGGAACAGGGCCTTTTTGATCGTAGCGATAATGTAAGTTTTGCCAGTAAAGGAGTTCCTGCACCCACCTACTCTACCGGTTTTGATGCTTTTGATGACGAAATCAATAAATATTACCATCAGGCCGCCGATGAGGCCGAGAGTTTGGATTTTGACTATTTGGTAAAATTTTACCAAGGATATGTGCTGTCTGGAAGGTTGATAGCCAATGACCCGGAAACACCCTATTGGGTCAAGGGAGATAAATACGAGGCCGCTGGCAATGTATTGTACGATAAAGTTCCCAAAGCCCCAATGAAAAACTAATTAGTAACGACGATTACACTTCTATGAAAGGCTATTTGATTCATACCATTGGTATTCTCCTTGTACTTTCCAGTTGCAAGGAAAACAACCAGAAAATTGAGAAATCCACTTTTGAACATACGCTTGGAGAAGGCCCGAAACCATGGACCAGTGCTATTTTTGAGCCCACGGAAGACGATTTTACCTTTGCCATCATTTCCGATTTGAACGGGGGTGAACGTGACGGGGTATACAGTGCTGCTGTAGAGCAATTAAATGCCCTAGACCCGACCTTTGTCCTGAGTGTTGGCGATCTCATAGATGGCGGAACGGAGGATACGCTGCAATTGGCGAAAGAATGGGATTCCTTTGAAAACAGGACATCAAAATTAAAAATGCCCTTTTTCCATCTTGGTGGCAACCATGACCTCACAAACCCTACGATGCGAAGCATTTGGAAGCAACGCTTTGGCCCAAGATACTATCATTTTTTGTACGATAATGTTCTCTTTCTCATGATGGATTCCGAGGATTATGAGGAACGGCGCATGGTGGAAATCTATGAGGCACGTGCGAAAGCACTAAAAGTCATCGCCGGGGAAATAGAAGGCGTGTATGAGGAGACGGAATACTATAATATGCCAGAACGTCAACTAGGTGGTATGAGTTTGGAACAATTTGAATATTTTGAGAAGGTTTTAGAAGAAAATTCTGATGTTACATGGATTTTTGTGCTCATGCACAAACCGCTATGGCAACGGGAAGATGAAAAGGGTTTGAATCCCTTGGAAAATCTTTTGGCCGATAGACCCTACACCGTAATCAACGGCCATATCCATTCCTTTTCTCACCAAATTCGGAACAACAGGGATTATATTATTTTGGGAACTACAGGTGGGGGACAGAATGTAAAGGATTCGATGGCCTTCGATCATATCTCCCTGGTGCGCATGGCCAAGGAGCCCGTAATCACCCACTTAAAAATGGAGGGTATTTTGGACAAAAAAGGGGAACTGCCAAAAAGTGGTTCGCTGATACATTAAGTAAAACATGATAAAATTCTTCCGTAAAATTCGTCAAAACCTTTTAGAAGAAGGTAAAACCAGTAAATACCTGAAATATGCTATTGGCGAAATTGCATTGGTGATGATTGGAATTCTATTGGCCCTTCAGGTGAACAATTGGAATCAAGATCGTCTCAACAAGAATTTAGAATTTCAATACTATGAGCGTCTTTTAGATGATGTTAGGGAAGAAAAATTAATTATTGAAGCCACTTTAAACTATTCCAAACAGGTTAGCGAACATGCCAAATCTGCTGTCGCCGTTTTTGAAAATTCTTCCAATGCTAACCCTGATCCTGTGGCCAATCTTGTAGATATGTATCAGGCTAGCCAATTACTAGACCCCTATTCTGCGTCATCAACCTATCAGGAGTTAATTGCTTCGGGTCAAATCAACCTCATCCAAAACGATAGTGTAAAGACCGCATTAATTAGATATTATGATATTGGGTGGTCAGAATCTGGCGTTGCTATACTTGAAAACACCTATAGAAAGAATCTAAGAGGAAAAATGCCTGATGACGTTCAGGCAAAGATTAGATCAGCCTGTGGAGATACTTATGTAAAAACCGGAAATAGTTACTTCCCTAAGCTACCAAAGGAATGTAATATACAACTGGACCATAATTACGCCAAATCGGTTGTTGAAGCATTGCTTAAAGATGAAAGTTTAAAAAATGACTTGCGCTATTTAATTGGTAATGAAGAGGGTAAACAAAATGATTTAATGTCCACAATGGTACAACTTGAGAGTCTAAATATGTTATTAGAAGGCATAAACCATGATTAAATTCTTTAGAAAAATTCGTCAAAACCTTCTAGAAGAAGGCAAAACATTAAAATATTTCAAATATGCTGTTGGCGAGATTGTGCTGGTTGTCATTGGTATCCTGATTGCCTTACAGGTCAACAACTGGAATGAAAACAGGAAAGTTGATGGTGAAATCGTGAAAATTCTTACCGAAATACGTAGTAATCTCATTAGCGATAGCCTCAACATTGAGAAAACCTACAGCAAAAAATTAGAAGATATCAATATACAATACACCGTAATCAATAAGCTCGAGGCAGGTGATATTCCTTATGATTCCATTAATTATCACTTAGGACGTGTTATGTTGGCCAGGCGTATCGTGTTAGTGGATAATGGCTACCAATTGATTAAGAAATTAGGAATAGAACTTCTACAAGATCAAGATCTTCGGAATAAGTTGACCAGTTATTATACCACTACCATAACAGAAATCAATGATGATACCAATGACGACGATTTTGAGTTTCGCACCGTGTTACTCCCCTATGCCCGCAACCATTTTAGAGATTATACTTGGGGCACAGAAGCTATCCCCGCAGATTATGAACAACTCAAATCGGATCTTTACTTTCTCACTTCCCTGAAGATAAATATTGGAAACGAGGAAGGTACCCTTCTTGACTTACGGGAAGGAAATCGGGCCATCCAGGAACTGCTACCCATACTTGACAAAACCCTGTCCTCCTATCAAAAAGGAAACTAATACTATCGCTTCATGATTAAAATCTTTAGAAAAATTCGGCAGAATCTCATCATGGAAAACAGAACCTCCAAATATTTTAGATATGCCATTGGCGAGATTGTACTTGTAGTCATCGGTATTTTAATCGCGCTACAAATAAATAACTGGAACGAGGAACGACTTGAGAATAACCGGGAAAAAATCACCGTGCAAAATCTAAACACTGAATTCCAAGAAAATTTAAGGGACTTGGATTCCATAAATACCATTTTGCAACGCACCATTTTGGCTACGGAAACCATTTTTGGAAAGTTTAAAGAAGAAAACTTACAAGAAACAGAACCAATAGACAGCCTTTTGCATTATGTCATAGAAAGTCCTTCTTGGAAGCCCAGTGAATTTGTTTTGAACGACCTGCAGAACTCTGTTGGACTCTCAAAATTGAACAATCCGGAGCTTAAAATTCTATTGTTCAATTGGTCCCGATTTTTTAAGGAATTACAGGAAACGATGGCTCAAACAGAAAAAACGAATATCAATTTAATCGAATATATTCGGGAACATGGTTCGCTTAGAAACATCGATACACAATCCAATGCATTTCCATACGAACCCTCCCAGCTTCAAATGGACAATGCACTTTTGCTACAAAAAATTCAATTTGAAAACTATATCGATGACAAACTCTATGTCCTTAAAGAGTCTGAAATTGCCTATACGCAAGCCAAAATATTAATACAGAAAATCTTGAAGGAAACAACCATAGAGTAAAAAGCCCCTGAAATAGAAAAAACCAAACCAAATGAAAAACTTTCCAAATGCCTTTGTCATTATTATCGGCGCGATACTGTTCGCATGGGTGCTAACCTATGTGGTGCCACAGGGCAGTTATGAAAGGTTTACGCATCCAGATACCGGAATTACAAGAGTGGTCGGTGATTCATACCAAGAAACGGAAGGTAAACATTTATCTGCCTTTGAGGTAATGTTGGCTATTCCCAAGGGTATTGCGGATAGGGCCAATGTCATTGTGTTGATCCTTTTATTGGGCGGTTGTTTCTATGTCATCGAAAAAACTGGGGCCCTATCCCAAGGCCTGAACAAACTGGTCAAGGTTTTAAAGGGCAGGGAAGTCCTGTCCTTATTCGTGGTCACCCTATTATTTACCGCCGCAGGGGCAAGTATTGGCATGCAGGAAGAAGTCATCGCCATGATGCCGGTACTTATCATTTTTGGAAAAAGCATGGGGTTCAACATCTACACCACGGTTTACATGAGTTATGGTTCCACCGTACTGGGAAGTGCCTTTAGTCCATCAAACCCCTTTGGCGTTATCATTGCCCAACAGGAGGCAGGTGTTTCCCTACTCTCCGGCAGTGTATTCCGATTGGTGGTTCTGGGTATCGCTTTTTTGATATGGATGCTCTACTTAGTACGGTACAACGCCAAACACCGAACAGAAAAAATGGAGGCCTCTGATACCCAAGAAAAAATGTCCCTGAGTTCCAAAATTATTCTCACCCTGCTATGTCTCACTTTTGTAGTGGTACTATACGGCCTTTTAAAACTGGATTGGGGTTTTATGGAAATGTCCGCCAGCTTTTTTGTATTAGGTATTGTTTCTGGACTTTTGGGTAAACTGGGGGTTAATGGTACGGGTGAAGCCTATATCGACGGATTTAAGGAAATGATCTTTGCCGCCATTATCATTGGTCTCGCCAATAGCATATCCATGGTCTTGCAAGAAGGGATGATCATTGATTCCGTTGTGTACGGACTCTTCGGGCCCTTGCAATACGTATCGGCATCGCTTTCCGGGGTATTGATGATGGTGGCCCATGTCATTTTGCACATTCCCATTCCAAGTTACTCCGGGCAGGCCATTTTGACCATGCCCATTTTGGTTCCGCTTTCCGATTTGGTCGGAATTTCACGACAGACCTGCGTGCTTGCCTATCAGTATGGTGCCATTACGGCGGACATGTTTGTGCCCACCAACGGAGCCCTTATGGCCATATTGGCGGTATGTGGAATCCCCTATAACAAATGGTTACAATTCGCTTGGAAACCCACTGCCCTTCTATTGCTCTTGGGAGCGTTGGCAATTGTGGTATCGGTATATACGGGGTATGTCTAGGATGCTACGCCGTTAGCGATTTATAGGCTCTCAGTACATTTTCGATTTTTGCCTCGGTTTCGGGGTCTATCCATTGTCGTTCCGGTTTTTCCTGCAACCATTTTAAAGTGCGCTTTATGCCTTCGGAATAGGGAATCGTTGCTTTAAAACCGGGCACGAAGGTCTTTATTTTGGTATTGTCAAAAATCACGCTTTCGGATTTATCGGCCAACAAACTACCTGTAAAGGAGGACTCAATTTTACAGATAAAATCCGATGCAATATGAACGATGTTCGCCTCTTTACCCAGAGCTTCGGCCGTAATTTTATAGATCATGTTCCAGCTCAACACCTCATCGGATGTTATATGAAAGGCGTGTCCAATGGCCGTAGTCAATCCCAAAAGTCCTACAAAACCCTTGGCAAAATCGTCGGCATGGGTGACCGTCCACAAGGAGGTACCATCGCCATGTACAATGATTTCCTTTCCTTTTAGAATACGGTCAATGGTGTTGTACTTATCGAACCCACCCATGGCCAACGGCGTCATGGTGTTGTAGGTATGCGAGGGCCGTATGATGGTCATGGGAAATCCCTGCTCTTGGTAGGCCTTGGTCAACAGTTCCTCACATCTAATTTTGTTATTGGAATAGTCCCACAGGTTATTGCGAAGCGGAGTGGATTCCGTGATAATGGGATAAGTCAATGGAGTCTGGTAACAGGACGCCGAACTTATAAAAATATACTGTTTCGTTTTTCCTGAGAACAGGTCCAGATCACGCGCAATATCGCCCGGGGTAAAAGCGATCCAATTGACCACCACGTCCCATTCGTGCTTTTTTAATTCGGTAAGTTCCTCGGGTTTGTTTATATCCCCGATGATGGAATGGACGCCCTCAATGTCCAATTCAGACTTGCCCCTGTTCAGCAGGTACAGGTCCATTCCCCTGGCTACTGCCAACCGACTAGACGGAGTACTAATATTTCCCGTACCTCCAATAAACAATACTTTCATTTTAATAATTTTCTGTTTAAATACTGATTACAAATCAGTTATATAATAAAATTAAACTTTTTGTTCAACTTAAAATCAATTTCCCAAAAAATCATCAGTTCGAGTTTTTTCCATTGGAAAAAGTATCGAGAACACGGTTTTACTGCTGAAAAGTTTTGATTCTCGATACATTTTTTCTGGATGTTATCCAGTAAAAATGCTCGAATTGACAAATTCCTTAAAGGTTGCTTTTATCTAATTAAAAATTATGAACTCGAAATATCCCGATAGAACGTTAGCCCGTTTCTAAACGGGTCATAAAAGGCAAATTCCTTGGTACCCCATGCCGTTTCCCGTAACAAGGTATGGGAGTGGAACACATCCTTTTCACCATATTCTTCAAAAAGTCCTTCAATGTTTTGGGTCACGATCCGAAGCATGGGCCGATCGATATCAAAATCCCATTCCTTTCGGTCGTGCCATTGTAAATGGATCTCTACATCGTCCCGAATGACGCCTGCATATTTGGGGTTTTTGGAATCGTCCGCAAAGGCAATCCGGAATCCCAATCGGTTTACATAAAAGTCCAGCGCATCCAAAACGTCCCAGACGGGCAGGACAGGATGGATTTGGTGTAGGTGAATTTTTGGGTTCATATTTTGAAGGTATGAAATAAATAGGAGATGGGGTTGGTTGTTGGCAATTAGCAGTTAGCAGTTAGCAGTTAGCAGTTAGCAGTTAGCAGTTAGCAGTTAGC